>JAJYKK010000072.1 GCA_021788645.1 Pseudomonadota bacterium
GCGCCGTGCCACCCGTCCTCGCGAAAATCTCCTGACGCGGCAACATGGGCGCGCCACGCGGCGGCACTTCCGGAACCGTCACCGGTCCGCCCGCGCGAGAACCTCCAGCCAACGGCGCTTCTCGGCCCGATAATCGCGAAGCAGCGCCTCGACGGCCATGGCACTGGCCTAGGGTGGCGTCTTCCACCAGGCGGCGAACGGTCCCCATCTCCGTCCAGGCGCCGACGCGCGATCATTGGCGCGGCCATCCGCAATATTCATGATCACCGTCGCCTATGAAATAGGGCGACTATTCGCCACTCCCTTGGAGGTGAAAATGCGGGCGGGACATCCGTTCCAGGGGGCCGCCTGATGTCCCACCATAGCACAACTTGGTACCGCGAATGCGGCGACGCCATTCGATGGGCCGCCACCGGGTCGCCGGCGCCCGCGCCGGCGGGCGTCGGCAACGACAAGCGCCTCACCGGACGTCCGCCGAGGGCGCTCGGCGCACCTGTTCATACGCGTCGGGGTGCAGCCGCACTTCCACGAGGCCGCGCGCCGAATTGCACAGGAAAATCCGTTCGGCCTCCAGGAGATCGTCGAGGTCGAGCCGCCGCTCGCAGGCTTCGGGTTCGCGCTCCAGCGTCAAGGCACGACCGATGCCAGGCAAGGCGCCGCTCTCGAGCGGCGGCGTCAGAAGCCTGCCGGCGCGCTCGACGAAGAGGTTGTGGCGGCTCGCCTCGGCGAGATGCCCATGCTCATTCAGAAAAAGGACGTCGTAGGCCCCCTGCGCGGCAGCGTGCGCGTACGCGCGCTCATAATGGTCGCGCCGGGTCGTCTTGTGGTGCTGGAATATCGAGTCGGCTCGAATGGGCTGCGCGCTCAGGGTGACGAGCGGCGGCTCGCGCGGCGGCGCTGCCAGCGGACGCGTCGCGCACGTGACGGTACCATCACGCGCAAGCTGCACCCGCAGCCGCCACGGGCCGGAGGCCACCTCGCGGCTGGCCTCGCCCACCGCCTCCATCAGCGCCTCGCGGCGCCAGGCGAATCCGAAGACCCGCGCCGAACGTTCAAGGCGCGCCATATGTCGCTCCAGATGCCGCACGCGGCCCCCTTCCAGACGCATGGTCTCGATCAGCCCGAACGCATCGTTGACCGCCCACAGGAATTGCGCCTTGAGGCGGCATTCGCGGAACTCGGCCTCTTCGGTCGATTCATGGACAATGCCGCTGCCGATTCCCAGTTCCGCATGCCCGGGCCGGCTCGTGACCACCGTCCGGATCGGCACGCTGAAACACAGATCCTCACCGGGCGCCGCATAGCCCAGTGCGCCGGTATAGATCCCACGCGGCTCGGCCTCGATCGCCTCGACCACCTGAAGCGCCCTGATCTTGGGGGCGCCCGTGACCGACCCGCAGGGAAACAAGCCGGACAGCAGGACATCCAACGGCACGTGGCCCGCCGGTTGCGCCCGGATCGTGGAGACCATCTGATGGAGCGTCTCGAAGGTTTGCACCTCGAAGAGCCGCTCCACCCGAACGCTGCCCAGGCGGGCCACGCGGGCGAGATCGTTGCGCAGCAGATCGACGATCATGACGTTCTCCGAGCGCGTCTTGCCGTCGGTCTGCAGGCGCGCGCGGATCGCGTCGTCCTGCGCACGGGTCGCGCCGCGCGGCGCCGTCCCCTTCATCGGCCGGCAGACCAGTTCGGCGCCCTGCTGGCGAACGAAGAGCTCGGGCGACAACGACAGCACGCGGGCCTCGGGAAAATCCAGGAACGCCGCGTACTCGACCGACTGTTTTTGCCGCAGCCGACAATAGAGCGACCAGGGGGAGCCTTCATACCGGAAGCGGTATTTCAGCGTATGATTGACCTGATAGACCTCGCCATCGTGGATAAGGCGCCGAATGCGGGCCAAATTCGCGCCGTAGCGGGCTCGATCCTCGCTCATACGGATGTCGTAGACGGCACAAGGGGACATCGCGTCCGTGGCGGCGACCAGTCGGTCCACTTCGCGAGCCTCGAGGGCCGTACGGCGGCGGAAAGAGAAAAAGCTGAGCAGCGGGAGCGCGGCGGCAGCCACCTTCTGCAGGCTGAAATGCCCGCCGCCCGCCAAGAGGTATCCCGCCTCGAACGAGACGTAGCCGCAGACATACCGTCCGCGGCTACGCTCGGCTTCCAGCGCGGCGAGCGCGTCGGCCATCGCTTCCGGCCGCCAGGCGCAAAACGCCTCGACCGGATCGACAAAGAGGAACGATGCCGCCCGGCGGGTTCCCGCTCGGGTGTTCTCAAGCAGCGCAAACGGTCCGGATGGGAGGAGTCCTGGCATCACGACGGCCGCTCGGGCGGGCTCCGGGGATGGGTTTCTGGCATGCGGGGCGCCTGCTTGCCACAAACCTGCTCAACCGAACTGCACGGGGATCTCTGTGCTTGTCCGCCGAATTCGGTTGTGCTCGTCGACATAGACCAGGGCGGGGCGGTAGCGCTGCAATTCCAGTTCGTTGTAGACGGCGTAGGCTGCAATGATCACGAGATCGCCGGGACGGGCCTTGTGCGCCGCGGCGCCGTTGATCGAGATGATGCCGGAATCGCGCGCGGCGCGGATGGCGTAGGTCGTGAAACGCTCGCCGTTCGCGACATTGTAGATGTCGATTCGCTGGTATTCGCGGATATCGGCGGCCGCCATCAGCGTCTCGTCGATCGCGCACGAGCCTTCGTAATCCAACTCCGCGTGCGTGACGCGAACACGGTGAAGCTTCGACTGCAGCATGGTTCTTTGCATGAGATCACCTCGGACGGGAACGCCAGGGCGCTTCGCCTCGAGCCTCCCGCGCGGGAAAAAGAAAACTTGTAATTATAGCCCGGAATCTTCCCCGATCAACACTTCGACATTGTCGATGAGACGGGTGCGTCCCAGCCATGCCGCGCCCAGCACCACCAGCGCGGTGTCGCCCCGCACGGGCGGCGACAAGGTCGCCTGGGAACGAACCGCAACATAGTCCACCCGCCAGCCATGCGATTCGAGTCGCGCGCGCCCCGCCTGCTCCACGTCGGCGCAGCGTGTCCCTGCGGTCAACGCCTGCGCGCACTCGCGCAGCACCTGGTAAAGGCGCGGCGCCTGGGCGCGCTCCACCGGGCCAAGATAGCCGTTGCGCGAACTCAGCGCGAGTCCGTCGGCGGCACGCAGGGTCTCGCCCGCCACGATTTCAACAGGCACATCGAGTTGCTCCGCCATCGCGCGGATGATGAAAAGCTGCTGGTAATCCTTCTTTCCGAACACGGCAAAGCGCGGGCCGACCAGATGGAACAGCTTGAGCACCACGGTCGCGACGCCACGAAAATGTCCCGGGCGAAACGCGCCGCACAAATCGCCCGCAATCGGCGGCGGTTCGACAAACACGCGCTGCGGCCGCGGGTACAGCACGGTCTCCGACGGGGCGAACACCACCGAGGCCCCCGCGCGCTCAAGCTTCGCGCAGTCCTCGGCCAGCGTCCGCGGATAGGTCGCCAGGTCCTCTGACGGCCCGAACTGCAGGGGATTGACGAAGATGCTCACGACCACGCAGGCGCTGCGGCCGCGCGCAAGCTCCACGAGCTTCAGGTGCCCGTCATGAAGATTGCCCATGGTCGGCACCAAGGCCACCTCCTCGCGCGCCGCCAGGGCCCGCTTGAGGCCAGGACGATCGGCGACGATCAGCATGGGCGCGGGTCAAGCAAAGCAGTGCTCCGGAGCCGGGAAGCTGCCCTCTTTCACCGCTTGCACGTAACGCCTCGCCGCGGCCTCCAGGCTTTCTGCGCCCAGCATGAAGTTGCGCGCAAAGCGCGGGATCTTGCCCGGATAGACACCGATCGCATCCTGCAGGACCAGGACCTGTCCGGAACAGGCGGGACCGGCTCCGATGCCGATGGTGGGAATCGCAAGACGCCCCGTGACCGCCTCGCCCAGGGCGCTGGGGATGGCTTCGAGCAGCAGGAGCCCCGCGCCGGCTTCCTGCAGGGCCATCGCATCGTCCTTCAAGCGGCTCGCCGCCGCCGGCGTCTTCCCCTGCACCTTGTAGCCGCCCAACTGGTGGACCGATTGCGGCGTCAGTCCCAGGTGTCCGAACACCGGGATGCCGCGCTCGCTCAGGAAGCGGACGGTCTCCACCATGGGCGCCCCGCCCTCCAGCTTGACCATGTGAGCGCCCGCCGCCAGCAGGCGGCACGCCGAGCGCAGCGCCTGCTGCGGGCCTTCCTGATAGGACCCGAAAGGAAGATCGGCCACTACGAAGGCGCGGCCCGCCCCACGCGCGACGCAGCGCGTGTGATAGACCATCTCCTCCATGCTCACGGCGAGGGTGCTCGCCGCGCCTTGAATCACCATGCCGAGCGAGTCGCCCACCAGCAAGACCTCGACGCCGGCGCCTTCGAGGAGGCTCGCGAAACTTGCGTCGTAGCATGTCATGACCGCGATTTTTTCGCCGTTGGCCGGCATGGCCTTGAGCGTCGCCAGTGTGATCACCACGATTCCCCCTTTAAGCGCCGCGCGCTATGCGGCGAAGACCCCCTCCAGACGCTCCACGCCCTGCCCGGCGCACGCGCCCAACAGCATGCGGGCCGGCCCACGCCGCGGAATCACGCACAGCGGCGCAATCTCGACCAGGGGCAATAGAACGAACGCGCGCAGGTGCATGCGCGGATGAGGCAAAATCAATTCCGGCGATGCGAGAACCCGGTCATCATACATCAGCAAGTCAAGGTCGAGGACACGCGGCCCGTTGGCCCGGCCGCGCACCCGCCCGTGGCGCTGCTCGAGGTCCAGCAAGCCCGCGAGTAGCGCCTGCGGGGAAAGCGTCGTCTCGACGCGGGCCACGGCATTGATGAAGGGGGGCTGGTCGATGAAGCCTATCGGCTCGGTGCGATAGAGCGACGAGCGGCTGAGGAGGCGGGTGCCAGGCAAGGTCCCCAATTGATCGAGCGCCTCCCGCACCTGCCGTGCAGGACCGCCCAGATTGGCCCCCAATCCGATGTACGCGAGCGCCGCCTCGCGCGGCTTTCCGGACACCATGGAGCGAGTTACAGCTGCGGCGGCGCGGCGTCGGCCGCCGCAGCGCTCTTCCTGCGGGGGCGGCGCCGGCGCTTGGGACGCGTCTCGGGCAGCAGCATCGATGCGCGCTCGGCTTCTCCCCCAGCCTGAAATTGCTCCCACCAGGCGGCGATGCCCGGATCGATCTCGCCGCCTTGTGCCCGCAGCACCAGAAAATCGAAGCCCGCACGAAACCGCGGATGGGCGAGAAGCCGGTATGGTCGCGCCCCTGACCGGTGGTCGAAACGCGGCTGCAAGCTCCAGATTTCCTTCATGATCGCGTCAAAGCGCCGAGGAATGAGCAATTGCTCCTGCTGCGCGTGCAAGACCGTCTCCATGGCCTCGAACAGCGCCGGAATCGGCTTGATCCCTTGACGCTCGAGTGCACGCCAGGTGAGCAGCACTTGGTGCCACAGGAGGGTGGCGAACAGGAAGGCCGGCGACACCGGCTTGTCCGCACGCACGCGCTCGTCGGTATTCTTGAGCGCCAAGGTCACGAAGCGCTCGCCCTCCGGCTGCTCGAGGATCACGTCCAGCAAAGGCAAGAGACCGTGGTGCAGCCCCTCGGCGCGCAATTGATGGACGCTGCGCAAGGCATGCCCCGACAGCAGAAGCTTCACCATCTCGTCGAATAGCCGCGCGTTCGGCACGTTGCGCAGCAAGGGCGCCAGCTCCGCGACCGGTGAGCGCGTCTTCTCCTCGATGCGGAAATCAAGCTTGGCCGCCAATCGGACGACCCGCAACATCCGCACCGGATCCTCGCGATAGCGGATCTCGGGCTCGCCGATCATCCGCAGAACGCGCGCCCGTGCATCGCGGTAGCCCTCATGACAATCCCAGATCGTCTCGCTGGCCGGGTCGTAATACAGCGCATTCACCGTGAAATCGCGGCGCGCGGCATCCTCTTCCTGACTCCCGAAGACATTGTCGCGCAGCAGGCGTCCATTCTCGTCCGCGCGGTGCTCACCCCCCTGGGCGTCGTCTTCCGAACCCGCGCGGTGGCCGCGGAAGGTCGACACCTCGATGGTCTCCTGCCCGCACAGCACGTGCACCAGGGTGAACCGCCGGCCGATGATGCGCGAGCGGCGGAAGAGGGCGCGCACCTCCTCCGGCGTGGCGTCGGTCGCCACGTCGAAGTCCTTGGGGCGCGCGCCCATCAGCAGGTCGCGCACGGCACCACCCACGATGAAGGCCTTGAAGCCCGCTTGCTGCAGTTCGCGGATGACCTTGAGGGCACACGGACTCAGGAGCTCGCGCCCGATGCCATGATCGGCGCGCGGGATCAGGCAAGGTGCGGCCGCAGGGGAGGCGGCCGCTGGCGTTTTTCCAAAAACCCGGTTGATGAACTTTCCAATCATGATCGCTTTGTCAATCTGCTCCGGCCCCCAAGGGCGAGCGCCATCCGCATCCTCTATCGGCCGCGACAGGTTGAAGGGAAATTCACCGCTGATTCACTGCCAGGGCAGCGCGCGGTCCCGCAAGGCGCCAGCGTTCTGGCGGGGGCCCACGCGAGGGGCCGGCTCATGGTCGGCCGCAACGGGCGGGGGGGACGCACGGCGGCCGTCAGCGACGGCCATCGCCCATTATACACCAACGCCCGTTGCGCGCGGCCCCTTAGCGTAGGCTGATGACCGGCCAACCACGAGCGAGCGCCGCCGCCCGCAACGTCTCGTCGGGATCCACTGCGACCGGATGGCTTACCCGTTCCAGCAATGGCAGATCATTCAGGGAGTCGCTATAAAACCGGCTCGCCTCGACCGAGGCCCAATCCAGCGACCGGGCGGCAAGCCAGCTGTCCAGGCGCGCCACCTTGCCTTCGCGAAAGCTGGGAGTCCCGCTCACCGCCCCGGTGAATGCGCCGTCCTTTTCTTCCGGCTCGGTGGCAATCAGCTGCGAAACGCCGAAGGCCTCCGCGATCGGGGCGGTCACGAAGCGGTTGGTCGCGGTGACGATCAGGAGTTCGTCGCCCGCCGCCCGATGGGCGGCAATCAGCTCGCGCGCCTTGGGCAGCATGATGGGCCGAATCCGGCTTTCCATGAATTGCGCGCGCCAAGCGTCAAGCTGGCCGCGGGGATGGCGCGACAGGGGCTTCAGCTGGAAATCCAGGAATTCGTGGATATCCAGGGTACCCGCCTTATACTGCGCATAGAACGCGTGGTTGCGCGCCTCGTAGAGCTCGCGGTCGAGAACGCCCTGCGCGATGAGAAACTGCGCCCACTCGAAATCACTGTCCCCCGCCAGCAGGGTGTTATCCAGGTCGAACAATGCCAAACGCACGCCCATACCCCGCCCGTCGCCTTCAAAAAGGTTCAAGTATAGCGTAAAATTTTCTTATGAATCTTCCTGATGCGCTCATCCCCCAGGCGCCCGGCCTGCTTGGGCTCGCCTTGTTTGCCGGCCTATTGGCACGGGCCCTGTACACCGCGCCGTGGGGCCGGCTCAAAGACGCCACGCAGCTCAATCTGTTCCTGGGCACCGCCGTCACCCTGGGAGCGATCTGGAGCCTCCGTGCCGGCGTGCGGCCCGGCCTTGACCTGCACCTGCTCGGAGCGACCGCCTTTACCCTCCTGTGCGGGCCGCAACTCGCGATCGTGGGGCTGACCATGGTCCTCGCGGCGGCAACCTATTATGGCGCCGGAGGGTGGTGGAGCTTCCCGGAGAACGGCCTCTTCATGATCGTGCTGCCCGTCTGGATGAGCTACGCCATCTATCGCTGGGTCGACCGTCGTCTCCCGAACCACTTCTTCGTCTATGTGTTCATCAACGCGTTCTTCGTGGCGGGTCTCGCCATTGCGGCGAGCGGGCTGGCCGGCTCCTCGTTTCTCGCCCTCACCGGCGCCTATTCCCTGCACTATCTCCTGTCCCAGTATCTGCCCTACTACATCCTGCTCGCGTGGTCGGAAGCCCTGACCACCGGCATGGCGATGACGCTGATGGTGGTCTACCGGCCGCAATGGGTGTCGACCTTCGATGATGCGCGCTACATTCACCACAAGTAGATGGCGCGCGCGCAGGACGTGACCCTCGGGCCCCGAAAGGACGAGACGGCCGCCACCGTGGACGGCGACGGACCGGCATCCGTCGGATCGCGTCTCGCCGAGCTCGCGGGCCTGGCGGCGGGCGCGATGGCCGCCGACCGGCCAACGCTCGAGGCGGCGCTCGCGCGCCTGACGGCCCGGCACCGGGCAGGACACGCCATCGAACAGCCTGCGGCGCGACTGCGGGAGTCGATCCAACGATCCGTGAGTCGGCGCGAGCAGCGCGCACGCTCGGCGCCGACGCCAACGTTTCCCGAGCAGCTGCCCATCTCGGCCCGGCGGGAGGCGATCGCGCAAGCGATCGCCGGCCATCAAGTGGTCATCGTGTGCGGAGAGACGGGCTCGGGCAAAACCACGCAGCTGCCGAAGATCTGCCTCGCGCTGGGACGCGGCGCCGGCGGCCTGATCGGCTGCACGCAACCGCGCCGGATCGCGGCGAGAAGCGTGGCGGCACGGCTTGCGCAGGAGCTCGGCACACCGCTTGGCACCACGGTCGGCTACAAGGTGCGCTTCGGCGACCGGACCGGCCCCGATACCCTGATCAAGGTCATGACCGACGGCATCCTGCTCGCCGAGACGCAAGGGGATCGCTTCCTGAACGCCTACGACACCCTCATCGTCGACGAAGCCCACGAGCGCAGCCTCAACATCGATTTCCTGCTCGGCTACCTCAAGGCGCTGCTGCCCTCACGCCCCGACCTCAAGATCATCATCACCTCCGCCACCATCGATCCCTTGCGTTTTTCCCGCCACTTCGGCGACGCCCCGGTCATCGAGGTCTCGGGGCGAAGCTTTCCGGTTGAGATTCGCTACCGCCCGGTAAACACGGATGACGACGCGGGTGTCGAGCGGGCGACCGAAGAGGCGCTGTGGCAGGCGACGGACGAACTCCTGCGGCTCGGCCCGGCGGGCGACATCCTCGTCTTCCTGCCCGGCGAGCGGGAGATCCGGGAGGCCGCGGAAGGCTTGCGCCGGCACGCCCACCCGGGCACCGAGATTTTGCCGCTGTATGCACGCCAATCCTTTGAAGAGCAAGAGCGGATCTTCCGCCCGGGCCCTTCCGCGCGCCGCATCATCCTTGCGACCAATGTGGCGGAAACCTCGCTCACGGTCCCGGGCATCCGCCACGTCATCGATACCGGGGTGGCGCGGATCAAGCGGTACAGCTATCGCAACAAGGTGGACCAGTTGCTGGTGGAGCCCATCTCCCAGGCCTCCGCCAACCAGCGTGCCGGCCGATGCGGCCGCACGGCGCCCGGGGTATGCATCCGCCTCTACAGCGAAGAGGATTTCCGCCAACGCGCCCCGTTCACCGATGCGGAGATCCTGCGCACCTCGCTCGCCGGCACGATTCTTCACATGCACGCCCTGAAACTGGGGGACATTGCGCGCTTTCCCTTCGTCGAGCCCCCGCTCCCGCGGATGATCGCCGACGGCTACCAGCTGCTGCAGGAGCTTGGCGCCATCGATGCCCAGCAGCGGCTCACCGACATCGGCCGCAACCTCGCCCGCCTTCCCGTCGATCCGAGGCTCGGGCGGATGCTGCTCGCGGCCCAGCGATTGGGGGCGTTGACCGAGGTGCTGATCATCACCGCCGCGCTCTCCGTGCAAGATCCGCGGGTACGCCCCGCCGAGTCGGCAGGCAGCGCGGACGAGCGCCACCGGCGCTTCGAGCACGAGCCATCGGACTTCATGACCTACGTCAGGCTCTGGGCTTTCTTCGACGAGGCGGTCAAGCACCAGAAATCCCGCCGCAAGCTCGCGCAAACATGTCGCGAACATTTCCTGTCCTACCTGCGCATGCGGGAATGGCGGGAGATCCATGGGCAGCTGCACGCGGTCCTCGGCGAGATGGGGTTGCGACTCAATACGGTCCCTGCCCCCGTTGAATCGATCCACCGCGCGCTCCTCGCGGGGCTCCTCGGCAATCTCGGCGTGAAGACCGAGGAAGGGGCCTACGCCGGCGCGCGCGACATCAAATTTCAGATCTTCCCCGGCTCGGTGCTCCACAAGAGGCGGCCCAAATGGATCATGGCCGCGGAGCTGGTGGACACCGGCAAGCTCTATGGGCGCCTCGCCGCCCAAATCGAGCCCGAATGGGCCGAGGACGCCGGCGCCCACCTGGTCCGCCGCACCTACTTCGACCCCCATTGGGAACGCCGACCGGCCCAGGTTGCCGCATTCGAACGGGTGACGCTCTATGGGCTCACGCTTGCCGCCAGGCGGCGCGTGCATTTCGGCCCGATCGATCCGGTCAAGGCGCGCGAGATCTTCATTCGCTCGGCCCTGGTCGCGGGCGATTTCGACACGCGCGCGCCGTTTCTGGAGCACAACCGGCGCCTCCTGGAGGAGGTCCGTGACCTCGAGCACAAGTCGCGGCGGCAGGACGTGCTGGTGGATGATGAACGCATGTTTGCCTTCTTCGACGCCCGCGTGCCGGCCGGCATCCACAACGGCGCCGCTTTCGAAGCGTGGCGGCGCGAAGCCGAGGGACGGGAGCCCCAGCTGCTCTTCCTGAGCAAAGCGGACGTGATGCGCCATGAGGCCGAAGCGGTCACCCCTGACCTGTTTCCGCCGAGCCTGTCCGTGGGCGGCGCACCGTGCGCCTTACGGTACCGCTTCGAACCCGGCCATCCGCTGGACGGGGTGACGTTGACGGTACCCCTCGCGCTCCTCAATCAGGTCGACGCCGCCCGCTGCGAGTGGCTCGTCCCCGGCCTCGTGCGCGAGAAAATCGGCGAATTGATTCGGATGCTCCCCAAACCCGTGCGCAGGCTGTGCGTGCCCGTGCCCGAGTTCGTCACCGCCGCGCTGACCCACCTGCCGTCGGGCGAGGGGTCGCTCAAGGAGGCGTTGGCGGCCTTCATACGAGCCCGCACCGGAACATCCATCGCCGCCGCGGACTGGAATGATGCCGCGCTGCCCGCGCACCTGCGGATGAATGTGCAGGTCGTCGACGAGGCCGGGCAAGAGCTCGCCCAGGGGCGCGATATCGCCGAGCTCAAAAGCAAGCTCGGCGCTGCCGCACGTCTCACCTTCGCGCGCGAGCCGGCGCTCTCCCTTGAGCGCGAGGACATCAGAACCTGGGACTTCGGCGACCTTCCGCAGGAGATTGCGTTCGAGCGGGGCGGGACGCGCCTGACCGGATTTCCCGCGCTGGCAGACGAAAAGGGCGTGGTCTCCATGCGCCTCTTCGATACCCGGGAAGCGGCCGAACTGGCAATGCGCGGCGGCGTGCGCCGCCTGATGGGGCTCACGCTCAAGGACCAGGTGAAACAGATCGAAAGGCACTTTCCCGATCTTGCCAGGCTCGCGATGCAGGCGCGCTCCATCGAGGATGCGGACGCGTTCCGGGAGGACCTCCTGGCCATGGTTGCAGACCGCGCCTTCATAGGAGACGACGAACTGCCGCGCACGGCGGCCGCCTTCGCGGTCCTCAAGGATCGCGCCCGCACGCGGCTGCCCGCCGTCACGCAGGCGTCCGCCCGTCTGGTCGCGCAGTTGTTCGCCGAGTACCAGGAGATTGCGGGGAAGCTGGGGCGAGTGCCCGCCCCCCTGTCGAGCGACATCCGAGAGCAGCTGCGCCACCTGCTGTATCCCGGTTTTCTCCGGCAGACGCCTTGGACGCACCTTGAGCAACTGCCCCGCTATCTCAAGGCCATTGTGCGGCGCATCGAGAAGTATCCCGGGCATGCCGAGCGCGATGCGCGCCAGGCCGCCGCCGTGCGGGAGCTTTGGCAGAAATACATGGCGCGTCTGGAGCAGCATCGCAAGGCAGGCATCGTCAACCCGAGGCTCGCGGAATTCCGCTGGATGCTGGAGGAGCTTCGCGTCTCCGCCTTCGCCCAGGAGCTGCGCACGCCCTACCCGGTGTCCGTCAAGCGCCTGGGGAAGATA
>JAJYKK010000073.1 GCA_021788645.1 Pseudomonadota bacterium
CCAGAGGATGAAGCCCACCGCCGCGGTGATCACCAGGAGCACGAACGCCCCCAGCGCGCGGGTCTCGTAGCGGTCCTCGTAATAGAGGTACAAGGCGGAGGTGATGATGCAGAAGAGGACGAAGACCTCATAGAGGTTGCTCACCGGAATGTGCCCGATGCCCGGCCCCATCAGGTAGGACTCGTACCAGCGCACCATGAGGCCGGTGAGCCCCATGATCACGGCGCTCCAGGTCAGCCCGCTCGCGAACCGGCCGAAGAAGCCGCGCGGCCGGAAGAGCGCGCCCCAGTAGCTCAAGGTCGCCATGCCGAACAGGAAGCACATCCACATGATCGCCGACTGGCTGGACAGCAGGTACTTGAGCCAGAAGTTCTGCTCCGCGTTGGCGAGGGCATGGTGATATTGGCTGATCGCGAACAGGCTTAAGGCGGCGACGGTCAGCACGAGTCCGCGCACCGGCTTCCAGAACCAGCCCAGGCCGATGAACACGATGGCGGCGCCGGCCAGAAGCGCCTCGTTGAAGGCGTGCATCTCGCGGCCATAGTGGGCAGAAGCGGCAGCGGCGCCCAGCACGAGGAGCAAGGAATAGAGCCCATCAAACCACCCCACCGGCCTGGGGCTCGCACCCATTGTCGGCTCGACGTACGTGCGGATCGCGTCCATGGGTCACCTCTTGAGTAATTGTGCGATGCGTTCCCGATGTCGGGCGAATTCCTGCTCGAAATCCAGCGTGCGACGGTTGCTGGACATGGCGAACAACAGCTCGCCCTCCTTCGCCAGCAGCCAGATGCGCCGCTCGCGGATGAAGAACATGGCGAAGATCCCGAGGACCAGCAGGGCGGCGCCGCCGAAGACGAAGAATTTCCCGGGCGAGCGGGTCATCTGGAAGCCGCTCGCCTGGACCTGGTGGAAGCCGGTGAGCTGGAGATAGACGGGCGCGCCGTAGAAGAAGCTGTCGGCAATCGCGTTGAGGCTGTCCTGGACGAACTGCACGTGAACGTCATCGGCCGGCGCGTCGGGCTTGCCGGCGCGCTCGCGCGCCATCTGATAGGCGGCGAACGCCGCCCACCGCAGCACCTGGATCGAGCCTTGCGCCGCCTGCTCCTGGTTCGCCTTGGGCACCGTGCGGTTGATGAACTGCGCCACGGCATCGTAGCCGTGCGCGCTGAAGAGGCTCAGGAGGCGTTCGGTGCTGGTGATGAGCTGCGCGCGCTCGGCGCCCGTGACCGGCTGGGTGCTCGCCGTGATGGCCACCAGGCGCTTGGCGATGGTCGGGTACAGGCTGGGGTCGAAAAGCACCGCGCGCAAGGCCATGAAGCTCTTGATGCTGCCGTGGGAATCCACCGGGAAGCGGATATAGCTGAAGGGCTGGCCGTGGTTCGAGCGCACCCCGGAGAGCAGGAAGGAACGCCCGTCGAGCACCACCGGCAGCATGTAGTTGTCGTATTCCGTGGCCTGGCCCTGGGCATCGCGCAGCTTGTACTCGACGCTCGGTCCCACGTTGGTGAGGGACTTGGCATCCTGGCGGTCCACCGCGGCACCGCTCAGCGCGCGCAGATCCTGGCGCAGGCTGGGGTGGCCGAGCGCCGGGCCGTGGCCCAGGTTCTCCACGTTGAACATGCGGAAATTCGTGAACTCGGCCGAATAGGCGTGGCCGTCCGCCGACACCGGGGTGGCCGCGTTGACGGTTCCCTTGACCGAGAAGGCGCGGTCGTCGGGCGCGAAGAGATTCCAGGCGCGCAGCGACAGGCCGCTGCCGCCGTCGGCGAAGCTCGCCTGGTAGATGGTCACGCCGTCGAAGGAGACCGGATGGTTGACCGTGATCGTGGTGTCTTGCGTGCGCCCGGTCGCCTTGTCCACGAGCGCGACGTCGCTCTCGAACATCTTGGGCTGACCGGTCGGGTAGTGCTCGATGCGGAATTTCTTGAGCACGATGTCGAAGGGCAGCTCCTGCACGAGGTAGCCGGGGCCGGCGGTCTGGAAGATGACGTCCGCCGACGAGCCCTCCGGCACGTTCACGTTGCCGCGGAAGGACAGGTGCGAGCTCGGCAGACGGGAGGCCGCCGGGACTTGCGACACCGGGATGTCCTGCGTCTCGATCACCTTGGCCCCCGTGAGCTCCTGAACGCGCAGCGGCACATCCCCGTCGATCAGGCCGCCCAGGCAGATGATGACGATGGCGGCGTGGGTGAGGATGTAGCCCAGCCGGTTGAAGCTGCCGCTCTTCGCCGCGACCAGGGTGGACTCGCCGTCAGGCGAGGCCTGCTCGACGACCCGGAAGCGGAAGCGCTGCGCCTGCAGATAGCGGGTCAGGCGGCCGACGGCCTCGGCGCGCGGGAGCGCCACGGCATAGTCCTCGCGGTGTGCGAAAAGCCGCAGCGACGACTCCTGCGCATGGGTGCGGAAGCTTCGCATCTCGCGCAGCATCAGGGGCGTGTTGCGGTACAGGCAAAGGCTCGTCGAGGCCACCAGGAAGAAGAGGATGACCAGGAACCAGGCGGAATGGTAGACGTCGTACAGCCCGAGCGACTTGAACGTCCCGAACCAGAACGGCCCGAATTCGAAGGCGTAGTTCGGATAGGGCTGGTTCTGCTTGAGCACCGTCCCGATCACCGAGGCAATCGCCAGGATCGTGAGCAGGCTGATGGCAAACCGCATCGAGCTCAAGAGCTCGTAAAAGGACTTCCTAAGCGTCTGGGGTTCCACGGCTGTCTATTGTGAGGTTGTCGACAAAGGGCCCGAGGCCCCCGGGTCGTCCGGATACGACGCGAGCGGACCCAGAACCGCGGACCGCCCGCCCGGAATAGCAAAAAGGGTGACGTGAAGTCACCCTCGTATGAGACAACATCGGGCCGAAAAGTTCAGCCTTATGCAACGCCCATCAATGCAGCCCGGCGATGTACTGGGCCAAGGCGGCGATGTCCGGGTCGGTGAGGCGCGAGGCGATCATCCGCATCATCTTCGCCGGATCGTTGGCCCGCGCACCGGACCGGAAATTGTCCAGCTGGGTCGTCACGTACTGCGCGTGCTGTCCGCCCAGGCGCGGGAATTCCGTCGGGATGCCGGCGCCGGTCGGTCCGTGGCAGGCCATGCAGGCCGGCACATTGGTGGCGGCGATGCCGCCCTTGTAGATCTTCTCGCCGTCGGCCGCGAGCTTCGCGTTCGTGGCGCCCTCGATCTGCGGCTTCTGCTCGCTGAAGAACACGCCCAAGGCCACCATCTGCTGCGGCGTCAGCGTTGCCGCCATGCCCTGCATGATGGCGTTCTGGCGCTTGCCCGACTTGAAGTCCTCCAGCTGCTTGGTGATGTAGGCAGCCTGCTGTCCGGCCAGCCGCGGATACATGGGGACCACGCTGTTGCCGTCGGCCCCGTGGCAGGCAGAGCAGGTCGAGGTGACGATCTGCTGGGCTGCCGCGAGGTCAGGGGCACTCGCG
Source organism: Pseudomonadota bacterium (assembly GCA_021788645.1). Classification (GTDB taxonomy): domain Bacteria; phylum Pseudomonadota; class Gammaproteobacteria; order Burkholderiales; family JAKAFK01; genus JAKAFK01. The sequence goes on from JAJYKK010000073.1 coordinate 3,435, forward strand.
GTGTCTGCATACGCGTAAGTGGCGGCAAAGATGCCCGCCACGGCCAACATCGCCATCGATCCTTTCATGCTCCGCTCCTTGCGCTTTGTCGCCTATCAATAATTCGAGGAAGCCGCTATTCTATACCAAAGTTTCCGCGGCGGGGCAATTTTGGCGACGCACAAATTTTAAATATAGTCCATGCACAAGCGGTGTGCGCGCACGTTTCGCCGCGCCAGCCGCCGCTCCGGCCAAATTGGACATTTTGATAAAAAGACCCAATGCTCCTTAATCAGGCGACCTTTCTGACCACGGTGAACGACATCGGCGCACTGCCCCGGCATGGGGGCCGGGAGGTCGCCTTCGCCGGCCGGTCGAATGCCGGCAAGTCGAGCGCCATCAACGCGCTCGCCAACCGCACGCGGCTGGCGTTCGTCAGCAAGACGCCCGGCCGCACGCAGCACATCAACTACTTCGCCCTGGGCGAGAACCGCTATCTGGTCGACCTGCCCGGCTACGGCTATGCCCAGGTGCCCGAGGCGATCAAGCGCCACTGGGAAAAGCTCCTCGAGACCTACCTCGCCACCCGCGCGGAGCTCGCCGGGCTCATCCTGATCATGGACGCGCGCCGCCCCCTCACCACGCTCGACCGGCGCATGCTGGAGTGGTTCCTGCCGACGGGCAAGCCGGTCCACTGCCTGCTCACCAAGTCCGACAAGCTCACCCGCCAGCAGGCCCAGGCCACGCTGCGGCGCGTGCGCGAGGAACTCGCACGGCTCCCCGGCGCCTGCACCGCGCAGCTCTTCTCCAGCGCCAAGCGGCACGGGATGGAGGAAGCCGAGGCCGTGCTCGCCGCCTGGCTGGGGGTGGCCGAGGCCCCCTGATCGGCGCCTCATGGGGCGTCTGGCGGGCTCTCGCGCGGGACGACGCCCAGCTTGGTGAATAAGGGCTCGACCTCGTCGGCCGGCCGCGGCGGGCTGAAGTAGTAGCCCTGCACCTCGTCGCAGCCTTCGGCGTCAAGCCACGCGAGCTGCTCGCGCGTCTCCACGCCCTCGGCGATGACCGTGAGCTTGAGCGTGCGCGACATGGCGATCAGGGTGCGCACGATGGCCACGTCGTCGGGATCGGCCGGGATGTCCCGCACGAAGGTCCGGTCGATCTTGAGGTAGTGGACCGGGAAGTGCTTGAGATAACCCAGCGACGAGTACCCGGTGCCGAAATCGTCGATCGCCACCTTCACCCCGAGCCGGTCCAGTTCCTTGAGCGCGACGCGCGCCTGCTCGGGCTCGCGCATCAGGAGGGACTCGGTGATCTCCAGTTCCAGGAGATCGGGGCTATAGCCCGTCTGCGCGAGCGCCGCCTTGACATCGTCCACCAGGGCGTCCTCGCGAAACTGGCGGGCCGACAGATTGACCGCCACGCGCACCGGCCAGCCCGCGCGCACCCAGCGCGCCCCCTGGGCGCAGGCGGCCTGCAGCACCCAGGCCCCCAAGGGGACGATGAGCCCGGTGTCCTCGGCCGCCCCGATGAATTCCTGGGGACCCAGCCGGCCGCGCGCCGGGTGCCGCCAGCGCACCAGGGCCTCGACGCCGGTGATCCGTCCGCTGGCGAGGGCCGTGCGCGGCTGGTATTCGAGAAAGAATTCCTGCCGTTCCACCGCGCGGTGGAGATCGTTGACCAGATCCATGAAGGCATGCGCCCTGGCATTCATGTCCGCGGAGAAGAAGCGGTAGCGTCCGCGGCCGTCCTCCTTGGCCCGATACATGGCGATGTCGGCAGCCCGCAGCAAGCCCTCGGCGTCCTGCCCGTCCTGCGGGTAGAAGCTCAAGCCCAGGCTCGCCCCCGGGAAGGTCTCATGGCCGTCGATCAGCGCGCGCGTCGCCACGACGTCAAGCAGCTTCTGCGCCACCGGCGCGGCCTCCTGCGGGCTCCGCAAGCCCTCCAGGATGACCGTGAACTCATCGCCGCCCAACCGGCCGACGGAGTCGGCGGCGCGCACCGCCCCCGTCAGGCGCTGGGCCACCAGTGACAGCAGCCGGTCGCCGAAGGCGTGGCCGAAGGAATCGTTCACCAGCTTGAAGCGGTCCAGGTCGATGAACAGCACGCCGACCCAATGGCCTTCGCGGGCCGCGCGCTGAATCGCCGCCTGCAGGCGGTCGAGGATGAGCACGCGGTTGGGCTGGCCGGTGACCGGGTCGTGGTTGGCGAGAAACTCGAGCTGGCGCTCATAGTCCTTGCGCTGGGAGATGTCGTTGAACACCGCGACGTAATGCGGACCCTCCCCCTCCTGGGGCGCGATGGCGGTGACGCTGAGGAGGGCGGGAAAAACGCTGCCGTCGCGGCGCCGGCCCAGCACCTCGCCCTGCCAGGCGTGCAAGGCGTCCAGGGCGCGCACCAGGTTCAGGCGAAACCGCCGCGGGGAACGCTCCGCCTGCAAGGCGAGCGCGGGATGACCGAGCACCTCGGCGCTGCCGAATCCGGTGAGGCGGGTGAACGCGCGGTTGACCGCCTTGACGCGTCCCTGCCCGTCGGCGATGACGATCCCTTCGATGGTGTTTTCCAGGGCGCTGGCGGCGAGCACCAGCGCCCGTTCCGCCGCCGCCTTCCCCGTGCGCGTGCGCAAGGCGCCGATGCCGAAGGCGAGATCGTCCGCCAGCTCCGTGAGAATCCGCACCTCCTCCTCGTCGAAGGCGTTCGCCTGGTCGGCATACACCGCCAATACGCCGAAGGGCGTCCCCGTGGCACGCAACGGCAGCGCCACCGTTGACGCCAGGCCGCACTGGGCCGCGGCGTCCCGCCAGGGCGCATAGCTGGGATCGGTGGCGATGGACCGCACGACCACCGGCCGGTTATCGCGCACCACGCGTCCGCTCGGCCCCCGCCCGCGTGCGTCGTCCCCGTAGCCCAAGTCCAGCCGCGCGACGTAGCGCTCGATCTCCCCCGCCCAGGCGACAGGCAGGATGCGCTTCGCCGAATCCTGCTCGGCCATGCCCACCCAAGCCCCCTTGTAGCCGCCGGCCTGGACCATGGTCCGGCAGACCGACCTGAGCAGACCGTCCTCGTCTTGGGCATGGACCAGCGCATGGTTGCCCTCGCCCAGCACGCGCAACGCCCGGGTGGCGCGCGCGAGCGCATCTTCCGCGCGCTTCCTGGAGTCGATGTCCTCGATCACATAGATGTAGTACTGCGGACGCGCCTGGGCATCGCGCACCGCCGAGACCGTCCGGTTGACGAACCGGCGCGAGCCGTCCCGCCGCACGAATTCCCCCGCCAGGGCATAGTGGTCGATGCTGCCGGCGTCGAGCAGCGCCATCAGTTCGGCGTCCTGGCGCCACGGCTCCCCGACCGCCAGGCGTGCCGGCGGGACCCGCATCAGCTCGTCGCGGGCATAGCCCAGCAGGTCGCACAGCGGCTGATTGACCCGCAGCCACGCCTGATCGAGGGAGACTTCGGCCATCCCCACCGCGGCCTGCTCGAAGGTCGCCGCCAGCCGCGCCTCGCTTGCGGCGATGGCTCTCGCCGCCCGCTCCTTCTGCTCGTCCCACTCGATCTGGCGCCTGAGCAGATGGCGGTAGAAGACAAAGCTCGCCCCCACGAGAATCGCCAGGAGGAGATAGGGCAACTCGACGGCACGCCGCCATTGCGCCCAGACGGCCGCCGTCGGCAGCGTCGCGAACGCGGTCAGCGGGAACGCGTCGAGACGATGGTAGGCCACGAAGTACGGCATCCGGTCGACGGTCGTGCGGCCGACGGTCCATCCGCTCGCCGGAAAATGGCGGGCCCGCAGCGTCCGCACCAGCGCCCCGTCCTGCGCCCGCGCATAGGGGGCAAGCCGGTCCGGGCTGGCCTGCGTCCAGCTCACCAGGAAGCCGTCGTCGCGGATCAGGCCCAAGCCCGTTTGCTCGGGGAACGGCAGGCCTCGCCAGAGCGCCTGCTGCCGTGCCAGGGGCACGATCGCGGTCAGGATGAACATGAGCCGCCCGCGGCCGTCGCGCACCGCATACCGCAAGGGGATCCCGACGCGCCCCGTGATCGGACAACGGGCCACGCGCCCGACGTCGAACGCGCGGCCGCCCAGCAGGGGCGCGCGGCCGGCGGCGAACGAGGGGCCGTCCACGGAACGCGGCAAGGGATGGCCGGCCGGGCCGCCGGCCGCCGCGACCAGGGCGCCGTCGGGGCGCACGATGACCGCCGCAACGCCCGGCCGGGATCGCACGAACTGAAGCAGGCGCGCGTGCAGCCGAGTCGGGTCGTTCGCCACCCCGGGGATGGACTGGGCAACGCTCTGAAGGCTCGTTTCGATCTGCTTGAGATAGGCGTCGGAGGCATGCCCGGACAGCTGCGCGAGGGTCTCGAGATAACGCAGCTGGTAATGCTCTTCGCTGCGCCAGGTATAGGCCCCGAAAACCACGGACAGGCCCAGCAGGAGCGCGAACAGGAATCCGAAGGTGCGCCGGAGGATCCGCACGGACTGCGGCGGTGCCTGGGCATCAGCGCGGACGGCAAAGATCATCATGCCACGACTTCCATACAGCCGGCATGCGCACGGGACGCGCGTCCCCTCGCATGCCCATGCGTTCCACGCCAAGGCACAGATCCCCCCCTGCCCGGCCAAGGGCACAGCGATGACCCCCGCAACGCCAAGCTATCAGGACAAACAAGCGTATTTATTATCGTCACGAAACCATTCGATCTGTAGCCTCGCAGGTGCGGTGCAGCGTATCAGGGGATTATGGAATGCGCAACTGGGACGAGCGCGGCCGTTTCCGCGGGGCGGGGAAGTCCGGCGGAGATTTCGGGCGCCAGGCGCCGACCGGGAACCCGCGGCGGGGGGACAGCGGAGACAAGGGGTTTTGTAATGGCCTGCGCCAGGCCATTACAAAACCCCCGGCTAAAGGGGAGTAAGTGCCTGGATAAGTCCTTTTGTCGCAATGCGTTATGGCTTATCTGTGGAAACGCGCTCCGAATTCGCTCCAGGGTGGCACTCTGGTCGCTATACAACCCCGTCCCAATAACAACGGGGTTGAACGAACCATGGCATCTTTCAAAAAGCGGCAAACCAGGCGTTACGGTCTCAGATGGCAAGCATGCGTGCAGCTGGACGACGGCAAGACGATATCCGAGACGTTCAAGACAAAGCAGGAGGCAAGATTCTGGGCGGAGGAAATCGAGACCAAACAGCACCGCGGCCTCTACATATCCATTCGTGAGGCAGAAAAACGACGATGCGCGAACTTTTCGAACGGTAGAGGGCGAGCAGCTTTCTGTTCATGAGGTCGGCTCCTGATCGGCGTCGGTGGGAAGATAGGCGGGCGGCAGGCCCGTGGCGGCATAGTCGGCCATGAGTTTCCTGAGCAGCGGCGCCATGCCCTCTTGAGGGGCTGGCTGTGCTGGCTCGACGGGGTCGAGCGGCCGGCGCGGCCCATTGGCGTTGGCGGCTAGGTCCACCGGATAGATCGGGCAAAGGATCTCCCCGCTTTGGGGGTCGCAAAGGTCGGCGGTTGTGAGATCCCACTCGGCATAGCGCAGGCGCAGCGTCTCCATGTGGCGGTAACGGGAGGGAATCTCGAAGCGCTTTCCCTCAATGCTGACGCTCCCATCGGAGCGGCGCTGGGTGCGGGTGATCTCGCGGCGGAAGGCGCGCCGCAGATCGGCGCTGCCGGGGCATTCGCGCCCCACGTCCTTGTCCTCGATGAAGCGCGCGAGGGGCGTGCAGCCCAGTTCAGAGTGGACCTTGCGGTTGTATTCCTGCTCCACCCAGGCTTGGGTGGCCTCGTTGAGGAGCTTGAGCGTGAGCTCCTTCTTTCCCTCGAGCATGGCCATGAGGCGTCCTTCTACCTGGGACCAGAAGACCTCCTGCTTCGCGTTCATATACGCACTGTAGGGAAGTGTCGGCTCATGCAGGACGCTCAAATCATGCAGCCCGCGCTGGGTCTCCCGTGCCAACATCGCGCCGCCGCGATCGGTCATCAGGGCGCGCGGCAGGCCCCGCTTCTGGAAGGCCTGCGACAGGCCATGATCTTCAGCGCCAGATCGTCGAAGTCGAGCGCCAGGTGGCGGCCACCCGCAAGAAGGAACACGGTACGGTGGCCAACAAGATCCTCGGGCTGGGCAATCTGATCCAGACCGAAACCCTGTCCTATAAGGCGTTCCAGAAGAACTACGGCCGGAGCGTCAAGGTTCGTGCGCCGGGGATGTTCATCGAACTGCTAACCCGCAAGGCTGAGAGCGCCGGCGGGAAGCTCGTGGAATTGAACACCCGACGCCTGCGTATGAGCCCGTACGACCATGTGTCTGGTACCTACGCCAAGAAGCCGCTGTCGCAGCGTTGGCACCGCATCGGTGGGGACGACGTCATCGTGCAGCGGGATTGCTATAGCGCCTTCCTGGCGAAGCACGCCACGGAAGACGGGCACAGTTCGTCCCGGCTCGAAGAGGGCTGGGCGGTTGCGGAACCGCTACTAGAACGCGCGGGAGCGTGCCGGCATCATGAATCGGCAAGCGGATTGCCCAAGGGCAACCCCACGGGGGCTATGCCGTCAGCGTCGATCGCGCGCAAAAAAAGGTTTGTGCGAGGCCTCCACCGGGATGCTGTAGGGATAAACCCCGAGAGCCCGGACGCCCCTCGCATGCATGCCTTTAGAACCGCCATGGCTTTAGCCATGGGGAGGTTCAGTATCGCACAGGCTTGCGGACGATGCACGTCAATCGCAAACGCCCAGCTCATCGAGGCCTCCCGTGCTCAATCCACGCCTGAGCCTCTCCGAGGGTAATCCGATACCGCGCGCAGTTGTACGGCGTGAGGGCTTTGAGTTCGTCCTCAAGCATTGTCCTGAAGGCGTCCACTTCTTTTGCTTGCACACCAATATCAGGGATGACCTGCTGAAGTGGCCGTCCCTCTCTGACAATTAGCTGCACAGCTTCACCCAGATGTTCGCGATGCCGCACACGGAAAGCGTCGGGTGAACCCATCGCCTCCAGGATCACCTGATACTTGCGGATCGAACGTCGATACGTCCATGCGAATAACTCGGCGGCGATCGTGACATCAAGCAGTTCATAGATGCCCAGCATAGCCTTTGCATAATCCCGAGGATCAACATCGAGGAAAGCAAGCGGCGCGCAGTTGAAGAGCATCAGCGGAATATTGGCGGCCAGTCGGCTCGTGCGTTTGTTTCCATCTTCAAAAGGTTGCAGATAGGCCAGATTCACCCAGAGAAAGAACGCTGCCTCAGCCGGATTCTTGATGTGTTGGGCCTTACCAATAATGAGCGAGATCATCTCCTCAAGGAGTTGAGGCACCTGCGAGGGGACGTAAGTCGTATCGGAGATATTGACGACCTTGGTCCGAATCGCGCCGAGACGGGCTGAGTCGGTCAGCAGGTCTTGCATGAGCAGCGCGTGCAGGTTGCGAATAACGCCGTCTGTAAGGCCATAGCTCGGCACGGCGTCAACGAGGAACTCGATGGCGCGCTTGTGGTTGAGGAGCATGACGCCCTCCAAATCGCTAGGCGGAGCGCCGCTCTTGAACAACTCTTCCGTGGCCAGCAGGCTGTAGGTGTTTCCTTCCAGCCGCGAAGACGACCATGAAAGGTCGATCAGAAGCTGCTCCAGCACCTTGCGGGCATATGTTCCCGCCGGTTGCTGGCCCTGCATCCTGCCTTCCTGCGCCAGCGTCTCGGCCAGGTCACGAGGCAACAAGAATGACTCATTCGGAGCGTAGTCATCGACAAACCTGCGTTGGTAAGTGACGGGCTGACGTGCGCCCAGCGCAAGGTTTAGCTGGTCGAGGACGGCGCTGGCCTGCGGTGACCATCCGGGTGAGACGGTGGCGGTTACGCGGTCCGTCGCGTGCATGGCTTCGGCTACTTGCACATCGACCGGAGCCAGGAAGTATCGGGTGGCGCGGGCCTTGCCTTTGCGGATAAGGGCGTTTTCCTGGACGAGCTTTTCCAGCAGGCGACCTACCGTCGAATAGCTGCCGCCCACGCGGTCGTGGATTTCAGACGACGAGACCCCGTCAAGGCCTTCCGCCTGCAAAGCCTTGATGGCATCGAGAATGACTGTTGCGTTAAGCTTGTGCCGCATTGAGAAGATTCCGTTCTATCTCCTCTCGTATTGAGGAGATATTAGAATCTACTCACGTTTGACAAGATTTGCAAGCGGATGACGAGATTTAAAATCTCCTCAGTAGTGCGGGCAAGACGGATGCCAGACCAACAAAGACGGTGTGGCGAGACTCGCTTTTGCCACAAATTTGTTACAGGCCCAGACGGGCTGATTCAGACCTGCGCGCCATCTATAGTGCCACCGCCGTCGAGGAGGACCGTGCGCACCAGGCGGAGCCGCCGGTCGATCCAGCGCAGCGCGCTGGGAAGCGTGACGTCATCCGGGCGCAGGCGGTCGGCAGCCTCGGCTCGCGTAGATGTCTGTTCGGCTGCGGCCACCACTTCCTCGAGCCTTGCGAGGGTACCGGGAAAGCGCGCGGCCAAATGGTCCGGCAACAGACTGAAGGTCTTGTGAGCTTCGGGGCAGTACCAGCGGGCAATCAACG
>JAJYKK010000074.1 GCA_021788645.1 Pseudomonadota bacterium
AGTCCGGCGGGTCACGTTAGGCGCGGGGTCGAGCCGCCAAAAACTATCACGACCTCTACCCGCCACCTTCCGCCCCGTAGTCTCTTTCATGTCCTGGGGTGGCGGCAACCACCATGATCGTTAGGCCCGCCCCCGGGCAACCGGCTGCACGCCGCGGAATCAACCGGCCGCGCCCACGGCCTCGTGCCAACGCCGGAGCACGGCGAGGTCGACATACTCGCCGCTGAAATCCGTACCGTCCAACCGCGTCATCGGCTCGCCCGGATCCCCGAGGTCGGTGAGCACCGCGACCGCGCCGCTGAAATCCTGATCGTGGGTATAGTCGCTGATCGTCACGACGGTGGGGATGCCCGCCTGGCGGCTGGCCCTCAGGCCGTTCTCGGAATCCTCGAGCGCGAGGCAACGATGGGCCGGAAGCCCCAGGCGCGCCAGCACCCACCGATAGATGTCGGGCGCGGGCTTCTTCTCCGCCACCACGTCGCCCGCGCCGATCACTTCGAACCATCCTTCCGCCGACGGGTCGAGACTGGACCGAAGCAAGGCGCTCACATTGTCAGGGGTCGTGGTCGTCGCGATCGCCAGACGCACGCCCGCCGCCCGCGCCTCCTGCAAGAGCCGCTTGACTCCGGGGCGCATCGGGATACCCCCCCGCGCCAGATGCTCGGTATAGTATTGCGTCTTCTGGCGGTGGAGCGCGAGTATCAGCGCATCGAGATCGGACGAGGCGAAACCCGGACGGTGCGTTTGCACATAATGGCGCATGCGCTCCTTGCCACCCGTCACGTGCAGGATCTCGCCATAGAGCGCGACATCCCACGACCAGTCCAGGCCGAATGACTGAAACGCCCGGTTGAACGCCAGACGGTGTCCGTCGCGCTCGGTATCGGCCAGCGTGCCGTCCACATCAAAAATTAAGGCTTCCAACATTGCGTTCCCTCATCGATCGCGTGCTTGTCATCACCCGCCATTTGTGCTATTAAAGCTGTTTTGCCCAGGCCGGCAGAGGATGCCCATAGATGACAGCAGAATTACATAAACAGTTCACGCCGTACGTCCCGAAAGCCGACGAAGAATACATGAGTCCGGCGCAGCGCGAGCATTTTCGCAAGATACTCGAGGATTGGAAAGCGGAGCTTAGCCAGGACATCGATCGCACGGTCCATACGATGCAGGATGAGGCCACGATCTTTGCGGATCCCAATGATCGGGCGAGTCAGGAGTCGGACATGGCGCTCGAGCTGCGCAACCGCGACCGCGAGCGCAAACTCATCAAGAAGATCGAAGAAACCATTGCGAAAATCGACGCCGATGACTATGGTTATTGCGAGAGCTGCGGGGTCGAGATCGGCCTTAAGCGCCTCGAGGCGCGCCCGACGGCCACCTTGTGCATCGACTGCAAGACGCTGGATGAATTGCGCGAGAAGCAGGTCGCCAAGTAAGGCACGCCTTTGTCCATCTTGGCGGGTCGTGCGCTGGTGCGCGTAGTAAAGCCACGACCCGCCCCACTGCCACGTTACGAGCATCATGTCGCTTCCTTCGCAACAAGCCCAAGGCGGCTCATTTGAGAGCAGCCTGAACGGACTTCTGTACAGCCTCCTATCCTGGCAGCAGTTGGCGGCTTTCTGGCCACGCGTCGATACCAGCGCCGGGTGGTTTCTCTACGCGGTGGGCGAAAGCGTGCCCACTCGGCCTGCCACGGATGAGCAGGTCGCCGACTTCATCCAGCGGGTCGATGCGCTGCTGCGGCGGGACCACCGCGAGGACTACTGCGGAATCGTGTACGCGGACGACCTGGAGTCTCCCCGCTTCATCAAGATCTATGATCCCAACCATCTGGGATCGTCCTGCGGGTCCAGCAAGACTCCCCCACTGCCGGGCTGGATCATGAGCCTGACGGCACCCGTCGAACTCCATGCAAAACGCGTCCTTCCCGGCAACCGGAAACGCTGGTGGCAAGCCTTTCTGGCGGGTGAAGGCGCCTGAGAAGTCCGGCGGCATTTCCATCGCCCACCCTGGGCCGGGCGGATGCGGCGTCCTTCGCGCGGACAGCCCTCCCTGTCTGGAGCCCGTCATGCCCGCCAGCGCCAGTCAAGGCGCTACGCGCCATGCTTGGCGCACCAAAGAAAACCCCGCGCTTTGCGCGGGCCATGCCTGCGCCAGGGTGCGGGGGGGAATATCAGGCAACAAGACCGACCCCGCATCCGCGGGAGCCGCCATCGCCCTCTGAAAAACGGCTATTCGGCCTTTTCCGGCTTCTCGGGCGCGTCCAGCAAGGCCTTCATGCTCAAGCGCAGGCGCCCCTTTTCGTCGGCCTCCAGCACCTTTACCTTGACCGACTGCCCTTCCTTGAGGTGATCGGCCACCGACGCCACCCGCTCATGGGCAATCTGCGAGATGTGCAGCAGGCCGTCGCGGCCCGGCAGCACGCTGACGATCGCGCCGAAATCCAGGAGCTTCAGGACGGTTCCCTCGTAGACCTTGCCGACCTCGACTTCCGCGGTCAGCGCCTCGATCCGCCGCTTGGCCAGTTCGCAGGCTTCCGAGGCCGTGCAGGCAATGGTCACGGTCCCGTCCTCGCCGATGTCGATGGACGTGCCCGTCTCTTCCGTGAGGGCGCGAATCACCGCCCCGCCCTTGCCGATCACGTCGCGGATCTTCTCCGGATTGATCTTCATCGTCAGCATGCGAGGGGCATAAGCGGAAAGGCCCGATCGCGGACTGGGCACCGCCTGCTTCATGAGGCCGAGGATATGCATGCGCCCTTCCCGCGCCTGCGCCAAAGCGGCTTGCATGATCTCCTTCGTGATCCCGTCGATCTTGATGTCCATCTGCAGCGCCGTGACGCCCTCTTCGGTACCCGCCACCTTGAAGTCCATGTCGCCCAGGTGGTCCTCGTCCCCCAGGATGTCGGTCAAGACGGCAAAACGGTTGCCCTCGAGAATCAGGCCCATCGCGATGCCGGCCACATGCGCCTTCAGGGGCACGCCAGCATCCATCATGGACAGGCAGCCGCCGCAGACGGAAGCCATCGAACTCGACCCGTTCGACTCCGTGATCTCCGACACGACGCGCATGGTGTAGGCAAATTCCTCTGCGCTGGGCAAGACCGCAATCAGTGCGCGCTTGGCCAAGCGCCCATGACCGATCTCCCGGCGCTTGGGCGTTCCGATCCGTCCGGTTTCGCCCGTCGAGTAAGGGGGGAAGTTGTAGTGCAGCAGGAAGCGGTCGCGGTACTCGCCCTGCAGGGCGTCGACGATCTGCTCGTCGCGGGCGGTTCCGAGCGTCGTGACCACCAGCGCCTGGGTTTCTCCGCGCGTGAACAGGACGGAGCCATGGCTGCGCGGCAAGACGCCGGGCCGTATGGTGATCGGGCGCACCGTGCGGGTGTCCCGCCCATCGATGCGCGCCTCGCCGGCCAGTATCTGCCCACGCACGATGCGCGATTCAAGATCCTTGAACACGCTCTTCACCAGGTTGACCCGCGCGGGGTCAGACTCCTCGGTGATCAAGGCAGCCACCACGCGGCTGCGAATCGCATCCACCTGGCTCGATCGAGCCTGCTTCTGCTTGATCTTGTAGGCGGCCACCAGCTCGCTTTCGGCCATCTCGGACACCTGCGCGATAAGCGCCGTATCCTTCTCGGGCGGCGTCCAGTCCCACGCCTGCGCTCCGACCTCATCGGCCAGTTCGTTGATCGCCTGGATCGCAGCCTGCATCTGCGTATGTCCGAAGACGACGGCGCCCAGCATCACGTCTTCCGGCAACTCGGTCGCCTCGGACTCGACCATGAGGACGCCCGATTCGGTGCCCGCCACGACCAGATTCAATTGGGAGGCCTGCAGCTCCTGCGCATAGGGGTTAAGGACATACTGTCCCTCCACGTAACCCACGCGCGCCGCCCCGATCGGACCGTTAAAGGGGATGCCGGAGATCGCCAGGGCCGCCGATGCGCCGAGCATCGCGGGGATATCGGAATCCACTTCCGGATTCGACGACATCACCGTGGCAACGATCTGGACCTCGTTGTAGAAGCCCTCGGGAAACAACGGGCGCAGGGGCCTGTCGATCAGGCGCGAGGTGAGCGTTTCCTTCTCCGAAGGCTTGCCTTCGCGCTTGAAGAATCCACCGGGAATCTTTCCAGCGGCATAGGTGCGTTCCTGGTAGTCGACCGTCAACGGAAAGAAATCCTGCCCGGGCTTGGCGTCCTTGAGCCCCACCACCGTCACCAGGACAACGGTATCCTCCATGTTGACCAGCACCGCCCCTGTTGCCTGGCGAGCGATCTCACCGGTTTCCAAAGTCACCGCATGGCGACCGTACGTGAAGCTTTTCTTGATCTGTCTCAACGGCGATATCCTTTACCGAGTCGTCCTATCGCGGCCACTTGCGCCGCAACGCCATTTGCCCGCCCCGCATGGGGGACCGTCCGCGGCGAGCGCTCTTTGCTCCTCTTTCGGGCTCGCCTTACTTGCGCAGGCCCAGGCGGTCAATCAGCGTCCGATAGGCCTCGACGTTGCGGTCCTTGAGGTAATCGAGGAGTTTTCGCCGGCGACTCACCAGCTTCAACAATCCGCGACGCGAATGGAAATCCTTGACGTGGACCTTGAAATGGTCGGTCAGGTCATTGATGCGGGCGGTCAGGAGGGCCACCTGCACTTCCGGCGATCCGGTATCGCCTTGAGCGCGTTGATAATCCTGCACGATCTGTGCTTTCTGATCGGTTGAAACAGACATGTTTGCTCCAGTCGTATATTTAGACAGTCAAATTCGCGCCTTCGCGCGAAGGCACAGGAATATCCGTATCAACCGAACAGAACTTCCTGCCAGAGGGGGCCCCCGTCAACCCGACGCATCGCATCCGGGATTGGGCGCATCCGTGATCTCGCGAACTTGCCATTATAGCGCGGTGCCAGAGAAATCCTCAAGACATTCCTGCGACCTGCCCGAGCGTCCCAGGCACGCCGCCCGGGTCGCGGGACGCATCAACGTTGACACCAGGGCACGGAATAAAACGGCCGTCCCGTCGTATATGCTCGCTTGCGCCGTTCTACCAGAACGCGCCGATCGGCGCCTCGAGAAGACTCGACATCGGGAAAGGCCCGATCGCCTGGCGGGCGGGCTTCTCCATTGTTTCCTCCGACCGACGACCACTCAACAACAAAGGACACCATCAGCATGGCCCATCAAACGGTTCTCAAATCCCTCATCCTCTCCGCAGCATTTCTTGGCACCTTGGCCGGCGGATCTCCCGCGATGGCCGCCCCTTCCGCCAGGAAGATACACGCCATCCATGTCCAGATCCCGGTCCACCTCAAGCAAGCCAACGTGGTGTTCAACATGGATCACCCTGCATTCTTCGGCGACATGCCGGTCGGAATGAAATACATGCATCTGCTGGCGTTGCGCATGAAGCAGACGGGGACGAAGGGAAGGATCATCGGCGTATTCCACGGCAAGGCCGCGTTCATGACCCTGAACGACAGGGCCTACGACGCTTATCGCGGCGTCACGACCGGCAATCCCTACAAGGGACTCATCGCGAACCTGCAGCACCAGGGGGTTCAGATCGAGGAATGCGCCGTTTCCATGAAGGGGCATGGCTGGGGTAACGCAGATTTGCTTCCGGGCGTCCGGGTGAATGCCGGCGCCGTCGGGCGCATCATCCAACTGGTTCAGCGCGGGTACGTGCAGATCCAGCCGTAACCGCTCTCTTCCTGAACCTCCCCCCATGTCTGAAGCCAGGGGCTTGCGCTCATACTTGGTCAATGGGGGCCGCCGAAGAACGAGGCAACGCTGCGGGGCAGGCACGCCGGCGCACGCCCAGCTGGCAGGCCGCGCCCCTCCCGGGGGGGGCAGCAATCCCCGGTCAATGTTCCGGCCCTTCGTTTTCCAGCGTAAGGCGCACGGGTACGACACGCCCATCCGGTCCGCCTTCCCCGATACCCAGAAAGCGGCCCCCCGGCGCATAGAGTCGCACCGGCACGCCCGGTGCCGCCATCGTTTCCTGGGCCGACTGGCCATGGCCGATGCGGCGCGCCTCCGGCGCGACAAGATCGACGCGAGACAAATGGGCCACCAGGCAGTCCGGAGACAATAGGCGTTCGTCGCGCGCGGCCAGGCTCATGGCCTCGAGGGATTCCGGCGTCAGCGACGCCTCGACCTGCCAGCCGCCCGAGGCCGTGCGGCGCAAGGCGGCGAGGTGCGCGCCGCATCCCAGCGCGCGGCCGATGTCCTCGGCGAGCACGCGGATGTAGGTCCCCTTGCTACAGCGCACGCTCACGTCCAGTTCGTCATTCGCCGCTGCCACGAGACGCAGCGCATGGATGAACACCGGACGCGGCGCCCGGTCGATTTCCACCCCGGCACGCGCGTAGGTGTAAAGGGCGTGGCCCTTGTGCTTGAGCGCAGAATACATGGGGGGAATCTGTTCGATGGCACCCTCGAATTGATGGAGCACCGTCTCGACCCGGGAGAGGGCCGCCCCGACCGGTTGACGAGCCACCGTCTCGCCTTCGGCATCGCCCGTCGTCGTGGTCTCTCCGAGCCGGATACGGGCGCGGTATGCCTTGTCGGCATCAAGGGCGAACTGGGCGAACTTGGTCGCCTCGCCCAGGCAAATCGGCAGCAGTCCGGTGGCCATCGGATCGAGATTGCCGGTATGGCCCGCCTTGGCGGCCTGGTACAGGCGCTTGACCTGCTGCAAAGTCGCGTTGGACGTCAGCCCGAGCGGCTTGTCGACCAACACGACTCCGCTGACGCGGCGCTTCTCCCGCCGGATGAAGGAGCCCATCACGCGCCGCGCACCCCTCAGGGCTTGTCCTTGGGTTGCGCCTTGTCCTCGGCAACCGCCTGGTCGATCAAACGGGAAAGCCGCATCCCGTGTTCGACCGATGCATCGTAGACAAAGTGCAGTTGCGGGACGGTGCGGGTACGCAGCCGATGGGCAAGCTGCGAGCGCAGGAAACCGGCAGCCCGCTCCAGCGCCTCGGCAGTCGAGGCAAGCTGATCCGCCCCCCCCATCTGGGTATAGAACACCTTCGCATGGGCATAGTCCTGGGCCACCTCCACATCGGTAAAGGTGAGCATGCCGACGCGCGGATCCTTGAGCTCCTGGCGAACAATCTCCGCCAATTCACGCTGGATCTGCTCGGCCATGCGGCGGGCGCGCGATTGTGGCTTCGGCATGGAGGCGGCGCCTGCGCTCAAAGCGTCCGGGCGACTTCGACCATCTCATAGACTTCGAGCTGGTCGCCCACATTGATGTCGTTGAAATTCTTCACCGACAATCCACACTCGAAGCCAGCCTTGACCTCCTTCACGTCGTCCTTGAAGCGCTTGAGCGATTCGAGCTCGCCGCTGTGGATCACCACATTGTCGCGCAAAACCCGCACGCTCGCGCCCCGCCGAACGAGCCCATCCAGAACATAGCAGCCGGCGACGGTACCCACCTTCGAGATGCGGAAGACCTCCCTCACCTCGACCAGCCCGACGACATTCTCCTTCTGCTCCGGGGCAAGCATCCCGGACATCGCGGCCTTGATTTCATCCACCGCATCGTAAATGATGTTGTAGTAGCGGACGTCGACGCCTGTGCTGCTGATCAAGCGGCGCGCGGTCGCATCGGCGCGCGAATTGAAGCCGATGATGACCGCCTTGGAAGCCAGTGCCAGGTTGATGTCGGATTCCGTGATCGCGCCCACCCCGGCGTGGATGATGTTGACCTTCACCTCCGCGGTGGAGAGGCGTTCCAGCGCATGGGCCAACGCCTCGTACGACCCTTGCACATCGGCCTTGATGATGAGCGGCAGGCTCTTGACCTCGCCTTCCCCCATCTGCTCGAACATATTCTCGAGCTTGGTCGCCTGCTGCTTGGCCAGTTTGACATCGCGGAACTTGCCCTGGCGGAACAGCGCGATCTCCCGCGCCTTGCGTTCGTCTGCCAAGGACACCACGTCCTCTCCGGCCATCGGGACCTCCGCCAGGCCCTGTATCTCCACCGGGATCGAGGGGCCGGCCTCCTGCACGGCGCGTCCCCGCTCGTCCAGCATCGCACGCACGCGCCCATAGGCTGCGCCGGCGAGAACCACGTCCCCGCGCTTGAGCGTGCCTGACTGGACGAGAATCGTCGCCACTGGGCCGCGGCCCTTGTCGAGCCGCGCCTCGATCACGATGCCCTTGGCCGGCGAGTCCTTGGCCGCCTTGAGCTCGAGCACCTCCGCCTGGAGCAGGATGCTTTCCAGGAGCTCGTCGATGCCCTGCCCGGTCTTCGCCGAAACGGGCGCAAACATGGTGTCGCCGCCCCAGTCCTCTGGCACCACGCCCTGCGCCACCAGTTCCTGTTTGATCTTCTCGGGATTGGCCTCTGGCTTGTCGACCTTGTTCACGGCCACCACGATGGGTACATTCGCGGCTTTGGCATGGTGAATCGCCTCGATCGTCTGTGGCATGACCCCGTCGTCCGCCGCCACGACCAGCACCACGATATCGGTCACCTTGGCCCCCCGCGCGCGCATCGCCGTGAAGGCCTCGTGGCCGGGGGTGTCCAGGAAGGTAAGCATGCCGCGGGGTGTCTCGACATGATAGGCGCCGATATGCTGCGTGATGCCACCGGCCTCCCCGCTCGCCACCCGCGTGCGCCGGATGTAGTCGAGAAGAGAAGTCTTGCCGTGGTCGACATGGCCCATCACCGTCACCACCGGGGCGCGATGCTCCATGGTGAATTCCTGCGGTTGGCCGGCCTCTTCCAGGAAAGCCTCGGGACTTTCCAGGGGCGCGGGCTTCGCCAGATGCCCCATCTCTTCGACGACGATCATCGCCGTCTCCTGGTCGAGCACCTGATTGATGGTCACCATGCTGCCCATTTTCATCAGGCGCTTGATGACTTCGGCCGCCTTGACTGCCATCTTCTGCGCGAGCGCCGCCACGGTGATGGTCTCCGGCACCAGGATCTCGCGCACCACCGGTTCCGTCGGCATGGAAAAGGCATGTTCGGGCTGTTCGGCCGTCTTGTGGCGGGCGCCCTTGCGCTCGCGCCATCCCGCGCTCGACGTGCCCTCGCCCCGCACCTTGAGCGTGCGCCTCTTGGCGGCTTCGTCGCTCCAGCCCCCCTCCTTGCCCTTCTTGGCCGCCTTCTTCTCGGCCTTGGGCTTTTCGGCCGCCGCGGGCTTGTGCAGGGTGCTTTCCGCAGGGGCGGGGGCGGGCCCGGCCGGGGCGGCAGGCGCCCCGGCCTCGGGTGACGGCGCGGCAGGCGCCGGCGCCTCTTCGGGCTCCTGCGCCTGCTTGCGCTGCAGTTCCTTCTCCTGCTTGGCCTTCGCCTCCGCGCTCTGACGCGCGATGAGCTCTGCCTGGCGGCGCGCCTCATCCTCGCGCTGCGCCATCTGCGCATCGCTGATCACCGGGGTGGTCGGCCGCTCGGCGACCAGTTCGGCTTCCGGCTGACCGCCCTCAGGGGTTTCGCGCTTCACGTAAACCCGCTTCTTGCGCACTTCGACCTGAATGGTGCGCGCCTTGCCGGTGGTGCTGTCGGGCTTCTTGATCTCCGTCGTCTGCTTGCGCGTGAGGGTGATCTTGTTTCGTTGTTCTTTGGCCCCGTGGACGCGGCGCAAATACTCCAGCAACTGCGTCTTGTCCTGCTCGGTCAAGGCGTCGTCCACGAGCGTCTTGTCCACGCCTGCCGCCTTGAGTTGCTCGAGCAGCAACGCCGCAGGCAAACCCAACTCACTCGCAAACTGCTTTACGTTCATTTGTCCCATCCCGGATCCTGTCCCATGTGCCTACGCAAACCACGGAGCCCGCGCGGTCATAATCAGCTGCTTGGCACGTTCGCTGTCCATTCCGGTCATTTCGACCAAATCGTCCACCGCCAAATCCGCAAGTGCATCCTTCGAGGTCACGCCCTGGGCCGCCAATTGACGCGCAGTCTCGTTGTCCATGCCCTCCAGGGTCAGCAGATCGCCGGTGCCGCTTTCAACCTCCTCCTCGGTGGCGATCGCTTCCGTGAGGAGCGCGTTGCGGGCCCGGCTCCGGAGCTCGTTCACCGTGTCCTCGTCGAATGCCTCAATCTCCATCATCTCGCCCATCGGAACGTAGGCGACTTCTTCCAGGCTGCTGAAGCCCTCCCGCACGAGAATATCGGCAACCTCTTCATCGACGTCGAGCCGCTCCATGAACAGTTCGCGAACGGCCGCATACTCTTCCTGATTCTTCTGCTGCGCCTCGGTAATGGTCATGATGTTGAGGTCCCAGCCCGTCAGTTCGCTGGCCAGGCGGACGTTTTGTCCGTTGCGCCCGATCGCTTGCGCGAGTTGCTCCTCGTCCACCACGACATCCATGCTGTGCTGTTCCTCATCCACCACGATGCTGCTCACCTCGGCGGGCGCAAGCGCATTGATGACAAACTGAGCGGGATCGCTTGACCATAGCACGATATCAATGCGTTCTCCGGCCAGTTCCCCCGTCACCGCCTGGACGCGCGAGCCGCGCATGCCGACGCAGGTACCGATCGGATCAATGCGTGCATCGTTGGATTTGACGGCAATCTTCGCGCGCGCGCCGGCATCGCGGGCGGCGGATTTGATCTCCAAGAGCCCTTCCTCGATCTCCGGCACCTCCAGCTCGAAGAGCTTGGTGACGAATTCCGACGCCGTGCGCGAGAGCACCAGCTGAGGACCACGGCCGGCGCGATCCACCCGCAGCAAAAAGGCCCGCACGCGATCGCCGATGCGCAAATTCTCCTTCGGGATCATTTGCTCGCGCGGGAGCACCGCCTCGATCCGGCCCGACTCGATAATCGCGTTCCCCCGCTCCATGCGCTTGATGACCCCGGTCACGAGATGTTCCTTGCGCATCAGGAAATCGCTCAGAATCTGCTCGCGCTCGGCATCGCGAATCTTCTGCAGGATGACCTGCTTCGCCGTCTGCGCGCCGATCCGCCCGAATTCCACGGGCGGCAGCGACTCCTCGAGGTACTCGCCCACCTCAACCTCGGGATTGTCGCGGCGCGCCTCGGACAAGGCAATCTGGGCGCTGGGATTCTCGATGGTGTCATCCTCCACCACCGCCCACCGCCGAAAGGCCGAAAAGCTGCCGCTCTGACGGTCCACCGACACGCGCACGTCGACGTCCTCGTGGAAGCGCTTCTTGGTGGCAGACGCCAAGGCCTGTTCAAGCGCCGCAAAGACGATGTCCTTGTCGACGTTCTTCTCGCGTGCCAATGCATCGGCCAGCAACAACACTTCGCGACTCATACCACCTCCAGCTAGATATTGGGAACCAGACGGGCCTTCTCGACCTGCTCCAGCGCCAAGTCGACCACCTCGCCGTCTACTTCCAGGTGCAAGACCCCGTCGTCCACACCGCGCAAGATGCCCACATAGTTGCGCCGCCCCTCCTTGGGGGCGCGCATTTTGAGCTGCGCCTCATGGCCGGCGAAACGCACGAAATCCGCCGCGCTCCTCAGCGGCCGGTCCAGTCCCGGTGAGGAGACCTCCAGCCGGTCATAGTCGTAATCCGCCTCCACCGCCAGCAGCCGCGTGACCTGGTGACTGACGCGCGCGCAGTCCTCGACGTCGACGCCGCCGGGCTTGTCGATGAAAAGCCGAATGAGTCTTCCGCCTCGCCCGGCCTCGAGGTCCACCAGTTCAAAGCCGAGACCGTTGACGGTCGGCTCAAGCAGGGCCCGCAGGTCCATAACCGCTCACCACAAATAAAAAATGGGCCGACAGCCCATCATTGAATTTTTTGCATTATACCAAAAATACAACAACTAAGAAAATAAGATTAGACCAAGGTTCCATATGCGGCGCCTGGACGTCGCCCTCGGGCGGGTGGCCATCCAAAAGGGGCAAACCCCCGTTTTTAGGCGGGGGTTTGAGGGAGAGGGAGCCTGGCGGTGACCTACTTTCGCATGGGAGACCACACTATCATCGGCGCGCAACAGATCGGA
>JAJYKK010000075.1 GCA_021788645.1 Pseudomonadota bacterium
GCCAGGATCGGGGCAGTGCCGAAGAATCTGTCGAGGACGTACCCTAATGCAAAGCCGGTGATCGCCATCGAGGTGACGATCGTGCCCACCTGGGGGAGACACACATTCTTCATGAAGACCCTTCCTGACGTGGGCCGGCCGTCGAATCGGACAGGCGCGGCGGACCGTGTTCTTAGGGCGAAAGACGCCGCACCCCAAGCAAGCTAAGGTCGGGGCGAACGCCGACACCCTAACGCTTCGGATGGCGGCTCGGCGCAAGAATGCAGGGGCAAATCTGATCTACGGGGACGGCAGCCCGGCCGAGATCATTCGGGGGAACCGCAAAGGGCGCATCGTCTTGTTCATGGCGTTATCCATTGTTTTTATCGTGCGTCCGGGCGCCGCCGACGGAGCGACGGGGCCCGACGACCCTTTTGTCAAAACCCGCCGGCCAACGCAGTGGGATCTAGTTAGGGGCACGACACCAGTTATACGCGCCCTAACTTACGTGGCACTTACGAGACGATCGAACTTTCTCTACGAACCATAAATGGGATCTATGGATCTTCATCTATTCAACTGATGACCCAGGCGCACAGGCCGGATGGGGGGCGTTTGCGACACCGCGCAGCCGTTCCGCATAACGCATAGATTATTTTTCTTCGCGCATAAAGATCAGCTATAAGAAATGGGTAGGAAAGTACTGCGTTAGGGCATTCGCGCCCATCTAAGGGCTATCCGCGCCGGCGCGCTTTTCCGCACCCCCACGCGATTTGGCCGGCGGCGTTTGCGGCGAGCGCCCGCCGATGAGCGCCTCGCCCTGGCCCCGGAATCAGTTCCGGACTAAGCTGACATTTTGGGATGATGCCCTGCGAGGGCATTCGCGGGGCGCCGGGAACGGCCAAGCGAGGCCGGTTCGGGGCGAGGCCCATCATGATGCGCGCGATGAGGAACCCATGGCGGACACCACAGCCGATCCCAACGCCAAGTGGCACACCCTGCCGGCGCCAGACCTCGCCCGGCAGGTGGAGGCATCCCACCGCCGCACGCTCGCCCTGGTGGCCGACCTGCCTGAGCCGCAATGGAGCGTTCCCCGGCTCGAGCACCTGAATCCCTTCCTGTGGGAGCTCGGGCACACGGCGTTCTTTTACGATGTGTTCCTGCGTCGCCCGCTCGGCGCGAAGGCACTGCTCCTGCCCGGCGCGGACGCGCTGTACGATTCCTTCGCCATCGCGCACGACGAGCGATGGGAGCTCTCGCTCCCGTCCCGGGAAGAGACCCTGGACTACAAGGCGCGCGTGGCGCGGGACGTGAAACGGCGGCTGGAAGGTCGCATCCCCGATGGCCGCGAGACCTACCTCTATCTCCTCGCCTTAGCCCACGAGGCCATGCACATCGAAGCGCTCGCCGCCATGCGCCAGGCCCTGGCCTATCCGGCGCCCCCGGCGGCCGCCCCCCCGCCCGACGGCGGGCCTCTGCCGGGGGACGCAGACGTCCCGGGCGGTACCTTCCTTCTGGGCGCCGCGCCCGATGCCCCATTCGTTTTCGATAACGAAAAGTGGGCGCACGCGGTCGCGCTCGCCCCGTTCCGCATCGCCAAGGCCCCCGTGACCAACGCGGAATTTGCCGCGTTCGTCGCCGACGGCGGGTATCTGCGGCCAGCACTTTGGAGCCGCCAAGGGTGGCGCTGGCGGCAAACGGCAAACGCGAATCACCCCCTCTATTGGGAACGATCCGGGGGCGGGTGGGTGCACCGGCACTTCCAGCAGCGCCTGCCGCTCAGCCTTCATGCGCCCGTGGTTCACGTCAACTGGTACGAGGCCGACGCGTGGTGCCGCTGGGCGGGCCGGCGACTGCCCACGGAAGCGGAATGGGAACTCGCCGCAAGCGGCGAACCGGCACCCGGCGGGAACGGGTACCGCGCACGCAAGCGCCGCTACCCATGGGGGGATGACCCGCCCACGCCGGCGCACGCCAACCTGGATTTCCAATGCCGCGGCTGCGCGGACGTCGCTGCCTTCCCGGCGGGAGACAGCGCCTTCGGCTGTCGCCAAATGCTGGGCAACGTCTGGCAATGGACGGCGTCCCCCTTCTACCCGTTCCCCGGCTATGTGGTGGACAGCCCCTACAAGGAATACTCCGCCCCCTGGTTCGGCACTCGCCCAGTGCTCAGAGGCGGGGCGTGGGCAAGCAGCGCGCAGTTGGTGCGCAACACCTACCGCAATTTCTTCCTGCCACACCGCCGCGACATCTTCGCCGGCTTTCGGACATGCGCCAAGGACTGAAGCGCCTCACGAGCAGCGGCGACGCCGCCGCGGAACCCCAGACTCGGGCGATACCTGGACGCGGAATGTTTTCCGGCATAAGCTACCCACCTTCAATGTCCCAAGGTAACCGCATGCTCAGGCTGCCGCACGTTCCCCTGCCCCGTTGCCGCGGGAGGGGCTGAGGCGATGGAAAAGGCCAAGACCGTCACCCTCGCCCTGACCGGCGCATCCGGCATGATCTATGCCATCCGACTGCTCGAGCTGCTGGCGGCCCAGGAGATGCAGGTCTATCTGCTCTATTCGCAGGTCGCCCAGATCGTGGCGCAGCAGGAACTCGACCTGGCCCTGCCCGCCCGCCCGCAGGCGCTCGAGGCCTGGCTGGGCACCCGATTCAAGGGCACCCCGGGGCGCATCACCGTTTTCGGGCGCGAGGAGTGGTTTGCGCCGATCGCCTCCGGTTCCGCCGTGGCCGACGCCATGGTCGTGTGTCCCTGCAGCATGGGCTCGCTCGCGGCGATCGCGCAGGGCATGAGCGCAACCCTGATCGAACGCGCCGCGGACGTGACCCTCAAGGAGCGAAGACCCCTCATCCTGGTACCGCGGGAGGCGCCTTTTTCGGCCATCCACCTCGAGAACATGCTCCGGCTCTCGCGCGCCGGCGCCACCATCCTGCCGGCCAATCCCGGCTTCTACCATCGCCCCCAGACGATGAGCGACCTGGTGGACTTCGTCGTCGCCCGCATCCTGGACCAATTGCGCATCCCCCATTCGCTGGTGCCCCCCTGGGGCCGCCCGGATCCCGAACCGCCCGGTTGAGCCCCCCACGCGGTCAGCGGATGCCCGAACCGTAGAAATAGTGGGAGAACTGGGCGAAGTCCCCGCTCACGCGGCGGAACAGGTGATCGAGGCTGATGATGGCCTGCTCCACCAAATTGATGGCGATATAGGGGTGCTCCACCTTCATGCGCTTGTACATCGCGCGCGTGAGCTTGAGCACCTCGGTGCCGTCCATCTTCGCCACCAACCGGACCGAACGCGGCTGCTTGTCGAAGAAGGACATCTCGCCCAGCATCTCCCCGGCGCCGGCGCGTACGATCTCCTTCTCTTGCGCGCCGTCACCAAACGTGAGCGAGATCTCCCCCTGAACGACGAAATAAAGGTCGTCGCCCACATCGCCGATGTCGGACAGGATGTCGTCCTTCCTCAGCGTCATCCGCGCCAGGTAGTCCAACAACGTGTTGATCTCGGAGGCCGTCAGCGACTGGCACAGATGCTGATGCGCGAGGAACTGCCGCAGATTCACGCCCCCTTCGGGGGGGATGAGCTCCGCCTTGTTGTGCTCACCGCCCGCCCCCGCGGGGGGCGTGCTCGCATGAGAGGGCATAGGGTTCTCCAGACGATTGTTGGAAGTCTTCAATGGTCGCATGATACTCAGATTTCGGATTGATTTTCCAGCATCGCCATGCCGCCGACCATGCCCTCGACGCGTGCCCTGATGCGGCTGCACAGTGCCCGGTACCGGTCCTCGCCCGCCTGTGCCGGCTCTTCGAGAGGAAAGATCTTGACCGGCGGCCCGCCCAGCCGCGCCGCAAAGACGCTTTCGGCTGCGCGATCCATCGCCACGACCAGATCCGCCCAGGCGATCGCCCCTTCATCGGGCATGCGCAGGGGCTCCTCGGCCGCCGCTTCGAAGCCCAGCTCGCGCACGACCTCTCGTGCCAGATCCAGGCAGGCGGGACGGGCGCAGGCACCGGCCCGCGCGCTGATGCGCGCCGCCCCCAGCGTGTTGGCGAAGGACTGGGCGATCAGGGCGCCGGCACCACGCCTGCTCACGAATAAAATACGGGCCTTGCGTTTGTAGCCCATGCCCACCCCGTCCCGATGTGAAACGTTCCGAGCGCGGTCGCCACGCCTGCAGCGACAGGCTCTGCGCGCCCCGAGTCCCGGGGCCGCCCGCCGCGCCTCGCCACAGGCCTTGCCAGGCCCACGTCGGTTCAGTACCGTAGGGGATCTGCACACACACGGAGCCCCCACCCGATGGCCAAGTTCTATGCCGAACTCACCCCCGCCCTGTGCGAATTCATCGGTCGGCAGCACATGTTCTTCACCGCCACCGCAGGACCCGCGGGGCGCATCAACCTCTCGCCCAAGGGGCTGGACAGCTTTCGCATTTTGAATGTCTCCCGTGTCGCCTATCTCGACCTCACCGGCAGCGGCAACGAGACGGCCGCGCACCTCAAGCGCGACGGGCGCATCACCTTCATGTTCTGCAGCTTCGACGCAACGCCCCTGATTCTCCGCCTCTACGGGCAGGGGCGCGCCATCCAGCCGCGACAACAGGAGTGGGCGGCCTTGCGCGCGCACTTCCCTCCGCTTCCTGGGGCGCGCCAGATCATCGTGGCGGACATCGCCTCGGCACAAACCTCGTGCGGCTATGGCGTCCCGCGCTATGACTTTCACGCACAGCGCGATACCCTCGCCCAGTGGGCAGAAAAGAAAGGCCCGCAGGGCCTGGAAGCCTATTGGCACGACAAGAATCAGCGCAGCGTGGACGGACTGCCGACAGGACTCTTGGGCGACTGAACGCCGCACGCCCCGTCCTTAGCCGGCCAACAGCTCCTGGATGACGGCCCCGGCCAACATGAGGCCGAAGATGGGCGGCATGTAGCTGATGGTCCCATTGACTGCCCGAGGACGCCCAGGGCCGTCCACCGGCTGCGGCGGCAAGGGCGCGGCCCCGGGCTCAAAGGAGTAGACCGCCAGCACCCCCGCCCGGATCCCGTGGTGGCGCCACAGGCGCTTGCGCATCTGGCGCGCCAATGCACACTCGCGCGTCTGGCTGATGTCGACGATCCGCACGCTGGAGGGATCCAGGCGGTTGCCGGCCCCCATGCTGGACGCGACGCTGAGCCCGCGCCTGACGCTTTGCGCCACCAGGGCCACCTTGCATGCCAGCGAGTCGATGGCGTCGATCACATAGTCGACGCCCTCCGGGACGAGGCTGTCGGCATTGTCCGCGGTGATGAATTCCCGCCGCCCGTCGATGACGCACGCCGGATTGATGTCCCGCAGGCGTTCCAGCATGACCTCGATCTTGGGTCTTCCTACCGTGCTCAGCAGCGCGGGAAGCTGCCGGTTGATGTTGCTGGCCGCGACGCAGTCATGGTCGACCAGCGTGAGTCGCCCGATGCCCGCACGCACCAGCGCCTCGGCACAGTAGGAACCGACCCCGCCGAGTCCGGCCAGGAATACATGGCAACGGGATAACCGGCCGATGCCCTCTTCCCCCACCAAAATACGGGTCCTCTCAAACTGCGGCGCCCCGACGCCCATCCTAATTCTCTTCTCCAAGCCGGCCCGACATGCGCCTCATGGCCAAACGCGACGACAAGCGGAAAACCGTTCGTCCAAGGGCCATGGAACGGGCTAAAATCAAATCATACTTCGATGACGGGGCACGGCGTCAAGAACGGCGTGCAGTTACCCGTTGCCGCGTAGCGACGCTACGCCGCGCCCCCTCTCACCACCGGTAGCTTTCAAGGGAGCCACAGGGGGCTCGCGCGGGGCGTTTGCGCCGCATGCGACAAGAAAGCCCCCCGCTTTGAGGAGCATGCATCATGAGAAAGTGGCTTGCAATCGTCGCGGTCGCCGTCTCCGTGGGTTCACTCCTGGGAGGGTGCGCATCGTCCGCAACCCCCGTTCCGTCGCAGCCCGGCGCGAATTCGGGCTACCTGCCGGGAACGGGCAGCCCGTCGAGCCCCGGCATGGGCAATCAGCCCGGCCCGGGCACTGGCGGCGAGTACAACGGCCAGTGAGTCCCTGGATCGGCGGGCCGCCTCTCGCCCGTACGCCGGGGACAGCCGCGGACACCCGAACCTCGTGCCCCCGCATTGCCCCCATCAGGCGCATCCCCAAGACCCGGAAACCCCCACTGCAGCGGCGTTAGCTGTCGAGTGGGGGACCCGTTGATGCCGTCCCGCCGCCGCACGCCGGAAGCGCCAGCACCTCCCGGGCGTTGATCGAAGTCGCTTCCGCCAGATCCTCGAAGGGCATCGCCCGCAGGTCGGCCACGCATTGGGCGATGGCGCGAAGATACTGCGGACCGTTTCGCCCCCTGCACGCGTCAATCGGCGGGATATCGGGCGCATCGGTCTCCAGCACGATCGCCGCCAAGGGAAGCTCGCGGGCCAGGGCACGCAACTTGAGGGCCCGCGGGAAGGTCACCGCGCCCCCGAAGCCCAATTTGAAGCCCTGCTTGATGAAGGCCCGCGCCTGCTGGGCGCTGCCGTTGAACGCATGCGCGATGCCCCTGTCCACCCCCAGACGACGCAAGAGCTTGAGCGCCTGGTCATGGGCTTTGCGAAGGTGGAGAAGGACCGGCAGATCGAACGCCCGCGCCAGGCGCAGCTGTTCGACGAAGTAGTACTCCTGCGCCGCGGGATCCGCCCCGGGCACATAATAGTCGAGTCCGATCTCGCCGATCGCCACGGGCCGCTCGCGCGCCACCCACTCGCGCAAGCCCGCCAGGTGTTCCGGACGATGTCGGCCGACATAAAGCGGATGCAGGCCCAATGCCGGCACGCACAGCGCATAACGCCGGCAGGTGGCAAGCACCGCGGGCAGGTTTTCCCAGCTCACCCCCGGCACGACGATGCAGCCCACGCCTTGGGCGCGCGCGGCATCCACCACCGCGTCGCGATCGCGCGCGAACTCCGAGGCATCGAGATGGGCGTGGGTATCGATGAGCATGCGCACATGGCGGCCCGCAGACAGGCCGCGGCCGGTCTTTCCCGCTTCAATGGAAGAGAAGGGTGTAGAACAAATCCAGTCCGCTTGCGCTGCCGGTTTCCGCCTGGACGGACCAGCGGCGCGACAGGATGTAGCGAATCTTCACAATATTCTCCGCGCCCGTCAAGCCGCGTTCATAGGTGACATAGGCGCGCGAGGAGATGCGCTTTCCCAAGGTCACGAGGGATCCTGCCAAGCCGCCCGTTCCGGACTTGATGCCCACCGATGACAGACCCAGGGCGTGCGCGATGCGCGCTTGCAGCGAGGAGGAGGCGCTGCCGGAGGAGAACGCACCGGCCGCCGCCTGCAAGGCGGCGAACTCGTCCCCGCTCGTCACGCCCTCCAGCCCGTGCCCCAGAACGAGCCAGGACAATTTCTCGGTATCCGGGACATCCGGCACCGAGACCAGCTGGACGCGCGGCGCCAGCGCCGTACCGGTGACGCTGACCCCGGCCTCGACGGTGGGCGTGACGCCGAAGCGCGCCTGCGCCGTGTGCGGGAGACGCATCGCCACCAGATTGAGTGCCGGGTCGTCGAGCGGCCCGGCGAAGGTGATGAAGCCCCGCGTGATGGTCAAGGACTGGCCATAGGCCGAGTACGTGCCCTTCACCACGCGGATGAGCCCGTAGCCGCCCGGCAAGGCCGCTTTGTGACCCTGCACGGCGATCACGCCCGCCAGCTGAACAGCCGCCCCGAGCCCCGTGAAGCGGAAATCCGGTCCCAGATCGAAGCGCACATCGAAGACCGTCGGCAAGCGCTCCTTCTTCACCGGCTTCGGCAGGCGCCCCAGCACGACCACATCGGCACTCAGGACAGGCCCCTGCCGGGGCATCCATTCGATCCGCGCCTTGTTCGCCGTGAGATGCCCCTTCACCGTCAGCCCCGCCGGCGCAAGGCTCGTCGCAAGGCTGCCCGTAACCGTCAGGCTGCGGTCCGGACGCGACAGCACCTCGAGATCGTGCGCGCTCAACGCCAAATCGAGCGACAGCGACTTGGCCCAGGCAATCCGCCCCGTGCCGGTGAGGGTTCCCGTCGGTCCCTGAAAGGCCACTTTCTCCAACGCCATCGTGCGGCCTTGGAGCGTGCCTTGCAGCACGCCATCCTTGAGCCGCACCCCCGCATCGGGGACCGAGATCGCGAGCCGCTCGCCCTGGAACCTGCCGGTCCATGCCGGGCGGCCAACGCGCCCCTGCCCCTGCGCCCGCAAGGCCAGCGCCCCATTGATCGATACGTCGTCTGGCATCAAGGCGTCCGCCCAGGCAATCGATTGGACGTTCATCGCGATGCGCGCGTCGAACGGCGCACTCGGCGCCACGCCCCACGCGCCGTTTCGCCGCGAGAGCATCGTGCCCACCGCGGCGTGAACTGCGCCGAGGTGTCGCCCTGCCGCCTCCAGGCGTGCGCGGATGCGATCGTCCCTCACCGCCACCTGCGCACCCAGGGTGGTCAACCCCAACGCCAACGGATGCGCCGTGAGCACGGTGATATCGCCCTGGTCTCGATGCACGGCAAGGTGGCCGTTGACCGTGCGTGCAGCCGTCAGGGACCAGTTTCCGCTCACCGTCAGGGATGAACGATAGCCCGGCGCGGACACAAACCGGGTCAGGAACGTCGTGCTCACGCCCGCCAATTCGCCGCTGGTGGCGAGCACGCCGCGCTCACGGGACAACCTCCGAATCACCAGCCTCCCGCCCCCGACCCGCAGATCCGCGTGGGTCAGGCGGAAATAGCCGGGACCCACGGCCAGCGATGCCGGGGCCGTCAAGGTGACCGGATTGGGGCCGCGGTTCGTCAGCCGCTCGATGCTCCCGCGCCAGCCCCGCATGCCCGCCCACGAGCCCGCCGCCCGCACGGTCCAGTCGAAGCCGTCCCCTGCAGCCACCGCTTCCAGCACCTGCCGCCGGGCCTCGCCACGCGCCCTAAGCGAGACCCGCTCGGCCTGCAGGCGCGGCACGCGCACCTGCGACATGACGAGCCGAAGGGATGCGGTGCCGGCTAATCCGTGGGCCATGGCCCCGTCCAGGCGCAGTTCCCCGACCCGGTACCGATTGCCCCACGCGAGGTGATTCCCGCTCAATTCGAGGCGGCCGGAGGGCGAGGCAAGCGGCCCCTCGACCACACCCGTCCCGGTCAGGCCGCCGCGCATGCGCGGATCGATGTCGCCGAGCCGCGGCGCGTCGAGCCGCCAGGTCAGGCGGGAAGCGGGGATCCCGACGCTTCCGTCAGCCTCGAGCCTGTCCCTGCCGACACGAAGCGCCACCCGAGCGCCGAGCGCGGCCCCCTCCCGCACCTGAAGGCGCCCATGACCCGATAGCGGCCGACCGCGCAGGCGACTTTGGCGCAGCTGGAACCGCCCCGTCGCCGCCCACGCGTGCCCGAGGTGCCCCGCCGCCGAGAACAGCGCGTTGATATCCCCCGCCGGAAACCGCCCGAAATGCGCGGGATCGAAGCGCTTCAGCTGGCCGCTTAACTGAAACGCGCGTGCGCCGGACAGATCGACCCGGCCATGGGCCGTGGCGGTCGAGCCCTCAGCCGCCGCCTGCGCCTTCCGCACGATGAGCGCTTCAGCCGTATGGACAGCATGCAGCCTGAAGGCGTAGCGGCTTTGGGTGAGCGTCGCCCTTACCTCCTGGCGGCGGGTCGTCGCCTGGGCCCACACCGTACCCGACAGCCGCGTCGATTTCAGGGATTGATCGACGGCCCGAAGGTTGAAGGCCGAGGTCGAAAGGCGCACCGCCAAGCGTCCCCGCTCGAACACCCCTGAGCCTTCGAATGCGCCTGCCCGCCCGAAATCCGCCGAGATCGGCGCGAGCACCCAATGCGCCCGCGTGCCGGCGAATCGCGCGCTAAGGCGCACCAGCGGAAGCCGATGCTCATCAACCGGCCCGGGCAGCGCGTTTGCCACCGACGCGAAGCCCGCCGCCTGTCCGTTGGGGCGGACGACGAAGCCGACCAAGACGTCCAAGTCCGCCTGCGGAGCCCGCGCCACCAGCGCTCGAGGGTCGACATGCCGGATTCTCACCCTCGCCGAGGCGATGGGACCGATGCGCCCAAACGGCGTAAGCCGCGCCGCCGCCGACGCCGTCGCGTGCCCCATCGCACCGTGCGCGACGAGGTCTATTTGCGCGAGCGTGCCGGAAACCCGCCCCTGCAGGGTATGAGGATGCGGCGGCGTTGCGGCGACAACCCGCCATGCGCCGGAAAGCGCATAAGGCGCATCGGCGCCGATCGCGAGGCCCCCTGAAACCGCCCCCCACGGGGTATCCGCCGCCGCCAGCCGGAGCTGGTTCTGAGCGGCCGAGCCGGAGAACGAGAAGCGGAGGGGGCCGAACGCAACGGCACGCGCCCTGGCGTGGTAAGTCATGCGCCCGATTCGGCCTCCGGTCAAGGTCAAGGCCAATGGCAGCTTGAGCGAGGCGGGTTCCGAAGCGCGCGAGGGCGCCCCGATCGGCCACAGATCGAGGCCACGCACGCGCAGCCGGTCGATGCGAAGCACGCCTTGCAGCAAGAGCGCCCGGGGCAGCCAGTCGGCCTCGACGTCCCTCGCCACGATCCGATAGTGCCCCGTCGCGAGACTCAGATACCGGATGTCGATCGGTCCATACAGCGAGCCGCGGACACCGCGTAGGACAAGCCGTCCCGCGCTCATGCGGGCAGCCGTCCGGGCGAGCCAGCGCAGCGCGACCCCTTGCCCGGCCAGCCAAAGCAACGCGCCCAGCATCGCCGCCAGCCCGAGGCCGCAAGCGCGCCGTCGCCATCGCCGCCCTCGACGACCGCCCTCGCCCATCAGAACGTGAACCCGACGGCAAAGTGGAGGCGAACCGCGCGGGTCTCGCGGCCATAGGCCAAGTCCACGTTGATGGGTCCCACAGGGCTTCTCCAGCGGGCGCCGACGCCATAGCCTGAAAAAAATGGACGCAGGTCGCGTACGCTGTCGGCGGCATTGCCCACGTCGTAGAACATGGCGCCCCCCCATTGCGGCGTGAACCAGTGGTCGATCTCGACGCTCCCGTCCAGCAGATAGCGCCCCCCGACGATCGCCCCCGCCTCGTGCACCCCGATGCTCTGGTAAGCGTAGCCGCGGATCGAACTGTCGCCGCCGGCGCGGAACAACAGGGCGAGGGGAATGCCGGCCCGACTGGGCGCCGCCACGACGCCATATTCGCCCCGCAGGATCAGGATATCCTCGGCATGGGCATCGAGCGGCGCGAACACGATCGCCTTGCCATGACTGCGCACAAAGTTCTGGTCCGAGGCGAGCGTCTTCGCCCCCGCGCCGATTTCAAACGTCGCCATGTACCCGCGTTGCGGGTACAGCAGGTTATTGACATGCCTGAACGTCCACAACTGATCGGGCATCAGGGCATGGTCCGTCGTGCTCGGGACACCGGCTATTTCATTGTGGTCCACCAGATATTGAAGGGACTGGGTCGACACCCGCCGAGGCGTGGTCCGCGTGCGCTGGCCCGCCGCCGCGAACGCCGTGTTGACCAGGCCTGCCAGGTTGCTGCGCGTGAAATTGATGGACGCGCCGTAGTGATAGGCGTTGAGCGGAGCGGGCAGCAGCAGCTGCGTCGTGACTGACTGCGCCTTGGTCTGAAGCTTGAGCACATTTTTCCAGTCCCAAGCCCGGCGCAGCAGATCGTGGTCCTCATAGTCGCCTTCGAGAAGCGCCCCGAGGTCGGTGTCGTAGCCCACGCCGAAGGTCAGCTTCCGGCTCGGATTCTCGACCACCTGCACCCGAATGGGCACCTGCCGGGCGCCGGTCGG
>JAJYKK010000015.1 GCA_021788645.1 Pseudomonadota bacterium
GATCGTTTCTTCGCCAGCAGCAAGACGTGCTCGGCCTGCAGGCACAAGCTCGACGATCTGCCGCTGTCGGTGCGTGCGTGGACGTGTCCGGCCTGTGGCGCGGTCCACGACCGCGACGTGAACGCGGCAGTAAATCTGAAGAACATGGCCGTGAGTTCCACGGTGTCAGCCTGTGGAGAGGAAGGCTCTGGCCTTCGTCGCAAGACGAAGACGAAACCGGCCTCGATGAAGCAGGAAGTCCGCTTTGTTCCTGTTTAAGCAGGAATGAGCAAGTCTGATGGAACGGGCTATGGAGAAGCACTCGCAGCGATCGCCGTTTCCGATGGCTGCTCGTGATGCAGACTCCTGAGGCGATGGGGCGCAACGCCCTTGCCCGGCAGAGTGTTTCCCCGGCAAGCGCTAACCCACCAAGCGCGTGCCCACTCGACGCGCACGCCCAGGCGTCTCGCGCCGGCCGACGGCGTGAGGCTCGCGGCCCGGCGGGGCAACCCTCTCCGTCCTTTCCCATGTTCCGTTGCGCAGGCGGGCAGGCTCCGCAACGCCACAGCGGCGATCGCGGAGAGGGGCGGACGCGCTGGGATGGCCCCCAGGTTCAATGTCGTGCCAACCAAGAACATGCCGGCGGGGCCGAAGGATAACGGCACGGTCAGCCCCATCACGCTTGGTACCGTCGCCGTCGGCGATGCCCCCGGGGGCCGAAACGCGCATGCCCAAGACCGCGGGTTCGCCATCGACCCGCGCAATGCCTGCCGACGCTCCGGAGGCAACTCCTCGCGCAGCGTGAAGACGTCCATGAGATCCGCCCACGTTCTTGCGGACAGCAAACGCATGCCATCCTGAGACTTCAATCATGGCGCATCGGGCGCCGTTCAGCGGGGAACATAGCATCACGCACGACGCATTGTGTCTTTGGTCCGCGTGAAATGTGTTGCACGTACAATGGCCTGAGCATAATCTTGTCCGGACGGACACAAAGGCAGAGCCGATCGAATCAGCCAGCGGAAATGGCCGACATGAACAACAAAAACATCGTGTGAGCAATGCGTCGATACGTGAGTGGCGTCTTATTGATGTTGCCGCCTTTGCTCGGGCTGCTTTGGGCCGTTCAGGCAGAGCGGCGGGATTACCAGGATGCCGCAAGGGCCGTGGCCTATCGTGCCACCCTTGCGGGTCGCGCCGAAAGCGAACTCATCACCCTGCGGCTGATGCGGCAATTCCAGCAGTTGTCCTTCGTCGCCAACGGGCTGATCGGCAGCCGGTTCCCCCAGGACTTCACCTTCTCGCGCCAGAAGATGGTCAGGCGCTTCGTCGCGCTCGAACCGAACCTGTTCGCCTTCAATATTCAGTCGCCCGACGGCAAGCGCATTGTCTGGTCGACCTTCCGCCAGTCACGCCATCCGATCTTCGGGAGCATCGAATTTACCCCGCTTCCCAACCATCCGGATTTTTTCCTAGGGCAGGATGTCTACGCCCGCAGGTTCCGCCACCGCATCCTGTCCATGCGCTATCGGATGCATAGTGCCGCTGGAGGGACGGCTTACTTTATCGGCTCTCCTTATCGCATCAAGGACCTGCTGGCCAATCCCGATCCTGCCGCGTTTGCCATGGCCGTGCGCGACCTGCGCGATGGCGGCGTGGTCGGCACGGTGGCTGCCCGTCGTCCGGCGCCGGCACCGGACCCCTCCTCCGGCGGCATGGTGGTGGTGCCTGTGCCGGACATGCCCCTGAGTGTCGAGGTCCGGTGGCCGAACACGCTGGTATGGCAAGATTACCGGCAGGGCTTGAGCAAGCGGCTGGCATGGCGGCTGTCCATCGTGCTGTTGCTATTGCTGTCGGCCGCGGCGGTGGAAACACTGTTGCGCCGTGTGCGGCGACTGGCGCAGCGAAATGCGCAAGCGGCAGCTCAAGAGGCGGCGGCACGTACATTTAGCGATGCGCTCTTTGATGCCCTGGGAACGGTCGTGCTGGTCATCGATGGCCAGGGGTCGATCGAGCGGATGAACGATGCCGCCCAGCAGTTGATGGGGCCCGTCAAGGCCGAGGTCATCGGCGTCCCATACCAGTGGGAGCGCTTCGTTCCCGAACACGAACGTGCGAGGGTGCGCAACGCTTTCCAGGCGCTGCGCGAGCCGTCGGCCCTGCCGGACCTGGAGAGCCACTGGATTTCGCATACCGGAGAGGAGCGGCTGTTCCGGTGGGTCAACAGCAGGCTGGAAGGTCCTGATGGAAGGCCCAGTCGTCTCATCACCGTGGGCATGGACATCACCGATCAAAGGAAACTGGAGCAGGAACTCAAGACGTCCTCTCACCGCCTGCAACGGCTCAGCGATTTCAACGCCCTGGCGGGCCAAGTCAACCAAGCCATCGCCGCGGCCTCCGACGAGGCAACGCTCTTGGCAACGATCTGCGAGCTGGCCGTGCGCTATGCCCGCCTGGAGCTTGCGGCGATTTTCCGGCCCGGCGCACAGGGTCGGTTCGAGGCCCTGGCCGCCGCCGGCGAGGTAGCCTATCTCGCCGGGCTGGCGCTGTCCACGGACCCTGCCACCGCCGAGGGCCGCGGCCCCACCGGGAACGCATGGGCTGGAAAAAAAGCCGTATTCGTCGATGACTTCGAGCAGTGTCAGGCCTTGTCGCCATGGCGGGAGCGCTACCGCCGGTTCGGGTTCAGCGCGACCGCCTCGCTGCCCATCGTTCGCGAGGGCAAGCCTTGGGGCGTTTTCTCCATCTATCATTCGGAACGCAACGTTTTCGACGACGACTTGCGGGCGTCGCTGGAAGAACTGGCCTTCGACATCTCCCGCGGCCTGGAGCAGATCGAAAGCCGCAGCCTGCAAGACGCGCTACTGAACAACTCGGTGGCCGGAATCTTTCTGGTCAGGGAGCGGATCATCCGTCAAGCCAACGTGCGCGGCGCACGGATGCTGGGTTATGAGCCGGCCGACCTGGTGGGTCGACCGGCCCGCATGATGTTCGTCAGCGACGGAGAATGGGCGAGGTTTCAGGATGAATTCGCCGGGCTCGAGGCCGCCGACGAGTGTCAAGTCAGTTCGGTGCGCATGAAGCACAAGGACGGCAGCGTGCTGATCGGCGATTTTTCCGCAGTGCGCCTGAAGGGACGGGAAGCTTGGTCGGTGTGGACCATCGAAGACGTGACCGAGCGTGAACGGCTGGGCGAGGAACTGGCGCGCCAGGCCCTGTTCGATCAGCTGACCGACTTGCCCAACCGCCGTGCGCTGGAGAGGGAATTCCATAAGGCGATGGCACGCGTCCGCCGCTCGGGAAAGATGCTGGCGGTGGTCATGATGGACCTCGATGGCTTCAAGGAAATCAATGATACCCATGGCCACGATGTTGGCGATGCGGTTCTGCAGACCGTCGGACGGCGCCTGCAGGGCGCCTTGCGGCGTACCGATTTCATCGCGCGCCTGGGGGGCGACGAATTTGTGCTGCTCGTCGAAGATTGCGGCGCCGTTGGGGATCTCGCGGAGGTGCTGAACAAGGTGGAGGCGGCGATCAACGCGCCCATCCCCCTGGTGCACGATCTGGCCGTGGACCTGACGGTCAGCGCCGGCATCTGTTTTTATCCCGAGATCGAGACCGATAACCCGGAGACGCTGCTGCGCTATGCCGACCAGGCGCTGTATGCCAGCAAGGCCGCAAAAGCCGATCGGCTGCACTTCTGGACCCGTTACGGCATTGAGGGGCCGCGACGGGAGACGTCCGCCCAGGCACTCCTGCGCGGCGGCGCTCTTCGCGTGTTCTACCAACCGGTCCTGGATACGGATCGAGCGAAGATCGTCGGCATGGAAGCCCTCGCCCGGCTGCAAGGCGTCGATGGCCGGATCGTCTCGCCCGGGGAGTTTCTCCCCGGGCTGACGCCCGCGGATCTGTTTGACCTCAGTTCTCAGGTGCTCCATCAAGCGTTGTCGGATCTGGCGCAATTGGATGCCGTGGACGCGTCGCTTTGGGTCTCGGTGAATGTCGATCCGAGAAACATCACGGAATCCTGCATCGTCTGTCTGCGGGACCAGATCCGGAGCAGCCGAATTGCCCCCTCCAGGATCTACCTGGAGATCCTGGAGGGGAGCCCCCTCGAGCAGCGGCACCTGGTGCTGGAGCATCTGCGCGCCCTGAAGGCCGAGGGGGTTCGGCTGGCGCTTGACGATGTCGGCAGCGCCTATTCGTCGCTGCTGCGGCTCAAGGATCTGCCGATCGACAAGATCAAGCTCGATCAGGGCTTCATCCGCACCCTCGAGGATCACGCGCGAGACCTTCACTTCGTGGCTTCGATCCTGGATTTGGCCAACGGCCTGGGCGTGGACATGGTGGTGGAAGGCGTGGAGACCGAGGACATCTTCGACGCCATGTGCATGATGCGCGTTCCCAACCTTCAGGGGTACAACATCGGGCGCCCCATGCCGTTCGGCGAGCTCAAGGCATATCTTCGCCGCCCGCCCCCGGCCGTTCATCGGCAACCGACCACCTTCCTGGGTGTCTGCGCCCGCCAGCTCTCCAATCACAATGCGCTGAAACGTGTCCTGCTGAACAATCCGGGCCTGTTCAGCGAGGCTCTGGCGCAGGCGAACCACTGTCCGATCCACGAGGATCTGCACCGCTTTGGCGTTCCGGACGACCATGAGATTTCCCGGCTGCACAGAGACTATCACAGGCTCATGGCGCGATGGCAGAATCAAGCCTTGGCCGATCCCAGCGCCATCGCCCTCGATGCGCTGATCAGCGTCGAAAATGCCCTGCAGGGCGCGCTCATGGCGGAATATCACGCAAGAAAATGCGATGCCCTGGGCGTGTGTGCCGCCCCTCCTGACGTCCCCTCGGATCAGCCGCTCGGCGAGGGGGCGGCGCGCGCCTGAATGGCCCGCCTGATCGCTATCGGCGGACCGGATCAGCGCGCGACGGGTCGGGAAGCACGTGGCGCACCGTTCCCAGCGCTCTCGCATCCCCGACAATCCCGTCATCAACATCCCCCGGGCCAGCCGTAAATCCCGAGAGTCCAGCGCCTGCTTGGCGAATTCCCCGGTAGGCCAGCAGATGTTACGCACGCGATTCGCCGCATCCGTCGCGCCGCAGCAGAAGGGGGCTCGAAGGAGGCGTTGAGCGACGGCGTTTCGTCGATTTATGGATCGGCAACTCGATGTTCCAGAAAGACCCCGTTTCGAATTACAATGTGGGCATCCGCTCAAAGGAGCGGAGGGGGCAACGCCGCAGGCAGAAGACGGCGGGGCCCTTGCAACACGGCATCCGCCAGCAATACGGCACAAGGATGTGCGCCAGGATTCTGAGAGGATGAACGCCCATCAGAACAGGAACAATGATGCCGTTTAAGACCTTCATCGCATCCCGCCGCGGGATCCCCGATCTTTTCCTGGCTCTCCCCTGCCTGCTGGCGATTCTTTTGGCGACCCAGACGGAAAGGAGCGAATACCTCCACGCCAAGGCCTTGCTGATGCGACAGGCAAAGAGCAGCGCGCGCACCGAGGCCCAACTCGTCAGCCTTCGTCTGATGCAGCAGTTCGACGCGCTTTCGTTCGTCGCAAAGGGGCTGATCGGCCCTGGAAACCCCGGCGCGATGTCCCCACGCACACAGCGGCGGCTACGCGGCTTTGCCGCTCAGAACCGGGAGCTTTTCGCGCTGAACGTGCTTGCGCCCGACGGTGACCGCATCGTCTGGTCCACGCGGATGCAGACGAGCCGACCGATCACCCTCGGCGCATTCTTCACGCCCGTGCAAGGTCACCCCGATTTCCTGCTGGGACAGGATAAGGAGGCCGCGCGCGCCCGGGCCCACGTCATCACCATGCGCTACCGGATGACGGATTCCTCCGGCCGGACCCTGTATTTCACCGGCTCGCCTTACCGCCTGAACCTGCTGCTCGCCAACTCCGGCCCGTCGCCCTTCCCGCTCGTGGTCCGCGACCTCCGCGAAGACAGTATCCTGGGCATCCTCCGGGCGCGAACCGTTGCCTATTCCTTCCGTGCGCAGCCTGGGCCGGAAGTACGGGTCCCTGTCGCACTCGTGCCGTTGGCGGTGGAGGCCTACGTGCCGCAATCCCTCATTTGGCATGCCTACCGTATAGGCCTTCCGTGGCGCCTTCTGACCGAAGCGCTCGTGATTGCGCTGTTTGGCGCCGGGGGCGTTGGCCTTTCGCTGCTCCTTCGCAAGCAGCAGCAGCAGGCGCGGCAAATTGCGCGGCTGTCGGCCTTCAACACGCTGCTGGGGCAAGTCAATCAAACCATTGCCCAAGCCGCGGATCAGGAAGGCATGCTGCAGGCCCTGTGTGAATTGCCTGTGCGCCATGCGGATATGGCGCTCGCGTGGATCGGCAGGCCCGATGCCGACGGGCGACTGGCCATCCTCGCCTCGGCCGGCCGGGCCATGGGATTTCTCGATGCACTTGAAATCTTGCTTGATGCGGAGGGGCCTCAAGAACGCGGGGGCATCGGTTCGGTCTGGCAGTCGGGCGAGGCGCATTTCCAGACCTTCCCTGCCGAGGGCGATGCCCTTCCATCGCCTCTCGCGCGGGCGCGGCACTATGGCCTTCGCGCCTGCGCAGGGTTGCCCATCCATCGCGGCGGATCGCTCTGGGGCGTAATCGCACTCTATAGCGATCAGGAGAGCCTGTTCGACGAAGCGGCGCAAGCCGTGCTGAGTGAAGTGGCGGCCGATATCTCTTATGGCCTGGACGCGCTGGACCGGCGTACCCATATCCAGACCCTGGTCGCTGCGCTGGATGCCATGCTTGATGGGGCCGTGATCACCGATGCCAGCCAGAGGATCATTTATGCAAACCCCGCCTTCACGCGCATCACCGGCTACTCGCTGGCGGAGGTCAAGGAGCACCATGCCGGATTCCTGCAAGGAGAGGGCACCGACAAGGCCACGACCCTCAGGGTTCAAAGGGCGCTAACCCGGGAAGAACCCGCTTCGGTGGAAATCCTGAACTACCGCAAGGATGGAACGCCATTCTGGAATGCGCTCAGTATCGTACCGATCCGCGACCACGCCGGGAAAGTCACCCACTTTGTGGGCACCCAGCAGGACATTTCCGATCGCCGGATGCAGGCGGCGCAAATCGCCGCCCTGCAACGGCTTTACGACGCCTTGTTGAGCGCGGGCGACATTCTGCTTCAGGCCAGAGACGAGCCGGCCCTGCTGGAAGACATCTGCGAGAGACTCGTCGACAAGACCATGTTTCACGCCGTCTGGATTGCGCGGCCGGATGCCGACGGCTGGATTCGCGCCCTCGCGCAAGCCGGCGATCCGAGCGGGATGTTGAACGACCTCACGCTCAACATCCGCGATCAGACGGGAGATCTGCCGATCATTCGCGCCTGGAATGCGGGCAAGATCGCCTTCAGCAATAGCCACGACGCCGCCGCCGCGACTCCCGGGAGCAGGGACCTGCCCTTGAGTCACCCCGCCCATGCGGCGCTGGCGGCGCCGATCCGGCGGGCGGGCGCGGTCTGGGGACTGCTCGTGTTTGCCTGCGCCGTCCCGGGCAGCCTTAGCGAGACCATCGTCCCACTGTGCAACCGCATCGCTGAGATGCTGGGACATGCTCTCGAGGAGCTCGACCTCAGGAATAGACTGAGCGAGCTGCAGGCCGAGGAAGCGCATCTCGCCCGCCATGACATCTTGACCGGGCTTCCCAATCGGCTGGCACTCGAACAGCATCTGGCGCATGCCATCGCGCGAACCAGCCGGCGGGGAGCGGTGCTTGCCATCGGCATGCTTGATCTGGATGATTTCAAGCCGGTCAACGACCGCTTCGGCCACGAAACCGGCGACGAGCTGCTGCGCCAGCTCAGCCGGAGACTTCAAAACCTGCTCCGCACGGCGGATTTCATCGCGCGGCTCGGCGGCGACGAATTCGTCCTGGTCATCGAAGATCTGGATGATCTCCAGGCCATTCAACAACTCCGAAATGCGCTTTCACGCCTGCATCAAGCCGTCGAAAAGCCGTTTGATCTGGGGGACGGCCGGCAGGCCGTCGTTGGCATGTCAATGGGGGTGGCGCTGTATCCCATTCATGCCGGCTCGCAGGATGCCTTGTTGCGCCAAGCCGATGCCGCCATGTACCAAGCCAAGGTACACAAGGCCGACCGCGTCCATTGGTGGCGTTTGGCAGGCGCGCAGACGGAAATGCCCGGGCGGGAAGCGCCCTTCGATCCATTCGGTTCAGAAGCGCAGGACCTGCTCCGTATCCTGGAGCCCCCGCTGGGGAACATAATCGATGATTTCATGGCCGGCTTTTCAGGCGAGTTGACTCAGCACGCGCCGGTCTCGGCGATCCTGCGCTGCCTGTCGGCTGCGGAATTGTCTACCCTCGGGGAGAGTCTGACCGAACATCTGCGTTTCCTGCTTCAACCTGAGACCGGCCCCGATGCCGTTCGGGGCACGGCTCGAGGTCTCGGCACAATCCTCGCCCTGACCGGCGTCAGCGGGGCATGGATGACGCAGGCGGCCAATCTGTTCCATGAAGTGCTGCGCTCGCATCTGGAGGCAATACCGTCGGCGACACGGACACGCTACCGCACCTTGCGAGCCGCCGAGGCGCGGCTTCAATTGTCCCTCCAGACCGAATTGGACACCATGCAGGAGGTCGTCGATACGTATGACGCGCACCTCGCCAGGCCCGTGCCCAGTTCCCGGAACGCCTGGGCGAGCCTGGCACAGGCCGAGCTCGACGCGCTGGGGGAATTGCCCGGACTGAAGGCGTGCCTGTTGCTGCGCCCCGACATCGATGGGACGTTTGTGATCGAGTTTGCGGCCGGCGCGGCCCAGGATGCGATGCGGCGCATCGCGCATACCCAAGGAATGGCTCCGCACGTGGATAGCCGGAATGCCGCAGGACACGGATTGATCGCGCAAGCCTGGCGCACAAAGATGATCCAGCACACGGACGCCTATGGGCTGGACGAGCGCACGCAGGTCTGGCATGGGGAACTGGCGGCCTTGGAGGTTCGCAGCCTCACCGCCATACCGGTCATCGAAGGGCAAGCTGTCGAGTTCGTGCTCACGCTCCTCGGCGCCTATCCGCACCAGTTCTCAACCAACTGGGTTCGAACGTTTACGGCATCGCTTCAGAATCGCTGGAACCAAGTCGTCCGGCTGGCCCAGAAGACCTACTCGCCGCCGATCATGCTCGAGCACGCGGCACGGTATCGTGGCCTCTTGTATTCGGACAGGCTGCGCATGTATATGCAGCCGGTCGTCGACCTTCGTACCGGGAAGACCGTCCGGGTGGAAACGTTGGCGCGCCTGCTGGCGGATGACGGACAAGTGATCGCGCCAGCGCAGTTTCTCCCCGCATTGGGCGACAACGACCTCGATACGCTGTTTCGGCTGGGGATAAATCAAGCCATGGCCCAGGCGCGCGAATGGAGAGCACAAGGGGCGGACATCGGCCTGTCCATCAACCTGTCTCCCTCGACGCTCCTCCACCCGGATTGCGCGCTCTGGGTCGAGGACGCCCTCCGAAGGCACGATATCGCCCCAAGGGCGCTTACGATCGAATTGATGGAGACGCAAGAACTCGAAGATATAGGACGCGACGAAGCGCTCGACACCCTATTGCGCAGCGGCATTCAGCTCGCCATCGACGACCTTGGCTCGGGCTACAGCAGCCTGAAGCGTTTGGCGCGGCTACCGGTTCATATCGTCAAGATAGACCAGGCGATCGTCAGCGAACTCGGCGCCAACCCCGTCAAAACGCTCAGCCTGATCCGCACCATCATCCAGATGGGTGCCGACTTCGATTACGAGGTCGTGGTGGAAGGCGTGGAAGATGCCTCGGTCATCGAAGCGGTTGCCATCCTTGGCGCACGATTCGGGCAGGGGTATGGCCTCGCGCCGCCGATGCCTGCCGAGGAGCTGCTCCCGTGGCTTCGCAAGCGGACGGATAGCCCCATGGATGGCCAGTCGATTCATACGGATCTCGGCGCCTTGGCGTATCATTGGAGTTTCATGCACAAGGGCCAGCCCCACATGCCCGCGGACCCTTCCCATTGCCCAATCACCACCTTCCTCATCGAGCAGGGGCTTGAAGGCAGCGAGGCCGCCCGCTGGCATGAAAGACTGCATCGAACACGGGAGGGGGCCGAGGCCGCCGAGACCAGCGCGCAGTTCACGCGCTGGCTGGTGTCAAGGATTCAGCAACGCTACCGCCGCCCCTCTCGCACGCGTGGCGAAACTTCGCTGCTTGTTGGCGTTTGAGACCAACGCCACATTGCACACTCCGTTCTGTCAGACCTA
The DNA here is from genome assembly GCA_021788645.1 of Pseudomonadota bacterium. Lineage (GTDB taxonomy): Bacteria > Pseudomonadota > Gammaproteobacteria > Burkholderiales > JAKAFK01 > JAKAFK01. Next base: position 10,274 of record JAJYKK010000015.1, read on the forward strand.
CTCAGACTTGGCTGAACAGGTTCAAGGCTAATGGAATGGACGCCCACTTCCCCAGACGGCATCCAAGATGCCCATACGACGATTGGCATCGATTTGGCAAAGGAATGTTTCAGGTCCACGGCTTGATCGAGATCTTCTACAACCGCCAACGGCGTCATTCGCGCCTGGGCTACGAAACGCCGGCCGTGTTTGCGCACAAATTCAACAGACAACAGGCCGCCGCTTAAGTGGCGAGTGCCTACTATTGACAGGATACCTCACGCGGCGCCTGCCCCAGCCGCATGGATCTGTATTCCTCAAGGCACTTGATCGTAACGTCCCCCAGATGCATCGCGCCGAGATGCTGTTTTGAGACGCTTGCCGCGGGAGGCCTCGGCCGCCGCACCACGCCTCTCGGGCACCATCCCGGCAATAAAACGCGCGTGAAGCACCTGGGCCTCCGCGTCGTAAATCTGAGGGTAGATCGCGTGGCCGGTGAGCGCCTTCAACTGGGGCAGGCCGATGCAGACCCGGAAGGTACCGTTAGCGCGGGAAATGATATCGAAGGCCACACAGGAACTCCTTTGTTGTGAGCGGAGTCTCGTATAGCTACCGACTGCCGCGTTTGCAGCAAACGGAAGAATTTTGCGCCTCGCGCGTTCCTGGTTTCCCAGGAAACCCGCGCCAAATATGGCGCGCCCTAGTGGATTCGAACCACTGACCTTTGGCTTCGGAAACCAACACTCTATCCAACTGAGCTAAGGGCGCAGGACTGGGTATTATACGCTTTTCCGCAGAAACCGCCATGGCCGCTTTGGCGGCCGCTCCCCTTTACCGTATAATTCCGATTTTTTCACCACAATCAAGCGACGGAAGACGTCCATTTATAAGGAAGGGGTCCCATGAGCGAGCACAGCACGATGACCAAGACCACCCCAATGCAAGTCATTCTTGCCACCTTGGGTGGATTGTTGACGCCGGGCCTGGTCATTTTCATGATCGTGATGAGAAGCATCGGCATTGCCCACAGCCACATCAACTATGTCAATCCCGCGCTCGCGAATCGAATGGTCATGGCACGCATCAAGCCGGTCGCCGAACTGAAGGTGGTCGACCTCAGCGCCGCCAAGGTCGAAATGACTGGTCAGCAGGTGTTCCAGGCGGTGTGCACGGCATGCCACTCCGTCGGTGCCCTCGGTTCTCCCAAGTTCGGCGACAAGGCCGCCTGGGCGCCCCACATCGCGAAAGGCTACCCGACGCTCGTTCAGCATGCGCTCAACGGCTTCAAGAAAATGCCCGCCCGGGGAGGCGACCCGTCGTTGGACAATCTGGAAGTCGAGCGGGCCGTTGCCTATATGGCGGACGCGGGTGGCGCGAACTTCAAGGCGCCCGATTCCGCGACCGCTCCGGTGAAATAAGCGCGCCGCGTCCGGGCCAAGGCCTTCGTCCCAAGGTCCCGGCCCGGCGGCCGGTGGATCGCCGCTTATTTCTTGAGCATCGCCTTCAACCCCGCCAGGCGCGTCATCGCATCCGCCTTGGGGCTCGGTCCCGTCTCCTTGCCGCTGATGCGCAGCTCGTCGCCCAGTTCGTCGACGAAGCGGCTCACCTCGCCCGACACCCACTCTCCCGCCCGCTTGCGCTTGCGGCAGTAGCTCAGCGTGAGGCTTCTCTGCGCGCGGGTAATACCGACATACATGAGGCGCCGCTCCTCCGCCACCTGATCGGCCTCCAGGCTCTCGCGGTGCGGCAGAATCCCCTCTTCGACGCCGATCAGGAAGACATGGCCGAACTCGAGCCCCTTGGCCGCATGCAAGGTGGACAGCCGGACGGCGTCCAGGGCTCCGTCATCGCGGCTGTCCAGCATAGTAATCAGCGCAATGCTCTGTGTGAGTTCCAGCAGGTTCTTGCCTTCGTCGGCGGCCTTCCGGTCGAGCCAGGCGACGAACTCCAGCACATTGTCCCAGCGGGTGCGAGCGGCCCGCTGTTCCTCAACGTCGAACAGATAGGCTTCATATTGGATGGCGCTCAGCAGATCCCGCGCGACCGCAGGCGCCGGGTCTCGCATGGCACGTGCTTGCAGATGCCCCAGGTAGCCGCAAAACGCCCTCAGCACACCATAGGGCTTCGCCCCCAGCTGGCGCTCGGCGCCGGCTTCCGCGGCCGCCGCGAAGAGGCTCAGGCGGCGCTGGGCGGCATAACCGCCCAGGCGCTCGAGCGTTTGCACGCCGACACCGCGCTTCGGCGTCGTCACGGCGCGGATGAAGGCCGGGTCGTCATCGGGGTTGGCCAACACCCGGAGATACGCCAGGACATCCTTGATCTCCGCCCGCTCGAAGAACGACGTGCCCCCGCTGATCGAATACGGCACCCGCTCGGCCCGCAGCCACTGTTCCAGCACCCGCGCCTGATGGTTGCCCCGATACAGGATCGCATAGTCCGAGAAGCGGGTGCGATGCTCGAACTTGTGCGCAAGGAGCTGCATGACCGCCCCCTGGGCCTCATGCTCCTCGTCGCGCGCCGCAACCACCCGGATGGGCTCGCCCATCCCGAGATCGCTCCACAGCCGCTTCTCGAACGTCTTCGCATTGTGTGAAATGAGCGTATTCGCCGCGCGCAGGATCCGCACGCTCGACCGATAGTTCTGCTCGAGCTTGATGATCTCGAGCGTCGGGAAATCGTCCCGCAGGCGGGCCAGATTTTCCACGTTCGCCCCCCGCCAGGCGTAAATGGCTTGATCGTCATCGCCCACCGCGGTGAACGCCCCGCTCACCCCCGCGATGGCCTTCACCAGCGCATACTGGCACGCGTTGGTGTCCTGGTACTCGTCAATGAGCAGATAGCGCAACCGCCGCCGCCATTTCTCCAGAATGTCCGGCGTTCCCTGGAAGAGTTCGACCGGCAGCCGGATCAGGTCGTCAAAGTCGACCGCCTGGTAGGCCCCGAGGGTCGCCTGGTAACGCTCATAGAGCACCCCATATTGGCGTTCTTCCTCGTTCGCCGCATCGGCCTTCGCCGCCTGGGGGCCGATCAGCGCGTTCTTGTAGCGGGAGATCGCGTACTGCGCCTTGCGCAGGACCTTCCGGTCCGTCGCCTTGAGCAGCTCACTCAGGATTTGCGCCGCATCGGACTGATCCAAGACCGAGAAGCGGGGCTTGTAGCCCAGGTGGCTCGCCTCGGCACGCAGGATCTGCAGGCCAAGAGAGTGGAACGTGGTGACGGTAAGCCCGCGGCTCGCCCCGCCCGGCAGGAGCTGCGCCACGCGCGCCTGCATCTCGCGGGCCGCCTTGTTGGTGAAGGTGATCGCGGCGATGTGCTCGGGCGCATAGCCGCACGCCTGCATCAGATAGGCGATCTTGTGCGTGATGACGCGCGTCTTGCCGCTGCCGGCACCGGCCAGCACCAGCAACGGGCCATCAAGGTAGCGCACGGCATCGCGCTGAGGGGCATTGAGCTTGGCTAACATCAAAGGAAGGCGAAAAAGGGCACGCGCCTGCGGCAGGCAGGCGGCCGCCCATCGCGACTATTTTAGCACGGGCGGCAAGGAACACCGCCGCTCATAGTATCATGGCGGAAAGACTCGCGACCGGAAGGACAATGGCATGGCCGTTTATGCGATCGGCGACGTACAGGGGTGCTTCGATGCCTTGCGACGCCTTCTCGACCACATCCGTTTCGACCCCGCCCAGGATCGGCTGTGGTTCGTCGGCGACCTGGTCAACCGCGGACCGCAGTCGGCGGAAAGCCTCAGATTCGTCCGGGATCTGGGATCCTCGGCGGTATGCGTGCTGGGCAACCACGACTTGCATCTTCTGGCCGTCGCCGAAGGTCATGCGCAATTGCATCGCGGCGATACGCTCGCCGCGATTCTGGCCGCCCCCGATCGCGACGAACTGCTTGGCTTCCTGCGCCACCGCCCCCTGGTCCATGTCGAGGGGCCGTTTGTGCTCGTTCACGCGGGCCTGCTGCCGCAGTGGAGCGTGGCGCAAGCCGCCGCGCTCGCGCGCGAGGTGGAAGCCGCGCTGCAGGGCCCGCGCTGCAGCGAATTCCTGGCGCACATGTACGGGTCCCACCCCAACCATTGGCAAGACGATCTCACCGGCGCGGCACGGCTGCGCGTCATTACCAATGCCTTCACCAGGCTTCGGTTCTGTACGGCGCGGGGGGAGATGGAATTCGCCCACAAGAAGGACCCGGGTCTTGCCCCGGCGGGTTTCCTGCCGTGGTTCGACGTGCCGGGACGGCAGGCTGCCGCCGCAACCATCATTTTCGGGCACTGGTCGGCTCTAGGGCTTCGCACAGCGCAAAATCTGGTTGCTCTGGACAGCGGGTGTGTGTGGGGTGGCCAGCTGTCGGCCTTTCGGCTGGACTCGGGAGAGGTTTTCCAGACGCCCTGCGCGCAAGCCCAAGACCCAGCGCCGACGCGATAGCCGCTGCCGCCTCGTCCGCGAGCACCCGCCTGGCTCGGCCTGCGGCGGCGATCGGGGGGCAGAACGTGAGTTCGGCCTCGATCACCGGCTCCGCCAGGATCTGCCGCAGCGACTGGGTGAGCGACATGTCGCCGCAATAGGCGGGCGCCCGGTTGATCGAGCCATCGGCATGGACGAAGCGCAGCGCCAGCGGCCGGATCTCGCCCGCACTCTTGATGGGCGGCTGGAGCAAGGAGGCGTGAAAGGCGCCCAGATAGGTCCCGTCGGACGTCGTCCCCTCCGGAAACACCGTGAAACACTCCCCGCCGGACAGCCCCGCAGTGATCTCGCCGTTGATGCGCGCCGTGTCGTGGCGGCGCGTGCGGTCGATGAACAGGGTGCGCGTCCGCTGCGCGAGCCAGCCGAAGACCGGCCACGCACGGATTTCCGACTTGGCGACAAAGCGCGTCGGCTGCAGCGCGTTGATCATCAGGACGTCCAGCCATGACACGTGATTGGCCACCACCAGTGCGTTGGCGAGCGGAGCGGCGGGCGCATCGCCCCGCAGCACAAGCCGCACGCCAAGGACACGCAAGGCGGCCCGGCACCAGCCTCGAATGATGCCCTGGCGCACGGCCCGGGACATCAGCGGGAGGACGCAGCCCGCAAGGAGGCCCACACCCAGATGGACAACCAGCCGGGCCGCGCGATACGCCCGCACGAGGCGGCTATTCTTGTCGCCAGGTCTGGGCTGGTCCACGCGCCGCCGCATCAGGAGCCCAGGAAGCGGCGCGCGTAGCGGCCATCGAGCTTGGCCATGGGCAACAGCATGAGCAGGTCGGCGGTGTTGAAGTCGGGATCCCATGCCGGATCCCCGCACACATAGGCCCCCAGGCGAAGATAGCCTTTGACGAGCGGCGGCAGGCAAACCGCCTCGCCCGTCCGAAGGGCCTCCAACGGCAGCGCGCAGCGCGGAAAGACGCGCCACTCAATCGGGCTCATGTGCGCGCGCATGATCTGGCGGTAGATGCTCGCGGCCCGATGGCCGCCGTCGACCATGCCCATGCTGGCGCACCCGATCAGGTAATCGTAGCCGGAACGTTTCATGTAGCTTGCCAGGCCCGACCAAAGCAGGGCAATGACGCCGCCGCCGCGGTAGGCGGGATGGACGCACGAGCGTCCCACCTCGACCATGCGAGAGCGCAGATAGGCAAGGCGCGTGAGGTCGAACTCGTCGTCCGAATAGAAGCCTCCCAGCCTTCGCGCCTGCATGGGGCTCAAGATTCGATACGTGCCCACCACCTCGTTCGTGTCGGTCTCACGCACCAGCAGATGATCACAGTAGGCATCGTACATGTCTTTGTCGAGACCCGGCTCCTTGACGGACAATCGCGCGCCCATCTCCTCGGCGAACACCTTGTAGCGCAGCCGCTGGGCCTCGCGCACCTCGGCCTCGCTGTCCGCCAGACAGACGATGAATCGGCCCCGTTCCTGACGCAGTTGCTGCGGCTGTGAGTTCAGCATTAGCCTTTCCTCGCCCTGTGTGTGATGCGCGTAGCGTAGGGGCGAGGAATGACAGCGCCGTTACAACCGTATTAAGTTTTTGTCTTGTCCGGCCGCGGCCAAACGCGGCCGGTTTGATGAGGCATCAGTCCTGCGCATGGGCGATGCGGGTGACCCCGCCGCTGGACAATACTTCCACGCGGTCGCCCCGGTAGAAGGGAACATCGGCGGGCTGCGTCACCGCGATGATCCGCCCGCTGTCGAGGCGAATGGTCATCTCGAGCCCGGCCTGCCGGGTCGTGCCCTGCTCGATCGCCGAGCCGGCGAGGCCGCCGCCGACCGCGCCCACGATGGCGCCGACCAAAGCCCCCTTGCCCTCGCCCAGGTTGCTCCCGGCGATCCCGCCGACGGCCGCCCCCGCCAGGGTGCCCACCCCGCTTCGCGTTCCGGCGATCTCGACATGGCGCACGCCGATCACCTGCCCGAAGCGCACATGCTCCATGCGGCCCACCTGGGCGCGCGAATACGTGTCGCTCGACAAGCCGGCCGCACAACCGCCCAGCATCAACGCACCGGCCAGCACCGGCCCCCATACCCAAACCCTGTTCCAGCGACTCATGCTCCCCCCTTCGACGACAAGACGACGCGTTGGGGGCGCTCGATTCATCGCCCCCGACTGCCTGTTAGTCCATGTCAAAGCCAAAATGGTTTCGGAAGGCATGGCGCAGGCCGTCCGGATCCGTCGTATGGTTTTGCGCCCCGCGGCGCGCGACCTTGATGGCCCCCATCAGGGAGGCGATCCGCCCGGTCACCTCCCAGTCCAATTCACGCCCGATCCCGTACAGCAACCCGGCACGATAGGCATCGCCGCAGCCGGTGGGATCGAGCACTTGCTCCGCCTGCGCGCAGGGGATGACAATCTCCCGCCCGTCGTGATAGATCACCGAGCCCTTGCCCCCGAGGGTGACGATGAAGGCCTTGACGTTGCGGGCCAGATCCTCGATCTTCTCGCCGGTACGTTCTTGCAGCAGACGCGCCTCATAGTCGTTCACGGTCACGTAGGCGGCGCGCCGGATGAACGCCATGAGCTCCTCGCCATTGAACATCGGCAGGCCCTGTCCCGGGTCGAACATGAAGGGGATGCCGCGCGCGCTCAATTGCCGCGCATGGGCCAGCATGCCTTCGCGCCCATCCGGGGCGATGATCGCCAGCGCCGCGTCCGCCAGGGCGGCGTCGTTCTCATGGGAATGGTTCATCGCACCAGGATGGAAGGCGGTGATCTGGTTGTCGTCCAGATCGGTGGTGATGAACGCCTGCGCCGTATACGTTCCCCGGATGGGCTTCACATACGGGCTCAAGAGCCCCAGGGCACGCAACCGCGCGGAATAGGGCTCGAAATCATCGCCGACGGTCGCCATGATCACGGGATCGGCGCCCAGAAGCTTCATGCCGTAGGCGATATTGCCGGCGCACCCGCCGAATTCGCGCCGCATGTCGGGCACGAGGAACGCCACATTCAGGATATGCAGCTGATCGGGCAGCAAGTGGTTCTTGAAGCGGTCCTTGAACACCATGATGGTGTCGTAGGCCAGCGAGCCGCAAATGAGAGTACGCATGTCTAAGGCCTTTTGTTCGCAGGTTCCGGGGATCGGCGCCATTATAGCAGCGCCTTCTTGCAATGGCTCCTCGCCTTCACCCGAACGGGCCCTGTCGCAAAAACTTCATGCCCCAGTCACGAAAACGTTGCCCGCGCCGTCCATAGTAGGGCCGTGCAAAGACGCCCGCTCCTTCTCTTGTGGCTGGTTCCCCTGTGCCTATACAGCACAAGCGCCTTCGCGTGGGGCCTGTACACCCATGTCTACTTCGCCCAGCTGTTGATTTGGGGGGTACCGATCGCCGATCCGGCGCTCCGCCGCCTGGCGCGGAGGATGCCGCAGCTGGTGATGAGCGGGGCATGCCTTCCCGACCTTGCGGTGCTCGGGCCGCGCGTGGGCGCGCCCGCCTTCCAGGACACGCACGAGTGGGGGCGCGCGCGCGCGTTGCTGCACCATGCACGCTCGGACGAGGAAAAGGCGCTGGCATTGGGCTTCAGCAGCCACCTGCTGGTCGACGTCATCGCCCACAACCACTTCGTGCCGGCCCACGAAACTGTCTGGGTCGACATTCCCCTCTTGACCCATCTCGTCGCCGAATGGGCGATGGACGCCCATATCCAGCGGCAGCTCTTCGCGACGCCGGCGCAGCTTTTGGCGGGCAACCGGGATCGCCTCGCACGATTTGTGGCCGAACAGTTCCATTGCTCCATCGAGGCCGCCACGCGAAGCCTCTGCTGGCTCGGACGCGGCGACCGCTGGCTGCGCACGAGCCAGTTGCCGAACAGTCTGTACCGGTGGGGGCAGTGGCTGGATCCCCGGCTTCGCCGCCGCTTCGACTACTATGCGGCACAAACGGCCACGCGGCTCGCGCAGATCAATCGCCTCCTGGAGGGAGCGGAACCTGCGTGGTCTGCCGACCTCATCTGTGCGAAGGCCAAACGAGCCCGCATGCGCAACTATTCGGTCGATGAATTGAGGGACCGGCTGCCCCTGCCTGCCGATCTTTTCAGTCAGGCCTGAGCCGGCGGGCTCGCCACGCCGTCCCCGATCAGCGGTAGAAAGGAAGGAAGGATGCGCTCGCCACGAGCGTGCCGACGAAGGCGCCGGCCAGCACGTCGCTGGGATAATGGAGCCCGAGCACCAGCCGGGAGAGGCTCACGAGCGCGCTGAAGGGAAGCACGAGCCACGCGAGACCCGGATAGTAGGCCAGCACGACGATGCTGAAAGCCACCGCGTGGAGCGTGTGCCCGGAGGGGAAGCTGAACTCGTCCAACGGGTGGGTGGAGATGAGGAGCCTGCGGTTCTTCTCGAAAGGCCGGGGGCGCGACGTACGTGCCTTCAGCCACTTGTACAGCAGCGTGCCCACCGTTCCGACCGCAATCATGTGCAGGACGGGCCGCACGGCGGCGGCGCCGTCCCAGACGAGCAGGGCGCCCATCAGGCCGTACCAGAACACCCCATTGCCGAGCCGGCTCGCGCTACGGAACAGGCGCCGCACCCATCGGTAGTGACTGACACGGTTGAAGCGCTCGCACACCAGCCCTTCCCAGTGGCTCATCCGGTTCAAGCGGTCGGCAAGTCTCTGTATCATGACGCACGCTCCTTGGCTGCGATCTCAATCAGGATCTCTTCAAAGAGGGTATAGACCATTTCCCAGTCCAAACGGACGGCGGTGGCCCTCGCCCCTTCTCGCAGGCGTGCGATGGTGTCGGGCGATTCGACAAGCCCCACGGCCGATTCGACGAACCGGCGCGAGTCGTCGAACGGGGCCGTCAGCCCATTGCCGCCGCTCGCGATGTGTTCCGCCGCCGCCGCATAGTCGTAAGCCACCACCGCAAGCCCGCTCGCCATCGCCTCCACGGTGACGTTGCCATAGGTCTCGCTGAGGCTCGGGAAGAGAAAAATGTCCGATGACGCGTAATGGGCCGCCAGATCGTCGCCCCTGCGCACCCCCGCGAACACATAGTCCGGGTGGCGCGCTTCCATCTCGGCTCGCTCGGGCCCATCCCCGACGACGACGAAGCGGGCCAGGGGATCGGCGCGCCGCATCGCTTCGAACGCCCTTGCGGCCAGCGGCAGGTTCTTTTCCGGGGCCACGCGGCCGACATAGAGGACGACCGGATGATCGCCTGTCGCCCCCCACCGGGCACGAAGCGCCGCCGAGCGCTTGGCCGGGTTGAACAGGCGGGCGTCGACGCCGCGCGGCACCACCGCGAGGTTGTGAAACCCCGCGAACTCGAGTTCGCGCACGACCGCCCGGGTCGGCACCAAGGTGCACAGGGCCTTGTTGTGGAAGTGGCGCAGATAGGCTGCGACCGCGCGCTTCAGCCAGCCGAATCCATAGTGGCTGCTGTAGACGTGGAAATTGGTATGAAAATCCGTGCAAACGGGGATCTTGAGCCGTGCGGCCGCCGCGAGGGCCGACCACCCCAACGGGCCTTCGGTCACGACATGGACGATGTCCGGGCGGCTCGATGTCCACGCCCGCAGCAGGGCCGACCGATTGGGGAGCCCCATGCGCAAGCCGCCATAGCGGGGAATCGGCATGCCGGGACAGAGCACCTCGCTCAGGCGCTCGCGCTGGACCGGCACATCGGCGGCGCCTTGGCGTGGCCGGATGAGCTGGATGCGGTGGCCGCGCATCTCCAGCCCCTCCACCAGCCGCCCCATGGTCATTGCCACGCCATTGATTTCCGGCGGATACGTTTCGGTAACCACGGCTACGCGGAGCGGCGCTTTCGACGGCTCCGGATTTTGCATCATCATGGGTGCACGCACGGGACCATAGGCGAGGAGAAGCGTTAGCCGGAAAGTACACGGCTGCGACTTTGCACCAACAACAAGACGGGGTAATGACGGTTTTATGGGCGTTTTGTGACATGCCCGAAGGGAGGTCAGGGCAGGCCGTCGGACCGGTCAAGGGGCACGCGAGGCCCGCCTGCCCTGCGTCAGCGAAGCAGCACGAGCGCCCAAACCATTGCGGCATTGAGGAGGCTGATCAGGACGGCGGCACTGCCCAGGTCCTTCGCGCGCTTCGCCAGCCGGTGGCTTTCCAGGGAGATGCGGTCCACCGCCGCCTCGATCGCGGAATTGAGGAGTTCCACGATCAGCACCAGCATCACGGAGCCCACCATGAGCGCCTTGCCCACCCCTCCCACCGGCAGCAAGAGCGCGGCGGGCACCAGGACGACGGCAAGCAGCACCTCCTGACGGAAGGCATCTTCATGATGAAGCGCCGCCTTCAGGCCGGCAAGCGAGTAATGCAACGCATTGACGACGCGCTTGATGCCGGTCTTGCCCTTGTGCGGACTTTCCTCCGGCGACGGTTCAAGTTGCGGCACGTTCGGCGGACTCCCGGAGAGCCGTCTCACCCGCCGCCCCCCGCCACACGAGGTCCAATTCCCTGGCGGCCTTCACGTCGTCCAAACGGCGCACCGGCGTGGTGTAGGGGGCGCCCTTGACCCGTTCCGGGTCGGCAAACGCCTCTTCGAGAATTTCCTTCATGGCGCCCACGAAGGCGTCGAGCGTCTCCTTGGACTCCGTTTCCGTAGGCTCGATCAACAGGCATTCGGGCACAAGCATCGGAAAATAGGTCGTCGGCGCGTGGAAGCCCTTGTCGAGCAGTCGCTTCGCGACATCCATCGCACTCACGCCCGTTTGATCCTTCACCGGCTTGAGCGAGACGATGAACTCGTGGCTCGCCCGCCGCGTGGGGAAGGCCACCTCAAACCCGGCCCTGCGCAGTTCCGCCATCAGATAGTTGGCGTTGAGGGTGGCAAATTCCGCAATACGGTGCAGGCCTTCCCGCCCCACCATCCGGGCATACACGTAGGCCCGCAGCAGCACCCCGGCATTCCCGGCATGCGCCGACAGACGCCCGATGGAGTGCGGGCGGTCCGCCTCGGTGAGCCAGCGGTAGCGCCCCCCGTCGCACGCCACGACGGGAATCGGCAGGAACGGCAGCAGCCGCTCGGACACGCCCACCGGGCCTGCGCCGGGTCCGCCGCCGCCATGCGGCGTGGAGAAGGTCTTGTGCAGGTTGACGTGGATCACATCGAAGCCCATGTCGCCGGGCCGGACCTTGCCGAGGATCGCGTTCAGGTTGGCGCCGTCGTAATAGGACAGCCCGCCCGCCGCATGCACAATGCGCTGGATCTCGTCGATCGAGCGCTCGAACACGCCGAGCGTCGACGGATTGGTCAGCATGAGTCCGGCCGTCTGCGGCCCGACCGCCTCGCGCAAGGCGCCCAGGTCGACGTCGCCGTCCCGGAGGGTGGGAATCTCCCGGACCTTGAAGCCGCACATGGCCGCGGTCGCGGGGTTGGTGCCGTGCGCCGCATTGGGGATGAGAATCTCGGTGCGCGCCGCATCGCCGCGCGAGGCATGGTAGGCCCGGATCATGCTGACCCCGGCGAGTTCGCCTTGCGCACCGGCCATCGGGGTCAGGCTCACGCCCGCCATGCCGGTGACATCCCTGAGCATCTCCTGCAACTCGAACAGGCAGGCGAGGAAGCCTTGCGCGGTATCCTCGGGCGCCAAAGGATGGTGCGCCAGGAAGGCCGGCATCATGGCTGCGGCGTGGGCTGCGCGCGGATTGTACTTCATCGTGCACGAACCCAGGGGATAGAAATGGGTGTCCACCGAGAAGTTCTTCTGCGACAGCCGGGTATAGTGCCGCACCACGTCCATCTCGGAGGCCGCCGGCAGCCGGGGCGGACGCGCGCGCAGCAGATGCGCCGGGAGGTCGTCGAGGGCAGCGCGCGCCTTCGGCATCTGGGCGGCGGCCCGGCGTCCGGATCGGGATCGTTCAAAGATGAGCATGGCGCACCGAATCCTCTCGACAGCGGTCGTTCAGCCCGCCCTTCAGGGGGCCGCGGCGGCGGCAAGGGCCGCCTCGTAATCAGGCTCCTGCTTGATCTCCCGAACGAGCTCGGTGTACAGCACCTTGTCATCCTCATCAAGCACGATGATCGCGCGGGCCATGAGCCCCGCCAGGGGATAGCTCGAAATCAGCACGCCGTAGGCCTTGTGGAAGTCCCGCCCGCGCATGGTGGACAGCGTCATCACGTTTTGCAGCCCCTCGGCCGCGCAAAAACGCCCCTGCGCGAAGGGCAGGTCGGCCGAGATCACCAGCACGACCGTGTTGGCAAGCCGGCTGGCCGCCTGATTGAACTTGCGCGTCGATTCGGCGCACACCGGCGTATCGAGACTGGGCACGATGCTCAGTATCTTGCGCTTGCCCTTGAACTGGCTCAAGGAGACGTCGTTGAGCTGCTGGTCCACCAGCATGAAGCTGGGCGCCGTCTCGCCCACCCGCGGAAAATTGCCTTCGACTTGTATGGGCTCTCCGCCCAGCGTCACGGTTGACATAAATTCCCTCCTTTGGCTCAAAGGTCACGTCGGTTTATAGGCGCAGGGCGGCTGGTCGCGCCGCTTCGTGGCGATGCGTTCGAATTGCGCGACGTACTGATCGATGTCTTCCTCGGTCTTGGTCTCCGTGACGCAGACGAGGATCGCCGCCCCCAGCTCCGGATAGTGCTCGGCGAGATCAAGCCCGCCCAGTATGCCTTGCGCCCGCATCGCCCGCAACAGCTCGCGGGCGGGCAGATCAAGCTGGATCACGGCTTCGTGGAAGAAGGGGCCGGCGAAGGCGCGGCGCACTCCCGGGATCGCCGTCAGCCGGTCGATCAGCCGGCGCGTGTTGGCATGCGCCTGGGCGGCGACGCGGGCAAGCCCCTCGGCCCCCAGTAGCGCCATGTAGACAGTCGCCGCCAGCACCAGCAACCCCTGATTCGTGCAGATATTGGAGGTCGCCTTGGACCGGCGGATGTGCTGCTCGCGCGCCTGCAGGGTCAGCGTGAAGCCGGCTCGGCCTTCCAGATCGACCGTGCGGCCCACGAGACGCCCCGGCATCTGCCGCACCAGGGATTCCTTGCAGCACATGAAGCCGAAGTAGGGCCCGCCGGCCGACAAGGGCACCCCCAGCGGCTGCCCTTCGCCCACGGCGATGTCGGCGCCCTCGCGCCCCCATTCGCCCGGCGGCACGAACAAGGCGGCCGCCATCGGATTGAGCAGGGCAATCACGAGTGCGCCCCGGTCGTGCGCCCAGTCGGTCAGCGCATCGACCGCCTCCAGCCGCCCGAAGAAGTTCGGCTGCGCGACCACCAGCGCGGCCAGCCCCGCGACCTCGGGAAGCGGCCCGACGGTCCCGGACGCCGGATCGTAGTCGATTTCGATGAGCTCGATCCCTTGGCTCTTCACCAAGGCGGACGCGACCTTGCGATAGGTGGGGTGCACGGTCTTCGGCACCAGGATGCGGCGCGCGCCCTTGTGCGCCCGCACCGCCATCAGGATCGCCTCGCCAAAGGCCGAGGCGCCATCATAGAGGCTCGCGTTGGAGACCTCCATCGCCATGAGGCCCGCCATCATGCTCTGATACTCGTAGATGACCTGCAAGGTGCCCTGGCTCGCCTCGGCCTGGTAAGGCGTGTAGGCGGAGTAGAACTCCCCGCGCCCCGCAATCTCCCAGACCGCGGCCGGAATGTGGTGCTCGTACGCCCCGGCACCGATGAAGTTCGCATAGCGGCCATCGCGTTCGGCGCGGGCCTGCATGAGGCGCAGGATTTCCATCTCGCCGACGCCCGGCGGGACGAGGCTCAGGCCCTGGCTGCACAGGCGGGGAGGGATTTCGTCGAAGAGGTCCTCGAGGCGGGCGGCACCGATGGCCGCCAGCATTTTCGACACGTCTTCATCAGTATGAGGAATGAACGGCATCATGCACCTTCAGCGCTCGAACCGAGCCGACCGGCGAGCGCACGGCCGCGCACCCGGCAAGCAACAAAGTCAGTGGGATTCGCTGTCCACCAGCTCCTGGTATTGCGCCGCGTCCAGAAGCCCATCGAATTCGGCGGGATCGCTGGGCTTCAGGCGGAACATCCAGGCGCCGTAGGCATCCTGATTGAGCCTCTCGGGCGAGGCTTCCAATTCGGCATTCACCGCCACCACCTCCCCCGCCACCGGGGCGTAAACGTCGGATGCCGCCTTGACGGATTCCACGACCGCGCATTCTTCATGGCTCGCGAGCTTGCGGCCCACCGCGGGGTTCTCTACAAACACCATGTCGCCCAGGAGCGATTGCGCATGATCGGTGATGCCGACCGTGATGGTGCCGTCGTCCTCGCGGCTCGCCCACTCATGGGTTTTGGTGTATTTCAGATGGCCAGGCATGCTCATGGAACCCCCCAAAAAATGGCTTTCATCCCCGAAAAAATCGCACCGGCACGGCGCCAAGACCGCGCCATGCGGACACGCAACGCCCGCCCCTCATCCCTGGTAAGTGGCCGCGCCGTTCCTGACGAAGGGGTATTTTACAACTTTTGCGCTCAACGACTTGTCTCGCACGTGCACCGCGACCCGATCGCCGGGCGACACCCCGATCGGCACCCGGGCGAGCGCGACGGAAAGTCCCAGGGTCGGCGCGAAGCCGCCGCTTGTGATCTCGCCCTGACCAAGGGCCGTAGCCACCTCCTGATGGCTGCGCAACACCCCCTTGTCGAGCAACACCAGCCCCACCAATTGCCGGGTGGGCTTCGATGCCGAAAGGGCGGCCTTGCCGAGAAAATCGCGCGGACTGTCGAGATCCACGGTCCAGGCGAGGCCCGATTCCAGCGGATTGGTCGCCTCGTCCATGTCCTGACCGTAGAGGTTCATTCCCGCCTCGAGGCGCAAGGTATCCCGCGCGCCGAGCCCGATCGGGGGAACGCCGATTCGGTGTAGGGCGGCCCACAGCCCCGGGGCCGATGACGCGGGCAGCATGATCTCGAACCCGTCCTCCCCGGTGTAGCCGGTGCGGGCGATGAAATAGTCCCCGAACGCCGCCGCCTGGAAAGGCTTCAGCCCTCCGGTGGCTTCCCGGCTGCCCGGGACCGCGCTCCATACCTTCTCGCGCGCGTCGGGGCCCTGCACGGCCACCATCGCGAGGTCGCGCCGCGCGGCCAGTTCGAGGGAGGGCGCGAGGCGATCGCGCTGCGCGGCAAGCCAGGAAAGGTCCTTGTCGCTGGTGGCGGCATTGACCACCAGGCGAAACCAGTCCTCGCGCAGATAATAGATGATGAGGTCATCGAGCACGCCGCCGCCGGCATTGAGCATGCAGGAGTAAAGCGCCTTGCCGGCGGCCTGAAGCTTGTCGACGTTGTTCGCCATGACCTGACGCAAGAAGCCGCGAGCCCCTTCGCCTTTGAGATCGATGATCAACATGTGCGAGACGTCAAACATCCCGGCCGCGCGCCGCACGGCGTGATGCTCCTCGATCTGCGAGCCGTAGTGGAGCGGCATGTCCCAGCCCCCGAAATCCACCATGCGCGCGCCCAGATCCCGATGGGCCTGGTTCAGCGGTGTCTGCTTAAGCATGACTCTCCTTTGGTGCGCCAAGCGGCGGGAAGCCCGGGCCCATCGCGCAGGCACGGGCGAGTTCAGGAAACCGGCCGCGCGCGGGGATGGTCCGGAGGGCTGCCCGGGCAGGATTGGGAAACACGGTGACGGCGGCCGCGGCCCGCGCCGGGACCGCGTCCAGGCGGGCGTGCGCAGCCGAGTGGCGAGTGCAGCGACCAGCAAGCGAGAACATGGGATGCCCCTGATGGGTCAACGCATCGATTGGCATTCCCCTCTGTCCTGGGACCTGAGAGATTACGGACGCCTCACGCGTCCGCGTGCCCCTTCGGTGTCTTGATTCGCGGCAGACGAATGAATCAAGAGCTCTCCAGAGTTGCCCGGCCGGCGGTTCCTGTTACCTGAGCGATTGCGGGTCGTTGCGCCTTCGGTGGTGCCTTGCGGCACACTCTCCCGCCAAGCCGTGGTATGGCAATTGCAAACGTGGCGACTATACCCGAGCAGGACCGGCGTGGCAAGGCGGCGGCAACGCGCACTGCGCCCCCGTCGGCCCGCTCGCCGCCGCAGTCAGTCAATGAGATGATGAACAGGCAATTTCCCGATGTCCCATGCGCTCGTTTGCGCATCGTATTGCGAGCAGGTGAACACATGCCAGTGCGGATCGACCAGCTTCGGGTAATCCGCGCGGTAGTAGTAGCCGGGCCACCGCGTCTCCTGCCTGTAGCGCGTGTGCCGGATCACCGCCTCGGCAGTCAAGACCCGGTGACTGAGCTCCCATGCCCTTTGCAGCTGGTGGAGATCCTCCGCCCCGATCCGTTCGAGATCCTCCTTGAGCAGGGTCAGCAGCTCGAGCCCGCGACTGAGCATAGGCTCGCTCGTGACATAGAACGTGCCGATTCCGCCCGCATACTCGTCCATGATCTTCTCCAGCCTTTGCAGGCCTTGAAGGGGAGAGATGTAGCCGGGCGCCACACTTCCGGCGACGATCGCGTTCCTGCCCACGGCGAAGTGGGCCAGCGGCTGGTAGACCAGCGCCTTGAGTCTGCGGACCTGGGCCTCGTCCGGCCGCGGCGTCCGCGCGCCCGATTCCAGGACGTAGCGGACGGCCGATTTCCCTGCGATCCGCCCTTCGGTGAAGGAGCCGGAGGAAAACTTGTGCGCCGAGCCCCCGATCGTATCGCCTGCGCCGAAGAGCCCCTCCACCGTGGTCATCCGGTTGTAGCCCCACTGATAGTCTGCGGGCGCGCAGTCTTCCGGGCCGCTCGCCCAGGCCCCGGAGCAGGTGGCGTGAGAACCCATGACGTAGGGTTCGGAGGTCATGAGTTCCGAGGCCCGCTCCTTCGGATCTATGTTCTGCGAGGCCCACAAGACGGCCTGCCCGACCGTCATGTCGAGAAAATCCTCCCAGCCGATGTCTTCCTTCTGCCGCGTGTCGAGCACTTCCTTCGTTTGCATATAGATGGGTCCCGCGCCGGCCTTGAGTTCCTGGAGCATGGCGTGGTTGCGCAGACAGGTGGGCAGAGGCGAGCTCTCCGCGTAGCGTCCGACGAGCGCCTTGATCTCCTCGCGCCGGGCGGCCTCGTAGTCGCCGTGCGCGGCATTGGTGGTGCGGGCCTTGAGCAGCAGGGACCAGGCGCCGACCGGGCCGTAGCCGTCCTTGAAGCGCGCGAGAACGATCCGGTTCTCCATCTGGATCATCTTGGCGCCCGCCTGCAGCACCAGGCCATATGCGGATGCGCTGCTCCAAGGGGCATACCAGGTCCTTCCCACCCCTTCGCCGATCGACCGCGGCCGGAACAGGTGCGAGGCGCCTCCGGCGCACACGATGACCGCCTTGGCCCTGAAAACATAGAAGCGGCCGTCCCGAACGCCGAAGCCCACGGCGCCGGCAACCCGGTTCCTGCGCGTCCCGTCGGTCAGCAGATGGGTGACCATGATCCGATTGAACACGGTGGCCGATTTGCGCGCCGCCTCGGCGATGATCGGCTTGTAGCTCTCGCCATGGATCATCACCTGCCACCGGCCCTCCCTCAGATAGCGGCCGGTCTCCGGATCCTTCATGATCGGCAAGCCCCACTCTTCGAACTTGTGCACGGTGGAATCCACGTGGCGGGCGATATCGAAGATGAGGTCCTCCCTGACCAGACCCATGAGGTCGCTTCTGGCATAGCGCACGAAGTCGGCCGGCTGGTTCTCGCCCCAGCGCATGCCCATGTAGCAATTGATCGCCGACAATCCGTGCGCGACGGCGCCGCTCCTTTCGATATTGGCTTTCTCGACCAGCACGATTTTGAGGTCGCGGCCCCAGTACCTGGACTCGTAGGCGGCGCCGCAGCCGCCAAACCCGCCACCCACGATAAGGATGTCCGAATCGATGTATCGTGTTTGCTTCGATGACCAGGCGCCCATGGGATCACGCCCTTCGCGTCGTGTGGGAAGACAGCTGCGGCAGCCCTTCAACCCCGAGAGCCTCCGGCTCGTGCGCGAGCCACTGGGACTGCAAGGCGTCCCGAGGCGGTGCCGCATATCCGGAAGGCGGCCGGATGGAACCCCAAGGCGTCGTCCGGATCGGAAACGTGAACTGCTTGACCCGTCCGTCGCGGTACCGGATCTTCCAGGAGATGACGCCTTTGCGCTCTTCCCGGCGCACCCGCACGCTGTGGCCGAGGGGGGCGAAGTCGGCGTACCCGCGCACGTCGATCGCATGCTGCGGGCATGCCTTCACGCAGGAATAGCATTCCCAGCAGAAGTTCGGTTCCACATTGTACGACCTTCGGTAGCGCGGCTCGATGTGCATGATGTCCGAAGGGCAGATGTCCACGCACTCCCCGCATCCGTCGCACCTCGCCATGTAGGTGAAAGTTGGCATCGCGGCTACCTCCCGCCGCCGCGTCCAGGCGCGGGGGGCGGCAGGTCGGACGCCCCGTTCGCCTCGTCTTGCTTCGTCCCAAACGCCAGCACGGGCTTGTAGAACATGTGGGGAAACTTGGACCAGGCGACCGTGAGGAAAAGCAGCGCCGTCAGGCCTTCGTAGGCACCCGCAAGCACCTTGATCGCGACCCCGTTCCCATCCCATTCACCCCACTCGAGCAGGACGCCGAAGGTGACGCTCGCAAGCAGCGAGGCGAGGAACAGATCGGCGCGCCGCAAGCGCCACACCGACTGGCCGTCGTGCGTCACGTTGACCCGCAGGAAGAAGAAGAACCAATAGCCGCCGACCAGCGTCATGAAGGCGCCGATGTTCCAGCCCAGGGGCAAGAACAGGGGCGGATGACGTTCGGCAGGGTAGCCGAACACCAAGGCGATCGTGGTCGCCACATAGAGAACGAAGCCGTAGAACATCAGGGCGTGGGCGATCCGCTTGGCGCGGTTGCAGAATTCGCCAAAGGCGGCGAGATCGAAGAGAAGCGTGCGCGCCGCAAGCCGAATAGCCTCACCGGCGCCCAGCGCGCGCCTTGCGGCGGCGCGCGCTCGCCGCCGCTCCTGCAGGAAGAAGGTCGCCTTCTTCCCGTGGGCGAGGTCATACGAGGTGCCCACGACCACGGCAAGCGCCATCACGATGAGGTAGCCTTGCAGGATGTCCGGAGACACGAAGGACACCAATGGCGCAAAGGGATTGGCAGTCAGCATGCGACCTCCTGCCTGATTCGGCCGGGCTGTCTCGCTCCCGGCCGCGCGCGCCGACGTCCGCCATCCTCGCGCCGCTTGGGCAGCCTGAGAAGCCCCTTACCCTAAGCCTAGCATTTTGGCGGCCGTTCGCCCGAACCGACTCCGCCTGGATCCGTCTGACCCTGGCGCGCGAGCGCGATGAAGGCCCTGAGATAGTCAATCTCGCCATCCGCCTCGCGCGTGCCGATAAAAATCTGCTTGGCCATGCCCTCCTCGCCGAGCCGGAGCGGGACGAGCGCCATGCGGTCGGCATGCTCGTCCGCAAGCCAAAGCGGCAGCGCCGCAACCCCCCGACCGCTTGCGACCATCTGAACGATGATATCGGTGGTCTCGATGACCTTGTGCCGCTTGGGGACGATACCCGCCGGCGTGAGGAACCGGTTGTAGAGGTCGAGCCGGTGGGGGTCGACGGGATAGCTGATGAGGGTCTCGTCGGCGAGCTGCTCCGGGCGAACAAATGCGACCGAGGCGAGGGGATGGGTTCGGGCGACGATCAGGACCTGTTCGTAGTCGAACACCGGGGCAAAGTGCAGTCCCGGCTTCTGCAACGGGTCCGGCGTCACCAGCACATCGATGTCGTAGCCCAACAAGGCGCCGATCCCGCCGAACTGGAAGCGTTGCTTGACGTCCACATCGACGTCCGGCCAACCGGCCAGATACGGCGCCACGACCTTGCGCAGCCACTGGTAGCAGGGATGGCATTCCATGCCGATGCGCAGCGTCCCCCGCCGGCCCTGCGCATATTGGCTCATGCGCGCCTCGGCATGCTCGAACTGCGGCAACAGGCGATTGGCCAGCGCCAGGAGATCGTGGCCGGCCTGGGTAAGGCGCAGGCCGCGTCCCTCGCGATCCCAGATCGGAGTGCCCAGCTGTCGCTCGATTTTCCTGACCGCGTGGCTGAGCGCCGACTGCGTCAGGTGCAACGCGTGTGCGGCTGCGGTCAGCGACCCTTGTCGATCCACTTCCCGGATGATCATCAGATGGACACGTTCCAGCATGGGGTACCTCTATGAATCTTTCTCATTGATTGATGAAAACATTCCATTTTATTTCATGTGTCAGACGTTTTACCATCGCTGCTCGACATCCTTGGGAGCGCCCCACCACCATGATCACCACGCACAATCTCGGGTTCCCGCGCATCGGCGCGCGGCGCGAACTCAAATTCGCCCTGGAAGACTACTGGAACGGGCAACTGCCGCGCGCCGAGCTGACCGCCCTGGGCGCCCGGTTGCGCGCACGGCATTGGGCCGGCCAGGCGGGCCTCGACTTCGTGCCGGTCGGCGATTTCGCCTTCTATGATCAGGTGCTCGACATGAGCTTCACGCTCGGCAACCTGCCGGAGCGCGCGCAGGGATACGGCGGGGATGCCCTCGACAACGCCTTTCGCATCGCCCGGGGCCGTTCGGTTCGACCGGCCGAAGACCACGGCCCCTGCTGCGGCGAAGTCGCGGCGGGCGACATGACCAAATGGTTCAATACCAACTACCACTATATCGTGCCGGAATTCACCGCGGGCACCCGGTTCACCCTCGACGCCACGCGTTTATTGGAACAGCTCGCCGAAGCCCGCGCGCTCGGCGTGAATGCCAAGCCGGTGCTCATCGGCCCGGTCACGTACCTGTGGCTGGGCAAGGCGAAGGATCATTCCGACCGGCTTGCGCTGCTGCCGCGATTGTTGCCCGTCTATGCCGCTTTGCTTGAGCAGCTGGCGGGACAGGGCGTGGCGTGGGTGCAAGTGGACGAACCGATCCTGGCGACCGACCTTGATGAGAACTGGCGGCACGCGTTCAATCTCGCCTATCACGACCTCAAGGCCGTGCGCATCAGGCTGCTGTTGACCAGCTACTTCGGCCCGCTGCTGGACAATCTGTACCTGGCCGCCCATCTTCCCGTCGCCGGCGTGCACGTCGATGCCGTGTACGGCCGCGAAGACCTCCAGCCCCTGCTCAACTTGCTGCCCGCGCACAAGGTCCTGTCGCTGGGCGTGATCGACGGCCGCAACATCTGGAAAAGCGATCTCGGCAGCATGCTCGATTGGCTGGAGCCGGTGGCCGCGCGGCTAGGCGACCGGCTCTGGCTCGCCCCGTCGTGCTCGCTGCTCCATGTGCCGGTCGACTTGGCCAGCGAAACGCAGCTCGACCCCGAGGTCCGCGCCTGGCTGGCCTTTGCGCTGCAGAAGCTGGAGGAACTCAAGCTGCTGGCAGCCGCGCTCAACGAGGGCCGCGGGTCGGTTGCCGACGCCCTCGCGGCGAATGCGGCCGCAAACCAGCGCCGGCGCACCGCGACGCGCATCCACAAGCCTGCCGTCCAGGCGAAGGTCGCGCGCATCGATGCGAGCCTGGGCCGGCGCGCGAGTCCCTACGCCACGCGTGCGCGACGGCAAGCCGAGATCCTTCGGCTGCCGCGCTTCCCGACCACGACGATCGGATCCTTCCCACAGACCGCCGAGATTCGCCAGGCACGCCGTCAATACAAGAGCGGGGCGCTGGACGAGGCGGGCTACCAGGCCGTCATGCGGCGCGAGATTGCGCGCTGCATCCGGGTGCAGGAGGCGCTCGGGCTCGACGTCCTCGTGCATGGGGAGGCGGAACGCAATGATATGGTCGAGTATTTCGGCGAGCAGCTCGACGGCTACGCGTTCAGCCAATCCGGCTGGGTGCAGTCCTACGGCTCACGCTGCGTCAAGCCGCCGATCCTGTTCGGCGACATCAGTCGCCCGAAGGCCATGACCGTCGAGTGGACGGCGTACGCACAATCGCTGACCGCCAAGGCGATGAAGGGGATGCTGACCGGCCCGGTCACCCTCCTGAATTGGTCGTTTGTACGCGACGACCAGCCGCGTTCGGTGTCGTGCCATCAGCTCGCGCTCGCGATCCGCGAGGAGGTACTCGATCTCGAACGCGCCGGGGCGCGCGTCATTCAGATCGACGAAGCGGCACTGCGCGAGGGGCTGCCGTTGCGCCGCTCGCGATGGGACGAGTACCTGCGGTGGGCCGTGGACGCCTTCCGCATCGCCGCCAATGGCGTGCGCGACGAAACGCAGATCCACACCCACATGTGCTATTCGGAATTCAACGACATCATCGCGTCGATCGCCGACATGGACGCGGACGTGATCACCATCGAGACCTCGCGCTCCGACATGGCGTTGCTGGAGGCCTTCGACGCCTTCCGGTATCCCAACGCAATCGGGCCAGGTGTCTACGACATCCATTCGCCCAACCTCCCCAGCGAGTCCCATATCGTCGATCTGATCGAGAAGGCGGCCCGGCGCATCCCGGCCGAGCGCCTGTGGGTGAACCCCGACTGTGGCCTCAAAACCCGCCGCTGGGACGAGGTGCTTGCCGCCCTGACGCGCATGGTTGCCGCAGCCCGAGTGTTGCGCGCCACCCTTTGACCAGGTCTGTGCGGATCGGAAAGGCGCAGCGCGCGCCCCGCGGAAAAACGCCCGCGCCTAAGCGGCCGCCGGCCAGGCGGGGCCCGCCCGTTCCTGGGGGCGCCAGGCGCGCCCTGGGGCTCACGGCCCAAACCGGCCCCGGCACGCAGGATCGGGGGGCGGCCGCCGTGCCCAGAGCACGGGAAGGACGCGCAGCGTGAACACGAGCAGCGATAGCCAGATCAGGACGCCGCCGGCCGCGGCCAGCCGGTGCGCCTGGAGGAGAAAGCCCCCCACATAGCCCGCCAGCCCGGCGTGCGCGAACCCCATCTGCAGCCAGGGCCACACGCCTTGGCGCATGGGATTGCCGGTGAAACGCGGCAGCATGTGGGCACCCAGCCCATAGATCAGGAAGATCATGAAGCCGACCGTCATCAGGTGCAGCGCGACCGGCCTCGCAGGCCCGTGGGTGAGCAAGGTTCCGTTGAGCGCAAGGCCAAGCCCCGCCAGCATGAGATAGGCCATGGCGGCCAGCACGAAAAAGCGGTTGTCCGGAGAAAAATGCGGTGCCAAGGGGGCCGCTTGGCCTTGCGCCCGAGACCCGGCCTGCTCGGCCCATTCACGCGCGGTCGAGAGGTTTTGCACGCCGATCCCCTGGAGTGCGCCATCCACCAGCAGCGCCGGCACGCCCACGAGTCCCAGCCGACTCGCGAGCGCGCGGCCTTCGGGCTGCGCGACGTCGATGACCGCGAAGGCGAAGTGGCGTTCCTCCGCGACCTGCCGCCAGACGGCTTCGGCCTCGAGGCAAGCAGGGCATCCTTGTGAGACCAGCAAGGCCACTTTCACGGACGCGCCCCGCCTGCCGTCTTGGGCGCGCGGCACGCGTTGCGCTCGCGCGCCGCCCATTCGCCCACCCCGCTCATGCCTTCGGGCCCCGCGCCCTGACCGTCAGCACCATGTTGAGTCCGAACAGCACCATCGCGCCATAGCTCAAGGCACCGCCCACCAGCACCAGCACATGGTTCCAGGTGAGCCAGCCCGCCACCATGACGGGGAGCCCGATGTTCGCCAGGTAGAACTGCCCGTCGGCCATCCGTTCCGAATACAGGGGGAAGCCCGAGAAGCGGGGCAGCACGTGGAGGGCGATGCCATAGATCATCATGAGGAGGAACCCCAGGAGCATGATGTGGCCGTGCGCCCTGGGGACATCGCCCGGAATCAGCGTCGGGTCGAGCAGCCAGGTGATCGCCAGGGCGCCCCCCAAGAGCCCATAGCCCAGGGCGAAGCTCAGAAACAGTCGGTTCCTCTTATGCATGGCTGGTGTACGTCTTGTGGCGCGGCATGGGACGATACTGCGCCTCGGTATGACACACGTCATTGACCCAAGTCAAAGCGGCGGCGATATAATCGGCCCATGCCCCTTGAGCGTCCAGACATCGAACGGTTCCGCCATACCTATCTTTTCACGGCCCTGACCGATGAGGAGATCGATACGGTGGCGATCCATGCCACCACCCGGGAGTGTCGTCCGGGCGAGATCCTCTTCACCCAGGGCGCACCCTGCCATCACTTCTTCCACGTGGAAGCCGGGGTCATCAAGCTTTACCGGCTCTCGCCCTCGGGGGAGGAGAAGGTCATGGAACTGGTCGGCCCGAATCACCTCTTTGCCGAGGCCGTCGTCTTCATGGGCGGGCGCTATCCCGTCCACGCCGAAGCGGTCGAGACCGCGCGGCTCATCGCGTTTGACAGCAAAAATTTCATGGAGCTCCTGCGCGCCAACATGGATCTGTGCTTCCGCTTGATGTCGTCGATGAGCATGCGCATGCATGCCCTCATCAACGACATCGATCGCCTCACCCTCCATAGCGGCACGGAGCGGCTGATCCAGTATCTTTTGGACCAACTGCCGCACGACGCAAGCGCCCCCCCCAGCATACGGCTGGGCGTGCCCAAGCAGGTCATCGCATCCCGCCTCGGCATTCAGCCGGAGACCCTGTCGCGCATCCTGGGTCGGCTGCGCAACGAGGGCCTGCTGGAAATCCACGACGATACCGTGGTACTGAAGTCCATCGAGGCGTTGCGGCGGCACGGTTAGCCGCGGCAGGCCGCCGGACACAGGAGCGACCGCCCGGACGGCATCACGCGCCGGGCGCACCCCATTGGAACACGCCGTGGAGGCCGACATCGACCCAATGCCCCTTCCAGACCAGCCGTTCTACGCCAAAAGCGTGACCGAGTTGGGCGACACCCGCGACATTGTCGCGGCGGAAGACATCTTTTCTGCGCAGGGCCTCAAGCTGATCGCCCGCAACAGCCGCATCGACAGCGGGCTTTACGAGCGGCTGGTGCTCCACAAGCTGCGCGTGCCGCTCGACCGATGCCTCAGCATCCCCCATCCCGTCAACCAGGAGGCGCTGGCGGCGCAGTCAGGCGAGATCTTCGACAAGATCCCCGAACTTCCCACGCTCGCGAAGGCATTGTCGGACCGCTTCTTCCTGCGCCACGTCCTGAGCGAGATCTCGCTCAACCGGGCGCTCGCCTTCAAGCTGACGGTGGCGCGCGAGAAATTCCCCGACCTGTACCGCCACTCGGTGCTGGTCGGCCTGCTCGCCGCCTATCTCGGCGTTCGGGCGGGACTGCCTGGCGAGGAGCTGCGGGCCCTGAGCGCCGCCGGCCTTTTCCATGATCTGGGCATGATGCATCTCGATCCCGCCCTGCAGGATCCCGGCCGCAAACTGACCGCTGCGGAACGCCGCGCCATCCAGTCCCACCCGGCGATCGGCTATGCGCTCCTGAAGCCTTTCCCCGAATATCATCCCAAGGTCAGCCGCGCCGTGCTCGATCATCATGAGCGGCTGAATGGCAGCGGTTATCCGCGGGCCCGCACGGCCGCGAACATCGGGCGCCTGGCGCAGATCCTGGCGCTCGCCGAAGTGGCCGCAAGCCGCATCGGCGAAGGCGGGTGCGATTGCTCGCGCCTTGAGATCATGCTGAAGCTCAATCCGCGCCTGTATTCCCCGGAGCTCGTCGGCCATCTCTCGGTGCTCTTTCCCATCTCGTCCACGCCCTCGGCGCAAGACGCGCCGAGCACGCCTGATGCCGCCATCCCCGGGCAGTTGGACGCGCTGCGCCAGTCCTTCGAGGCTTGGCATGGGAGAATGCAGGCGTTGCGGGCATCGCGCAACATGAAGCCGGAGTGGGAGCGGCTCGACGGACGGGTGACCCACCTGCAAACGGCGCTCCGCGATGCGGGACTCCTCGCCGACGACGACGCGCACAGCCTGTTGGACGGCATGGAGGCGCATGCCGCCGGCCTCGCCGAACTTGACGCCTTGCTGCGCGAAGCGGTCTGGCATCTTGGCGATGTCGCCGACGAAATCGAACGGATCGACAGCGCGGAGCCGGCGTGCGCCCCGATGGGCGAGTGGGCACGCGCCGTGCGCGAGCGCCTGGGCCCGAGCGCAGGCTAGGTCCATGGCCGCAGGACCCACGCCGCTCCCAAGCGCATATACTGGGAAGGCGGCGCGAAACGGCTCGCCGCATGGGCCGCCGCGGCGCGGCAGACCCCATTCTTCATAGCGAGGCTCCCGTGATCTTCAGACAGCTGTTCGAACCGGACTCTTCCACCTATACCTATCTCCTGGCCTGCGAACGCACCAGGGAGGGGGTGCTCATCGATCCCGTGATCGACACGGTCGACCGCGACTGCGAACTCCTGCGGGCCTTGGGCATCACCCTCGCCTTTACGCTGGAGACGCACATCCACGCCGACCATCTGACTGGCGCGCGGGCGCTCAAGGCGAAGCTCGGCAGCCGGATCGCCGCGCCCCGGATGGGGGCCGCCGCATGCGTCGAGGTCGGGGTCGAGGAGGGCACGCCATTCCGGGTCGGGGACATCGTCTTGCACCCTTTGCACACGCCCGGCCATACCGCCGCCCACCATGCCTATGTGCAGGACCAGGAGAGCGCGCCGCGCGTCTTTACCGGGGACGTGCTGCTGATCGACGGCTGCGGGCGGACCGACTTTCAAGGCGGGGACAGCCGGGCGCTGTTCCACTCGGTGCATGACAAGCTATTTTCCATGGCTGACGAGACGCTCGTCTATCCCGCGCACGACTATGGGGGCAGGCAGGTCTCCTCAATCGGCCAGGAAAAACGCGGCAACACGCGCCTCGGCCACGGTCGCCGCGAGGAGGCGTTCGTCGCGCTGATGGCCGGCCTGCGCTTGCCCTACCCGCGCCGGATGGCCTTCGCCGTGCCCGGCAACGAGGCCTGCGGACGATGCCCCCCCGACGCGCCCGAGGAATACCGGGAGCGCTGCGCGCGGCACGACCAGGGCTAATTCGGAGCCTTGCCCTCGTGGCCGGCCGGCCGGTCGTCCAGCCCCAATTCCTGGATTTTGCGGGTCAGGGTATTGCGTCCCAGTCCCAATAGGGTGGCCGCCTCGATCCGTCGCCCGCCGGTGTGGCGCAGGGCCGTGACGATGAGGGTCCGCTCGAACTGCCTCACCAGGTCATCCATCAGCGCGTGCTGGCCCCGATCCAGGCGATCGGCCACCTCGCGTTCGAGGGCATGCGCCCAGTCGCGGTCGCGCTCGCGCGCGTCGTCCCCCAGGAGTTCCGGCGGCAGATCGGCAATCTCGATGATCTGGGTCGGCGCCATCACCGACAGCCAATGGCAGACATTTTCCAGCTGGCGCACATTGCCGCTCCAGGCCAGCGTGCCCAGGTAACGGATGGTGGCGTCCGACAGCTTCTTGGGCTCCACCCCCGCATCCTTCGCGCTCCGGGCCAGAAAGTGGCGCGCCAGGAGGGCGATGTCCTCGCGCCGTTCGCGCAGGGGCGGCAGCCGCAGGCGTATGACGTTGAGGCGATGGAACAGATCCTCGCGAAAGAGCCCCTCCTTGACCCGCGCCTCCAGATTCTGATGCGTGGCCGCGATGACGCGCACGTTCACCTTGATCGGCTGATGCCCGCCGACGCGGTAGAATTCGCCGTCGGACAGGACCCTCAGCAGGCGCGTCTGGAGTTCCGAGGGCATGTCCCCGATCTCGTCCAGAAACAGCGTGCCACCGTCCGCCTGCTCGAAACGTCCCCGGCGCATCAACTGGGCCCCCGTGAACGCACCCCGTTCGTGGCCGAAGAGTTCGGATTCGAGCAAATCCCTGGGGATCGCCGCCGTGTTGATCGCGATGAAGGACTTGGCCGCACGCGGGCTGTGGCGATGCAGCGCCCGCGCGACGAGCTCCTTGCCGGTCCCCGATTCTCCCGTAATGAGCACCGTGGCCTGCGACTGGGACAGCCGCCCGATCGCGCGGAAGACCTCCTGCATGGCGGGCGCCTGCCCCAGCATGTCCGGCCGCCCCCCCTCGGCCTCCACCTCGGCGACCCCGCGCATGCTCTCATCGAGCGCCCGCCGGATGAGTTCCACGGCATGATCGACATCGAACGGCTTCGGCAGATACTCGAAGGCGCCGCCCTGAAATGCGGCAACGGCGCTCTCCAGATCGGAGTAGGCGGTCATGATGATGACGGGAACGCCCGGCTCACGCTCCTTGAGGCGCTCCAGGAGCGTGAGCCCCGAGTCGCCCGGCATGCGGATATCGCTCACGACGACCTGGGGCGGATCCGCGTCGAGGGCCGCCATGGCCTCACCCGCCGACGAGAACGCCTTGAACGCGATGCCCTCGCGCGCGAGGGCCTTCTCGAAGACCCAGCGGATGGAGCGGTCATCATCCACGATCCAAACGGGTTTCATGTCCGACGCCTCTCCTCAAAGGCTCCGCTACACGTCATCGGGCAGCGGCAGCAGCA
Organism: Pseudomonadota bacterium; assembly: GCA_021788645.1. Classification (GTDB taxonomy): domain Bacteria; phylum Pseudomonadota; class Gammaproteobacteria; order Burkholderiales; family JAKAFK01; genus JAKAFK01. The sequence goes on from JAJYKK010000015.1 coordinate 39,006, forward strand.
CGGTGAAACAGGTATGGCCCGGGCGGCTGTCGCATTCGATGCTGCCGTGGTGCTGGCCGACGAATGTTTGCGCAATGCTAAGACCCAGGCCGGTGCCGGCCTCCCGCCCGGAAACCAGGGGGTAGAAGATGCGTTCCCTGATTTCCGGCGCGATGCCGGGCCCGTCGTCGATGATCTCCAGCGCAATGGCCAGGCGGCGGCGCCTTTTCGCCAGCGTCACGCCGCGCGCCACGCGCGTGCGGAAGATGATGGTCCCCTTGCCCTCGAGCGCCTGCGCCGAATTGCGGGCGATGTTGAGAACGGCCTGGATCAGCTGCTCGCGATCCCCCTCGAGCTCCGGAAGGCTCGTGTCATAGTCGCGGCGGATCTTGAGCGTCCCCGGGGCCTCGGCCAGCAGGAGACTGCGCACGCGCTCCAGCGCCTCGTGCAGGTTGACGCGCGCCACGCGGGACGGCCGATGGGGCATCAGGAGCCGGTCCATGAGCTGCTGCAGACGATCCGCCTCCTTGATGACCACCTGCGTATACTCCTTGAGGGACGGCCTCGCGAGCTCATGCTCCAGGAGCTGCGCCGCGCCGCGGATTCCCCCGAGCGGATTCTTGATCTCGTGCGCCAGATTGCGCAGGAGCTCCCGATTGGCCTCGCTTTGCAGCCACGTGTGCTCTTCCCGGACGATTCTCAGCGGTTGGTCCAGGGGATTGAACTCGAGGGATGCCGCGACCCCCGGCGCCTCCACCGGGGTCACCGTGCAACTGAGCAGGCGGCTGCCCTCGGGGCCGGTGCTGAGCGCAAACTCATGATCCGTGAATCCGCTGTTGCGCGACAGGGCATAGTGGAGGGCGCGCACTAGGGACGCCCCTTCCGCAAACACCTCTTCCACCCGATGCCCGACGACGTTCCGCCCGCTCAACCCGAAGAGATGCTCGGCCGCGGAATTGACGTGCCGGATTCGCAGGCCGTCGCCCACGAGCACGACGGCGGTGGCGATCAGATCCAACCCAGGATACGGGGAGCCCGGCGAACTCATGGTTCGTCCTCTTCCAATCAACGCCTTCAATGAAGCAAGATGCGTACCATCGAGAGCCTATGCCCTCTTCATCGGCCGCCGGGAGAGAAATGGGGGCAAGACGGCGACGAGACAAGCCCGCGCCCCGCCGCGGGGAGGGGCGGGGCGGCCTTGGGGCGGTGCCCACGGCCCGACACCGACGCGTTCTTATTCGCCCAATTGCTTCTTCAGCGCATCGACATTTTGCTGGTGCCGCAGCACCGCATCCTTGAGCCCTTGCACCCGATCCAGATACTTCTGATAGTTCCGTTCGTTGCCGAGGCGAACCGCCTCGCCGGCCTTCAAGGCCTGCTGCGCGGCGGCCAGCTTGCCTTCTTCGCCGGCCAGTTCGTGCTGGAGCAGCTCGCGGCGCATCGCATCCCGTTTCTCCTGCGTGCTCGTGCTCACCCGCGGGAAGTTGGCGGGTCCCGGGTTGGCATGCGCAGTGCCGGCCGAAATCGTGGACAGCGGGGTCAGCTGCAGGCGTCTGGCGCCTGCCCGGGGGATATTGGTATAGGTGATGTTGCCGTCCTGGTCGACGTACTTGTAGATGGCGGCGTGCGTGAGGGGGGCGACGCATACGAGCGCCAGAAGCCAGAACATGCGCATGACGGCATTCCTTGTGATCACATCGATGCCTGCCGGGCGTCCGCGCCGGGACAGGAGTATCAAGCTGTCGGCCGGACGCCACGCGCCCGGCTCGGGACAGTTTAGCATTCCTGCGCCAGCGGACTCCAACTAATGCGGGGGATGCGTTGCGCCATCGATCGCGCCGCCACCGGCAGGCAAGGAAAGCCCGTGCGCGATGGCTTGGCACATGATCACCTGCCGAGGGACAGAAAAAAAGGGCAGGAAGGCCCGCCCTTTTTTCCCTTGATCGACCGCCTGGTTAGAGGCTGTAGTACATCGAGAACTCGATCGGATGCGTCGTCATGCGGAAGTTCGTCACTTCCTCCATCTTGAGCGCGATGTAGGCATCGATCATGTCGCTCGTGAAGACGCCGCCGCGCGTCAGGAACTCGCGGTCCTTGTCGAGGTAGTCGAGGGCCATCTCGAGCGAGGAGCACACGGTCGGGATCTCGGCGGCTTCCTCGGGCGGCAGGTCGTACAGGTTCTTGTCCATCGCATCGCCCGGATGGATCTTGTTCTGAATGCCGTCGAGCCCCGCCATCATCATGGCCGTGAAGGCGAGATACGGATTGGCCAGGGGATCCGGGAAGCGCACTTCGATCCGGCGGGCCTTGGGATTGGTGACGTGCGGGATCCGGATGGAGGCGGAGCGGTTGCGTGCCGAATACGCCAGCATCACGGGAGCTTCGAACCCGGGCACCAGACGCTTGTAGGAGTTGGTCCCGGGATTGGTGATGGCGTTGAGCGCGCGCGCATGCTTGATGATGCCGCCGATGTAATAGATCGCCAGTTCGGAAAGCCCACCGTAGCCGTTGCCGCTGAACAGGTTCTGCCCGTCCTTCCAGATCGACTGGTGGCAGTGCATGCCGGAACCGTTGTCGCCGACGATGGGCTTGGGCATGAAGGTCGCGGTCTTGCCGTACGAATGCGCGACGTTGTGCACGACGTACTTGAGGATCTGCGTCCAGTCGGCACGCTTGACCAAGGTGCTGAACTTGGTCCCGATCTCGCACTGGCCCGCAGTCGCCACCTCGTGGTGGTGCACCTCGACCTCGACCCCCATCTCCTCGAGGGCGAGGCACATGGCGGAGCGCAGATCCTGCAGGGAATCGACCGGCGGAACCGGGAAGTAGCCGCCCTTGACGGCCGGCCGGTGGCCCAGGTTGCCGCCCTCGAAGTCCTTGCCGGACGACCAGGCCGCCTCCTCGGAAGTGATCTTCACCATGGACCCGGACATATCCACGTCCCAGTGCACGGCATCGAAGATGAAGAATTCGGGTTCGGGACCGAAGTACGCGGTATCGCCGATGCCGGTCGACTTGAGGTAGGCCTCGCCGCGCTTGGCAATGGAGCGGGGATCGCGCTCATAGCCCTTGCCGTCGGCCGGCTCGACCACGTCGCAGGTGAGCAGCAGCGTCGATTCGTCCATGAACGGATCTAGGCGCGCGGTTTCCGGATCGGCCATCAGCAACATGTCGGAGGCCTGGATGCCTTTCCAGCCGGCAATGGAAGAGCCATCGAAGGCGTGCCCGCTTTCGAACCACCCTTCGCTCACGACGTGAGCCGGGATCGAGACGTGCTGCTCCTTCCCGCGGGTATCCGTGAAGCGCAGATCAACGAACCTGACCTCGTTGTCCTTGATCATTTTCAAAACATCGGCTGCCGCCATCTTTCTGGTCTCCTAAAGTTCGCTCATGACATTGAAAACAATGCGGGAAAAACCGCCGTGGGCCACGATCGGCATGCAAAGCAGGAAATGTGCCATCCAAAAAATCCCCAGCTAGGCATTCTGCCACAAAGCGCCGCGGTTGCGCGAAAAAAAAAGGGCGCACCCCTTTGGGGCCCGAGAAGCAAAGCATGCACCATCATGGTGCGAAGGCGATGATCTCGATGCGGCCGAAGTAAGGATCGTCGCGAAGAATTTCATCGATGCGCTGCTTGAGCGCATTCACCCGTTCGGTGTCCTGGCAGATCGCGCGGGGCAGGAACAATTCGGCCTCCGCCCGGCCCCCGAGGTAATGAAGGACCACGCGGGGAAAGTCCGGTCCGGCGCCGGCCAGTCGCGCGCGCAAGTGCGCCACGAGTTCGTCGCGCCCGGGCAGATGCACGCTGGGCTCGGCGCCCGTATCGTCCTCCGGGTCGATGTGCACCATGACATCCAGGACCTCATCGTTGTCGAGCGCGCGATGCCTCGCCATCTCGGCGACATGATGCCCCTCCGAGACGCTGATGCGCGGATTGACGAGCACATGCGCGTCCACGAGAATGCGGTTGCCCATCTTTCGGGTCTTGAGTTCGTGGAGCCCGACCACGCCCGGCGTCGTGACCAACGTATCGCGGATGCCGGCGACCACTGCTTCGTCGGGGGCCGTGTCCACGAGCTCCGACAGCGCGTCGTAGCCCATCTTCCACCCCATGCGGACGATCATGAAGGCCACCAGGATGGCCGCGACGGGGTCGAGGAAGGTAAATCCGGCCAGGTTGCCGACGATGCCGAACACGACGACCAGCGAGGAAGCCGCATCCGAGCGGGAATGCCAGGCATTGGCCATGAGCATCTGCGAATGCAGCCTGGTCGCCACCGCGCGCATGTAGCGGAACAGCGACTCCTTGGCGAACAACGTCGCGATGGCGATCCACAGGGTCGCCACATGGACCCGCACGAGCTGCTCGGCATGCTGAAGACGCATGCCGGCGCGCCACAGCAGCAGCACGCCCAGCCCGATCAGCATCGCCCCAAGGATCAGCGTGGCGGCCGTTTCGATCCGCGCATGTCCGTACGGGTGGCTCTCGTCGGCGGACCGGTTGCCGTGCCAATTGGCGAACAGCACCAGGAAATCCGACACCAGATCGGCCGCCGAATGCATGCCGTCGGCCAGCAGCGCCTGCGATCCCCCCAGATAGCCGACCAGCACCTGCAAGACGGACAGACAGAGATTGACCGCCACGCTGACCCAGGTCACTTTCTGGCCTGCGCGGTAGCGCTCGAAGTTCGCCGGGTCGATACCCAGGGCATGCAAATCGGACATGGGATGCCAAGCCTTTTGAAGAATTTCGTGTGGACGTCTGGATAGTATATTAGAGATCAACATCTTTTTTGCAACGCGCGGGGGCGTCTGCGCTAAAATAGCGCGGTTGCTCAGCCGCGCCGCCACGAAAACAGCCCACAACGCCAGACGCATGACCGATCATTACGGGGTGATAGGCCACCCCATCTCGCACAGCAAGTCCCCGCGCATTCATGCCGAATTCGCGCGCCAGACAGGGCAGGACCTCGACTATGTCGCGCTCGATGCGCCGCTCGACGGCTTCGTGCCGGCGGTGCTCGACTTCCGCGCGCACGGGGGCCGCGGCCTCAATGTCACGGTGCCCTTCAAAGAGGCGGCTTACCGCCTGTGCGCAACGCGCACGGAACGGGCGCAGGCGGCCGGCGCAGTCAACACCCTCTCCTTGTCCCCCGAGGGCATCGCCGGCGACAACACGGACGGGGCCGGACTCGTGCGCGACCTCCAGCAAAATCTCGGGTTTCCCCTCAAGGGCATGCGCATCTGCCTCCTGGGTGCAGGCGGCGCGGCCCGCGGCGTGCTGAAGCCGCTCCTGCTCGAGGCCCCCTCCCGCCTCCTCCTGGTCAACCGGACGCCGGCCAAGGCACGCGCGCTGCAGGCGGCGGCAGGCCATCCGCAGACCCTCGGGGCGGGCGGCTTCGACGACCTCGCGGGCGAGCGCTTCGACCTCGTGATCAACGCCACCGCCGCCAGCCTCGCGGACGAATTGCCACCGTTGCCCGAGGACCTGTTCGCGCAGGGCGCGGCGGCCTACGACATGATGTACGGACGCGAAACCCCCTTCCTGCGGTTTGCGCGGGCACACGGCGCGGGGCTCGCCGCGGACGGCATCGGCATGCTGGTCGAACAGGCCGCCGAGTCCTTCTTCATCTGGCGGCGGGTGCGCCCGTCCACGCGGGCGCTCATCCGGACGCTCGCCGCGCAGGCGGCCGAGCGCGCATGAGCCGGCGCCTGGCGTGGCGCGCGGCTGGCGCGTGCGCGGCGGCCTTCCTGCTCTACCAAGCCTGGATTCTGGCGCATGTCCTGTGGTGGGTGCACCACAACCCCGCCTCCACCGCCTTCATGCGCGAACGCCTGGCCGTCCTCAAGCGGCAGCACCCCGATGCCCGGATTACGCAGCAGTGGGTGCCTTACGCGCGCATCTCGGCAAACCTCAAACGGGCGCTCGTCGCCGACGAGGATTCCACGTTCATCGCCAACGACGGCTTCGACTGGGCCGGGATCCGGCATGCCTTCGACACCGATCTGCGCCGGCGCAAGATCGTCGCCGGCGGCTCCACGATCACCCAGCAGCTCGCAAAAAACCTCTTCCTGTCGAGCAGCCGGACCCCTTGGCGCAAAGGCGAGGAAGCGCTCATCACGGTGATGCTCGATCACCTGATGACCAAGCGCCGCGTCCTGGCGCTCTACCTCAACGTGATCGAATGGGGCGATAATGGGGTATTCGGCGCTCAAGCCGCAGCCCGTCATTACTTCCATGCGAATGCCGCCTATCTCACCCCCTGGCAGGCCGCCCGGCTCGCCGCCATGGTCCCCGACCCGCGCTACTTCGATAGCCACCGCCACGCGCCGGAACTGGCGTGGCACACGCGCATCATCCTTGCCCGCATGCATCTGGTGGCCGTTCCACGATAGCGCGCGCGGCGACCCGGGAGCGACCCGCCATGCGGTCATTTGATCTTGCCGTGATCGGATCCGGCCCGGGGGGCTATCGGGCCGCCGTGCTGGGCGCCCTGCACGGGCTTTCGGTAGCCCTCGTGGAGAAGGGACAGTGGGGAGGCTGTTGCCTCAATCGCGGCTGCGTGCCCAAGAAAACCTGGCACCACAGCGCAAAGCTCATGCAGGAAGCCCCTCATTGGGGCAGCCGCGGCCTTTCGGGCACCCTCTGCGCCGACCTGGAGATGGCCTGGCACCACCAGAAACAGGTCGTCACGACCGTGCGGGACAGCTCTGTGCGTTACCTGAGGCGCCTGGGCATCGCCCTGTGGGAGGGTGAAGCGCGCCTCGTCGGGCCGCACGAACTCGCAGTCGGCGGCACACCGGCCCTGCGCGCCCGCCACATCCTCATCGCGACCGGGTCCCGGCCGCACGTCCCGACGGTGTTTCGCGGCAATCCCGATGTCATCCTCACGACCGACGACCTGTTCGACCGCCCGCCACCGCACGGTCCCCGCGTCGCCGTGGTCGGCTCAGGGTCCGTGGGCACGGAATTCGCGTTCATCCTCGCGATGCTGGGCAGGCGGGTGACCTGGCTTGCGTCCGCGCAGCCGCTCGGGTCGACCGCCTTCAGCCAGACGGCCCGCAGGCTGCTGTCGGACACGCTCGCGCAAGGCGGCATCACGCCCAAGCTCGGCTCGCGCGTCGTGTCGATCGAACGGACGGCCGGCGGGATCGTGCTCGAGACGGCCGCCGGGACACGCGAGGAAGTCGACTGGGTCCTGCTGGGAACCGGACGGGTGCCGCACACGCGCGGGCTTGCGCTGGATGCTTTGGGCGTGGCGCTCGATCCGTCCGGCTTCATCCGCACGAACGAGGCGTTGCAGACCCGGCTGCCGCATGTCTACGCGATCGGCGATGTGGCCAACCCCCGCATGACGGCGAACCATGCCCTGGCGGAAGCCTACGTCGCACTGACCAACATCCTTCGCACGAGGCCGCGCAACAGGGAAAACCAAGCCGTGCCGCGCGTCATCCACTCCGCCGTTGAGTTGGCCAGCGTGGGCTTGAACGAAGACCAGGCCGAAGACGAGGGCTTCGAAACAGCCGTCGGTTTTGCCGCATTCGCAACCAATCCCCGTGCGCTCGGAGAGGGCGCGCCGGAGGGCTTCGTGCGCCTGGTTGCGGACGCGGATTCCGGGAAGCTGCTCGGTGCCGAAATCGCCGGCAGCGACGCCGGCGAACTGATCCACTGGGTCGCGAACCACCTCGGGCGCCCGGACGCCCTGCAGCAGCTGTCGGGCGCCTTCTGCAACCACCCGAGCCGCGCCGAGGAGCTGCAAAACGCGGCCGACACCCTCGCCGCCAAATGGGGGCTTCACGACGGGATGCACGGGCCGCACTGAGCGCATACGAAACCAACCATCCGCAGGCACCGGTCGGCGCGACGCGCGCGCGGGGCAAGCCGAGCGTCCTGCCCAGGCGCGGGCACGGCGCATGCGGTGCACGGGAGAGCCTACCCTCCCGGACGCCCTGTTTCAGGCCGGAGCGAGTTCCTTCTTGGCCGCCGGCTTCTTCGCAGGCTTGGCCGCGGCGCTCGGCGCACCCTTGGCGGCGGCCTTCTTCGCGGTCTTGGCCGCCCCGCTCGGCACCGCCTTGGCAGCGGGCTTCTTGGCCGCCGCCTTCGGGGCCGCAGTCTTCTTGGCCGCTGGCGCAGCTGCCTTCGGGGCCTTGGCATCTTTCTTCGCGGTTGCCTTGGCCTTGGGCATCGCCGCCTTGGCCGCCTTCTTGGGCGCCGCCTTCACTTTGGGAGCATCCGCCTTGGCGCTCTTCGCCGCCGGGGCCTTGGCGAGCGTCTTGGCAGCGGCCTTCGCCTTCGGCGCCACCGTCTTGGCGGCTGTCGCCTTGGTGGCCGCAACCTTCACCGCCTTGCCGGCCTTCTTGGCCTCAGCCTTCGGCTGCGCGGACGCCGGCTTCGCGGCCTTCTTCACCGCCTTGGCCACGGACGCGTCCGCTTTCGCCGCCTTCTTCACCGCCTTGGCCACGGGCGCGTCCGCTTTCGCCGCCTTCTTCGCCGGGGTTTTGGGCACGGCCGCAGCCTTCTTCGACGGCGCGGCGCTCGAGGCAGCAGCCGTCACCTTCTTCGCCGGCGCGGCCTTCTTGGCTACGGCATCGGTTGCGCTTGTGCTCTTGGTCTTCTTGGTTCCTGCCATACCTGGACTCCTTCTCGAACAGTTGACCCGCTGTCATATTTGGCGGAAAGCGTGCGCACGAACGCACTTCCAAGGCTACGGCAGCACGGAACTCGCCGATGTCGACGCACCCAAATGCGCGTCTTTGCTTGGTGCGCCCATTCTATTCCACATTTTCGAGAAAACACAACAAGTTGATTGCATCTGACGGAATTTTTCGTGACCTTCGCGGCGGATTTTTTCAGGCGTTTTTTCCCCCACGCCGCAAGCGTCTTATAACCATCTGTATTGGCGCAGTAATTTCGCCACCCTTGCGCGCCTTTCGAGACGGCCAAGACATCGGCCCGTGGCCGCGGTGCAGTGTCCAGGGGGAGCGCGTCGGTGTTGCCATCCCCCGAGCGATCGTGCTTTCGGCATGGCGCATGGGGCATCCGCGCTGCGCCATGGGCGCGATAGGCGCGTTGGCCCGCAGGCTGCCGAGCCACTTGGCCTGTACAATGGCGTCGACGCACTCACAGAAAACCAAGGATCCGGCCGGCCGACGGGCCGATTGGCGATCGCCGCGGCCCACCCGCGCACCGCGCCTGAGGAGGAGGTCGTCCAAGGCCGTCTCATTGATGTAGAATCAGGCGGCGGGACGCTAGGCGGGCTCGGCAAGATGCCGCCCGAAGCTGGGGCGCAGGCGCTCGTCGTTCGCGTACAAACCGGCGATCGGCATGTCCATGCATCGCGCTTTAGGGCGAGCGGCGCCGTGCGCTTCGCGCACCGCAACGGCAGCCGCACCTTCCAAGCCCTCGGTCTTGGTCGCCGCGCCATCGCGCGGTGCGGCCTTTGGGGCGTTCCTCCCAGGAGCGGCCCGCATCGCGCCCCCGCCGGGAACTGCCGGCGCGATTGCGGCGCGCGAATCGTCGGCCATCTGTCCGGCGGACGTCATGGATGATATGCCGTTGCAACGAGAGGGGGGGGGGCCGCGCCTTAGGAACGGCAAGGATGGCACGCGGCACAGAAGATGAGACTTCCAGCAGATCCAGACGCCTCGGCGATTCGTCGCTCCCCTCCGCGCTATCGACTGCGGACCGATCCTTTGTTTTGGCTGGCGGCGCTGGCAGCGCCCGTGTTCTGGGCGGGACTGGCACTTCTGACGCACCCGTCCATCGATCCCTACTGGACGCTACGCGAACCTCGGCGTTTTGCGTTGGTCGCGCTCGGCTACCCAGTACTCGAGGAGATCGCATTTCGCGGACTGCTGCAGGAGTGGCTGCGCGAGCGCTGGCCCAACCTCGCCCCAAGGGCGGGCATTACGGGCGCGAATCTCCTCACCAGTGCCCTCTTCAGCGCCGCGCACGTTTTCGCTCACCCGCTGCCCTGGGCGCTCGCCGTCTTCGTTCCTTCCTTGGTGTTCGGGTACTTCAAGGACAAGAGCGGAACGCTCTCCCCTGGCATCGTGCTTCACGTCTTCTACAACGCGGGTTATTTCCTGATTTTTTGGAATCCCCGCTGAAGACGGGGTTCGCCGATGGGCGCACACCAATGCGGGACCGCCGCTTCGGGCCGCCCGCCAGCGGCATCGTGGCGCTGATCCGGAGCACACGCAAGCCATCGCCCAGGCACCCGGATTCCTGCGACGTGCGCACGGGCCCGGGGCGAAGAGCCGCCTCTAGATCGCCGCGGCTGCCGGATCGCCGCCATTCCCTAAGCGGGTGGCGCCGAATACCCAAAATACTCGATATACGGCGCGAGCGTCGCCATGATGGGCTCCAGCGCCTCGCGATAGCGCCGCCAGCGATACTTGGCGTGCCCATAGATAGGCTGCGTCACCTGGTGATAACTCGCCGTACGGATCACGCGGCGGCTGTTCGCGTGCGCGTCGGGACGAAGCACGGCATCGTCCCATTCCGCGTCCAGGAAGGCCAGCAACCGCCGCGTTTCGTCTTCGATATCGTCCACAAGACTCTCGTATCGCACGATGTGATAATCGAGGGGCAGGGTTGAGGCATATTGAATCCATGCCGCCATGGTGCGGGCATACAGGTTTGCCGTGTCTTCCAGCGTATAGAAATGCGCCGTCGTCACGTTCGGCGCAAAGTGCTGCATGAAACAGCTTAAGCAGACATCGCAGGGATGGCGCACCGCAAGAACGAATTTGGCCCGCGGAAAAACGCGCCACAGCAGGGGCGTGAGATAGGTGTTCCCGGGATTGCGGTCCACCAGGCGTCGCCCGGCATGACGCGTCACATGCTGGGCGACGGCACGGGCATACACGTTCCGAAGGTCTTGCAGGTCACGCTCGGAAAGCTCGACCAAGGCCCGCTCGTTGCCGGGCCGAGCCATGCGCACAAAGGCATCCTCTACCGCGTTCGCGGCGGGCCTCTCCTCCATCGTCTGCAGCGTCGGATGGCTATCCAATATCTGGTCGAGCAGTGTCGTGCCGGAGCGCTGGAAGCCCATCAGGAAGATGGGCGCATCTTGCGGGCCGTCACCACCGACTGCCGTTTGCAAACCGGCAACCGCACAGCGGGAGAGCGCCGCAATCTTCTCTAAGAGCACATGCTTGTCGGTGCTTGCGGACGAGCGCGCGCACAAGCTCCGCCGCTTTCCTTCCTCGAAGTGCCCGAACGCACGCCGGTGCTCGCCGGCGCGGTCGTACAGCTGACCGAGGCGCAGGTGCACTTCCGCTTGGGCGGCATCATCCAGACGTTGGGCCAGCAAGCCCTCCATCAACCGGATCGCTTCCTCGGCACGTCCCTCCTGCCGGGCCAATTTGGCTGCCGTCAACGTCAGGGACACGGACTGCGGATCGACCGCAAGGCCCTTGTCCACGTATATCCTGGCCTCTTCGCGCCGGTTGGTCCGCTCGCACAGCTCCGCCAATGACGCGAGCGCTTCCCGGCAGTCCGGAGCGAACGTCAATGCCCGCAACAATTTCGCGCGCGCCTCGTCTTCGCGACCGTCCGCCCAGAGCAAAAGCCCTTGATTGGCGAGAAGATGGGGATGGTCGGGATGAAGGCGGGCCGCCCGGTTGAGCGCCTCGACGGCCGCCGTGAGTTCGCCAAGTCCCGTCAGGATCGCGCCGAGATTGCACAGCGCCTCGAAGAAGTCCGGCTGAATGGCCACCGCCTTGCCATAGTGCGTCGCCGCCCCTCTCAGGTCCGCCAGATCCCGAAGCGCGTTGGCAAGAAAAAAATGTCCGTTCGCAAAGCCCGGGTCCAGTTCAACCGCGGCTCGGTAGCACGCGAGCGCCTCGGTCAGTTTCTTCTGGCATTGCAAGGCGGCGCCTAGCGCGTGGTGAGCGGCAGCCCAGCGCGGCTCAAGGGCCAGGGCGCGCCTGGCGCAGGACTCGGAATCCGCGTAACGCGCCAGATTCAAGTGGGCGTTGGCAAGCATGAGCCAGGCTTCGGAATTCACCGCGTCGATCCGGCACAACTGCTGGCACAGCTCCCGCGCCTCCGCGAAGAGACCGCGCTCCAGCAGGCCCTGCGCACGCTTCTTCTTCGATCGCGTCAAGACGTCGGATGTTGGCATAAGACCATCCTTCTGGGCACTGAACCTCCCCATGGCTAAAGCCAGGGGGTTCTAAAGGGATGCATGCGAGGGGCATCCGGGTTCTCGGGGTTTATCCCTACAGCATCCCGGTGGAGGCCTCGCACAAACCTTTTCTTACGCGCGATCGACTCTGACGGCATAGCCGCCGTGGGGTTGCCCTTGGGCAATCCGCTTGTCGATTGGTGATGCCGACACAGTCCCGCGCGTTCTAGTAGCGGTTCCGCAACTGCCCAGCCCTCTTCGAGCCGGGACGAACTGTGCCCGTCTTCCATCGCATTTCGGGCGAGGAAGGCGCTATAGCAATCCCGCTGCACGATGACGTCGTCCCCACCGAGGCGGTGCCAACGCTGCGACAGCGGCTTCTTGGCGTAGGTACCAGACACATGGTCGTACTGGCTCATACCCAGGCGTCGGGTGTTCAATTCCACGAGCTTCCCGCCGGCGCTCTCGGCCTTGCGAGACAGCCGTTCGATGAACATCCCCGGCGCACGAACCTTGCTGATGGTTCCACGGCTGCACGACGCCGGATGCGAACTGCTCCAGCCCAACCGCCTCATCGCCAACGACAGCGATCGTGCTCGGCCCAACATCGAGTCCAACGATCTGCCCGGAAGAGAGAAACTCATACTTCGTTGGGGCGATGCCGTCCTGCACGAGTTGCACAAACCAGCGTTGCCGACCGTTCTCCATGCGCCAGACAATGCGGCAATACTTCGTCTCGGATTTCAGCGCCGCATGGACATAGGGATCCTGATCCCGCGTCGGCAGCTTGACCGGCAACGCGAGCTTGCCCCAGGTGACGCAGCCGGTATCGGCATTCCAGCGGATGTTGGCCACATTGTTCTTGCCTTCGAGCGAATGCAATGGGCGGTTCCGGCCTTTGAAGCGCGGCCGGCCGC
>JAJYKK010000076.1 GCA_021788645.1 Pseudomonadota bacterium
ACGCCCTGCAGGAATACCAGGGCGATCCCGGCGTAGCTCAGCACAAGCGCCAACCCCTCGCGCCGGCCGACCGGGCGGCGAAACAGCACGGCAGTCATGACCACGACGAGGGTAGGATAGACGAACAGCACCAGGCGCTCGAAATCGGCAGTGATCCGCTGCAGGCCGAGGAAATCAAACAAGGCGGCCACGTAATAGCCCAGAATGCCGAGCCCGCTCACCGTCAGCCAATCGCGTCCCCGCATGGTCTGCTGCGGCGCGCCGCGACGCAACCAGAGCGCGGCCGCGAGGAAGAAGGGCACCGACATTAGCATGCGCAACGTGAGGAGGGTGACGGCGTCGACCCCATAGCGATAGGCCAGCTTGATCAGCACCGCCTTGGCGGAAAAGCCGAGAGAGGAGACGAGCACCATGGCGGCACCGAGCAGCGCCCGTCTGGAATCTCTGGAATCATTCAGTGCGGGGGTGCTGCTGTTGTTCTGGGTCATTACACGGCCCCTTGTGTGGCGCGGGCCATGCCGTGTGGTAAGCGAAGAGTCCAAACGACCGCGGCAGGCCCGCGGTTGTCGAATTGCAGATTACAACGATTGAAGACGACCGCGGCAGGTAACGAGCCACAGGCGCCATTTGGCGAGATGCGCTTGATGAATGTTCATGTGGCGGATTCTAGATGGCCCCTGCCCTGCTGTCAACGACAAGCCCCGGACCCGGCCGAATCCATTCGAGGCCGCTCGGGGACCCGAATGCGCTATTGATTTTTGCCCGCCATGACCGTATATTAGCGATTTCTCATACACCAAATCATCGCACAATGTATCAAGAACTCAATGCCCTACAATTGCGACAGGTGCTCAGCGAGAACCAGAACGTGCTCCTGATCGACGTCAGGACGGAGGCCGAAGTCGCCTATGGCGTCATCGATGGGGCCGTTCACATGCCGATGCACCTCGTGCCCCTCAAGGCTCACACACTGGACCCCGCACAGCCGACGGTCTTTTACTGCCGCTCCGGCGCACGCTCGGGCCAGGTATGCGCGTTCCTCGCCTCGCGCGGCCACCGCAACGCCTACAATCTGCAAGGCGGAGTGGAAGCCTGGGTCCGCGCCGGCGAGGCCCTCGCGCCAGCAGCCTAGGCAGGCCCAGCCCCACCACGCAGGGGACTTCGAACACGCTCTCGGCGCCGGTGACGCCCCGCACGGGCCGCCGCCCTTTCCAGGCGCGGCGCGGATGGTGTATCCTGAGGCGAAAAGCCGTCACGCGCGAGCCGTTGATCCGAGGCTTCTCCGGGGGGCTGGAGCCTTTTGCACCGCCCCATTTTCAAGCATGCGCACGGGCGCCTCCAGCCGCATGACACCGCTTGTGCCTCGCCGTCTCGCGCCTTGGCTCAATTCCATGGCCACGGGGAGGATACGCGATGCCGGAATCACTGAGCGGCGATGAAGCCAAGGCGCTGGACCTCGCAGAGGCGTTCGAACGGCTGGAAAGCTCTCCGCGGGGACTGGGCCAAGCCGAAGCCGAGCGGCGACTCGCGCAAATCGGCCTCAACGCCCTGCCCGAGAAGAAGGCCAGTCCCCTTGTCAAGTTCCTGGGCTACTTCTGGGGACCCATCCCCTGGATGATCGAAGTGGCGGCCATCCTGTCTGCGCTCGTGCGCCACTGGGCGGATTTCGTCATCATCCTCATTCTTCTCGCCTTCAATGCCGCAGTCGGATTCTGGCAGGAATTCAAAGCCGCCAACGCCCTCGAGGCGCTCAAGAACCAACTCGCCCTCAAGGCGCGCGTGCTGCGTGAGGGCCAATGGCAAGAAATCGACGCCGCGCGGCTCGTGCCCGGTGACCTGATACGGCTGCGCATGGGGGACATCATTCCCGCCGACGCAAAACTGACGGACGGCGAGTACCTCAGCGTCGACCAGTCGGCCCTGACCGGCGAATCGCTCCCGGTTTCGAAGAAGGCCGCGGACACCGTGTACTCCGGTTCGATCGCCAAGCAAGGCGAGATGGATGCCCTCGTCACCGCTACCGGCGTCAAGACCTATTTCGGCGAGACGGCGAAACTCGTCGAATCGGCTGGTGCCCCCTCCCATTTCCAGAAGGCCGTGCTCGCCATCGGCGACTACCTCATCTACATGAGCCTTGGGCTGGTTGCCGTGCTCTTGTTGGTGGAACTGATGCGCGGCGCCCCCTTCCTCGAGCTCGTCCAGTTCGCGCTGATCCTCACGGTCGCCTCCATCCCGGTGGCGATGCCCGCCGTGCTCTCCGTCACCATGGCGGTAGGGGCGCTCGCCTTGTCCAAGATGAAGGCCATCGTCTCCCGCCTGCAATCGATCGAGGAAATGGCCGGCATCGATATCCTGTGCTCCGACAAGACCGGGACGCTCACCCAGAACAAGCTTGTCCTGGGTGAGCCCGCCGTATTTGCGGCCGCCACCGCCCAGGAAGTGATCCTCGCAGGCGCGCTTGCCTCCAAGGCGGAGAACCGCGATGCAATCGACCTCGCAGTCATCCAAGGCCTGACCGACGCCAAGGCGGCGGCGGGCTTCGTGCAAACCCGCTTCATGCCCTTCGATCCGGTGGGCAAGCGCACCGAAGCGGACATCAAGGACAAGGACGGCCGCCTCTTTACCGTGACCAAGGGGGCGCCCCAGATCATTCTCGCCCTCGCCGGCGTGGACGAGTCGAGCGCTGCGCGCGCCAATGGCGTGATCGATGAGCTGGCCGCCAAGGGCTACCGCACGCTCGGCGTCGCCCGCAAAGAGGAGGGCCGCTGGCAATTCCTCGGCATTCTGCCGCTCTTCGACCCGCCGCGCGAGGACTCGGCGCAGACCCTGCGTGAAGCGATCGAGCACGGCATCCAAGTCAAGATGGTCACGGGCGACAATGTCGCGATCGCGCGCGAGATCGCCGGCAAGTTGGGCTTGGGCAACAACATCCAGCCCGCCACCGCACTCTTCCAGGGCAACGAGGGTCCGCCGCCGGCGGATGCGGCCGAGCGCATCGAACGGGCGGATGGCTTCGCCCAGGTGTTCCCCGAGCACAAGTACGCCATCGTCAAGGCGCTGCAAGCACGCGGCCACCTGGTCGCCATGACCGGCGACGGGGTCAACGACGCCCCCGCGCTCAAGCAGGCGGATGCCGGGATTGCCGTGTCGGGAGCTACCGACGCCGCACGCGCCGCCGCCGACCTCATCCTGACCGCCCCGGGGCTGTCCACCATCGTGCGCGCCGTCGAGGAGGCGCGGCGCATCTTCGAGCGCATGAACGCCTACGCCATCTACCGCATCAACGAGACGATCCGCATCATGATCTTCGTCGTGCTGGCGATGATCGTCTACAACTTCTATCCGATCACCGCGATCATGATCATCCTGCTCGCGTTCTTCAACGACGTGCCGATCATGGCCATCGCCTACGACAACACCGCCGTGGACCAGCGACCCGTGCGCTGGGACATGCACCGGGTGCTCGCCGTCTCAACGGCCATGGGCACTACGGGCACCATCGGCAGCTTCCTCATGCTTTATCTCGCCGTGGACTGGCTCAAGCTCCCGATCGCCGAAATACAGACCTTCGTGTTCCTCAAGATGGCGGTCTCCGGCCACATCGCGTTATTCATCGCACGCAACCGCGACTCCTACGTGAAGAAGCCGTATCCGGCCCCCATCATGATCTGGGCCGCCCTGTCGACCAAGATCGCAGCCACCTTGCTGTGCGCCTATGGCTTCTTCGGCCTCATCGCCCCGATCTCCTGGTCGGCGATCGCCATCATCTGGGTCTATTCCATCGTTTGGTCGTTCGTGACGGACGCCGTGAAGGTGTCGATCCACCGCCGCTTCGAGCACCTGAGCCCGCGCCATATCCGGTTCATCGACACCCTGGGGCGCCACCTGCACGACTCGCGGATCGTCCACCGACATTCGTAACGCCTCCGATTCGACGGGAGATCCGGACCGCCCCCCCACGCCTTGCAGGCCATGGCCGTTCACGCCACAGGGCCGGGGCACCGGAAACGGACGCCCGTCGTCACGCCGCGCAACGGCTCGGCGACGACGCCATCTTGGGAAACGCGAAACGAGCCGAAATAAAATACTTGCACGCCGGGAATATTTAACGGATAATCTGATCCGCTTATCTCCAATACACCCCTTCTACCCGCCTCCTCGGCGGGTATTTTTTTTCCTTCTCGCACGGAAAATCTTCACGAAGCCCTTGCATTGTTGGCGCGTTTACCGGATAATCTGATCCGCTTATCTCCAATACACCCCTTCTACCCGCCTCCTCGGCGGGTATTTTTTTTGATCCCCTCGTAAAGGCCGCTCTCCCCCGCCGGCCGGGTCTTGAAGCGCTTGTGCAGCCAGTGATACTGCGCCGGCATTTCCCGCACCCGCTCCTCGACGAACGCGTTCATCCGCCGCGTGTCCGCCTCCAGATCGTCGCTCGGATAGCCCTCCCAGGGGGGATAAAACCGCACCACGTACCCCTTGCCGTCGGGTCTTTGCCGCGTGACGCAGGGCACGACCACCGCCCCGGAGAGCCTGGCGAGCCTTGACATCCCGGTAATCGTTGCGGCCGGCACGCCGAAGAACGGAACGAAAATGGCGTCCCGCGGCCCATAGTCCATGTCGGGCAGGTAGTAGAAGGGCATGCCCGCCTTGAGCGCTCTCACCACCGCCCGCACCCCGTCCTGGCGGGAAAGGAGCACGGGAGCGCCCAGCCGCATCCGCCCGCGCAGGAACAATGCATCGAAGAGCGGATTCTTCTGCTTGCTGTAAATGGACACCACCCGGTAGTCCGCGCTGATCCGCACCCCCCCCATGTCGAGCCCGACAAAATGAGGCGCCAGCCAGATGACCGGACGGCCTCGCACGGCGTCCATGTGCTCCTGACCTTCGACGCGCACGCATGCGCGGATGCGGGCCTCGCTCGACCACCACAGCACCCCGCGGTCCAGGAGACTTTGCGCGATCGCGGCAAAATGGCGCCGCAACAGCCGCTCGCGCGCCCGGCCATCGAGTTCGGGAAAACAAAGCCGAAGGTTGATGCGCCCGATACGGCGCCGCTTTGCCGCGGACAAATAGAGAATGAACCCGAGAACCCGCCCGATGCGCGCCAGCCACGACAGGGGCAGGAAGTGCAGCAGCCACAAGGCCGCAATGGCAATACGTGCCAACGATATGCTCCAAAGGTCCTCGCGACCCGGCAAGAGGCCGCCTTACGCCGGTTTCCGTCTTTTTAGGCGCAAAGCCTGCATTGTACGGGGTCGCGGCCCGGAGCCAAAATTTGCCACCATGCCGCCACCCGAGAGACTCAGGCCGGCGCGGTGGGCCGACCGAGCAGCACGTTGATGTGCCCCAGCACTTCGTCAGTCAGGGGTTTGAGGCGCGAACGCATGAGCGTGCCGCTGATGGAGCTGTCCGGCAGGAATTCGCACATGCGCCACGGGCCGATGCGCGACAGGGCACGCATGGCGGCGCCCTCGCATGACGGGTCGGCGGGCTCCTCCGCGTCATCGGGAAGCTGCAAGTACCGGCTCAAGGCATCGAGCACGGCGGTCACCAGATCCTGCTCATCGGCATGCGTCAGCACAAAGACGCACGCCTGCAAGAACGCCTGTCCGTTGCCGGAAAGCACACGGCACAACCGGCGCATCCGCCCGTCGCCCCCCCCATGTGCGACGCCCTGCCCGCAAAGCGTTTCCCAGTCGGGGCGGGCGGCACGCGGGCAAGGCAAGTCATCCGGAGTCACGGCAAGGAAGGGCAGATAATAGACGGGCTTATGGGCCCCCTTCTTCCACAGCGCCATGCGCTGCGCCTCCTCGACGAGACCGCTCCGGAGCAGGATGACCAGACTCTCGACAATCTCGGCATCGGACTCGAAAGGCAAATCGCCGATCAGAAACTCGGCGAGCGCCTTGCCGGTCTGCCCATGGGCCACGCACTCGCGCTCCAGCATCCGTCGCGCATGATCGGCGGTGGGCATCGCCCACCACACGCGCGCCGCAAGCTCATCGGTCAGACGCGCGGAACGTGCCACCGACGACAAGGCTTGCGCATCGCCGGTCAGCAAAAGAGGCTCCAGATTGGCGGACGCGATATGAAAGACCTGACTGCGGCGGCGAGGACGTTCCCGGTAGCCCTGGCCGCTTTCCATCGCATGCTCGACCAACAGTTCCCGCACCAGACGCAAGTAGCGCTCGACGTTCCCTTGGGGATGCAAGGCCACCCGTGCCTCGCCCTTCTGCGTCAGCGCATAGACGCACAGCGCCGACTCGTCGACCCGGATCGCCTGCACACCGGAAGCCAGCATCACCTGCAAGCAAAACACATCCTCGGCTGCGAGTTCCATGCGTTGAAAGATATGAAATTCCCAATAGAGTGCCCGGCGAAAGGGCGAAGCGGACGGGAGCGCGCTCCCTCAAGGTCGAAGCATAATGGGTTTGCGATGGCAACTCAATGGCTGTCTCGCGGGGCCCGCGGCCGAATGAGCCGCTTCAGGTTCCCGGCAGGTATCCGGTGTTCGCATCGGGTGTCATGGGCAACTCTACCACGCCCGACCCGAAGAGCGCGCCCACGCCAGCGCGCCGCCTCGTTGCATACCGCCTCCGCATGACCAATGGGGGTCGGCGGCGCACTGCGCGAATGCCCCCCCCGTGCAAGGACGCGCGACGCCCGCCGGACTTCCGCACCACGCCCGCGGACGGTCGACGAGACGCAGCCGTGCGTGCCGGCGCATCCGCCGCCGAAGGCCGACGCCGCGCCGCCGTCGCGGCCCCCGAGCGCTCGATGCGCCCTGCCTCAAGGTGCGCATCGGGCAGCCGCCCGTCTCTTGTACCTTGAGGCAGGGCAATCCACGACAGCAACACGCCGACGATCGCGGCAAGGCTCAACCCGACCCCCCAGGCGGCCCAGCGGGCGCCGGCCGCCGGGCGGGTCAGGGCGGAGGGCATTGCCGCGGTTTCCCCGGGCGTAGGAAGCGATGCCACCCCCCCCCGCTGTCGCGCCACGCCGTCCGGCCCATGCCCGCGGCTTCGTCCCGTGGCCGCATAGGCCTGCTCCCAATACTCCAACGGACGATCTCTGTCCAGGCGGGCCTGCACCAGGGCCTGCGCGATCGCGCAGGCCTTCGGCCCCAGGACGTCGAGCCGCCCAAAATGGAACGTCGTCTCGTCCAGGTACAGGGCACGGATCAGATCCGATAAGACGCGCGCACTCTCCGCCCCCTCGTCTCGGCCAATGGCCTCACACAGGAAAACGAGCTGCGTTCCCTCGCGGGGCAGACTACCGTTGGCGCGCGTGCGCGAGGCATCGTGGGCGGTGGCGGCATTCACGCATGACGCGGACGGCGCGCACCGGCTCTTGCCGAGGGCCCGAAGAAGGCCGAAGCGACCCGTACTCCTATCGCCCTTGCGCTCTCCACCACGCACAAACCGCCACGATCTCGCCAGGAGTTCGCGGGCGGCCCACCGTCCTCGTATAGGCACGTTGAATCACTCGCCGCACAGTAGCGCGTTCAACGCCCGCCATTCTCACGACGAGCGCCCATCACCGGAAGCGGCAACGCTCGCTATGCGGGGCTTGACGGCGCTTGAACACCAACGCCCCGGATCGGCCCGGGGCACCCGCCTCAACCACCTGAAAACGAAGGAACCTCCCCGGGGGCTGCGCAACACGCGGGGCCGCCTTATGCATGCGCCCCTCGCGCCCTGGCCCCGTCCCTTCGGCTGAAACGCCTCCGAAGTATAGTACAGCGGGCGGATCTCCTAGGCGGTGCATCTCGCGCACCCTTGCTCCTTTGGCGCGAACCGCGACCGGGGCTGGTGCCCGCCAGGATCAGTCCCGCGATGCCGCAATCGAATCCACCTTGTCCGGGTAAAAGGCCAGCCGGCCCTTGAGCGCCACCATCTCGTCATAGGGCCGCTCATAGGTCCAGGCGGCATTTTCCGGGCCACCGACGATGGAATAATAAGAGGCGCGCCCCTTGAAGGGGCAGTATGTCTCGTGCTCGGTACGCACCAGACGTTCCATCTTCACATCCTTGCGCGGGAGGTAATAGACGATCGGCGCAACCGTGCTGCCTTCCATCGTTTCCTCGAGCTGAACCGCCTCCCGGGTGTCCGCGATGATCACTCCTCGGTAGGTCACTCGCACGCGAGAATCGGCCGGCTTCGCCACGAGCCGGTGGTTCGGATATTGGGTGAACCCCGGTCCACTATTCGCACTCATGAGCGTCTCCTTGGAAGCCTCGCCCCCGGGCCCGTTGGCAGCCATGCGGCCGAACCCGGCGGCACAACGGTTATGTTTGTATTCCCTGATCCCAGGGCGTAGCCGCCCCACATCCGATCAGTCGGCGCCGTTTCCGGGGTTTGCGTCGCGCAGAGAAGCGAGGAAACGGCCAGGGGGTCCTTCGCTCCCGACGCGCTTCTCCGACCGAGCGTCCGTCAGCCGAAGAGATCGCCCATGCGGCACAGGCACAATGCATCCGGGGTTGCCGAGCCCCCGTCTCCATGCCTTGGGCTCGTTGCCCTCGCGCTGGAAGCACGCCATGTCGCGGACAAAGGCCCCGGGGCTAGAGGCCACGGCTGTCGGGCGCGAACGCTTCCAGAAAAAGACGCCGCGATCCGGACAGACCTGGCATCCGTCACCCACCCGGTGACTCACCTTCTAAATTCTAGTTCAGCCAAACCCCGGGGACCCACCGCTTGCTGAGGGAAGCGCCGTGTCGAACTCGCCGCTTGCGTCTCGGCGGCTTATGCCGCCTGCTACGATGCCCAAAAGGGGACCTCTCAAGGCCGGCTCGAATACGTCCCTCCGGTCGGTCTTTACGCAGCAGCGAACCCGTGGTCGACGACGCGCCGTTGCCGATTAGCCCCCCCCACCGGCACAAACACCCACCTGCCGCGCCCGGAGGTGCCGTTGCGGCCGAGACACCCCCCCCCCCGGCCGAAGCCGGGCGTGCCGCTCTGGCATAGCGCCTGCTGCCGAGCGCACCTGAGGCGCGCCCCGTATGGAAGCTCTCGCTCAAGGTCTTCCGGGGCCGCCCGCGTTGTGCTTGCGGAATGACGGCGGCATGCTAGAATTGCTGCAAGCCGCAATGCCTCACGGCGTCTCGATCTGCGGCAGCACACGGGGCGTTGCCTGGGCCAGCCCGAACGGGCGCGCGCAACCGCGCGATGCGCATGCGCCGGAAGAATTCGCAAAGCTGCAAAATCCCGCAGGCATCATATATCTCACGGCCATCCGGCGGGGCCGACCGTCCGTTGGATTGACACAGAAGGCGAGGCACGACATGAGCATCATGGGAAATTCGGGCGGGACGCTGACAAGGCAGGTCATCACGACGCTGGATCGGGATGGCAAGGATGTCATGAGTCCGAAGGTGGTCGCATGGAAATTTCCCGACGAAAGCATCACCTCGGGTTCCCTGCTGACGGTGGAGAGCAACCACTTCGCGGTTCTGAAGTCGCGCGGCGCGGTGCTGAACGTCTACGAGACGGGGCAGTATCCGATCACGACGCCGGACAAGCCGATCCTGGGCAGCATCGTGCAGGGTTTCTTCGGCGGGCAGTCGCCGTGGCAATATGAGGCGATCTTCGTGCAGCGTTCCAAGCTGCGCGTCCAGAATAGCGGGGTCGCAACCAGCGCTGAAATGGCCGAAATGGTCTATCAGACCGACTACTACATCCACGTGGATACGAAGGACGAGGCGCTCAAGCTGGTGACGCACATGCCGTTTGACGGCCACTTCATTACGACGGACGAGGTGGCGGCCTATGCGGGCCCGGTCATCGAACAGGCCATCAACCAAATCGTCCAGGTCACGCCGATGGAACAGATCAACGAGCGCGTCCATGATATCGTGGAACTGTGCAAGCAGCACCTGGCCGATTTCCTGGGGGTGTACGGCATCCTGCTCAACGATCTGAAGCTCCTGGTCATGCCGCGGGACGAGCGGATGAGGGAGCTGATCTCGCTACGCGCGTTCGGGCTCACCCCCATGGAAGCCGTGCGCTACTATACCGCGCTCAAGATGGCGGAGAAAGGGCTCGTGTCCGCTCCGAACGCAGCGGTAGGCCAGCCTTTCCAGATCGGCGGCGCCCTCGGCACCTTCAACGCGGGCGGCATGACCGACATCGGGAAGTGATCGCACGGCGGACGATAGGGCCGGGCGACCGGCCCTTCGGAGATTGCGCATGATCGAACTACGCACCATCCCCAACGCCATCGACCAAGCGGGCTCCGTCCGCAAGGTGGTGGAAAACCTGTTCTATGGCTGGGGATACAACGCCTATCGCGAGGAAAACAAGCTGCGCGCGGACGATGCCTTGATCCGCAACGAGTTGTCCGGACTTCTGGGACACTCGCGCGAGGCCATCCATGGGCTCGAACTGGCTTGGCGGCGAGAACATCTCCCGCCCCCGACCCGGGAACACCCGTTCCCCGACAAAGCGGCCGTGGCGGTGGCCCAGGCCCTGGAGCGCCAGCAGAGGGACGTGGAGGAAATCGAGATCGCCATCCGGAACGCCGCCGTTCCCGAGAACGACCGGGTCTGGCAACGGCATCGCAGCGAGGGCGTCGTCCTGGAAAAACTGCGGGACGCCGATTTGCGGCTGGCGGAGGCGGTAATCACGATGGCCTCGGACATTGCAATCGCCTGCGAAAACGCCATCCCCTCCGATCCGGCACCGCGTTTTGCAGTTGAGGGCGTACGGGCCTCTCTTGAGGCACGGCAGCGCGCGTTACAGGTCATGCTCACGGATGGCCCCGACGCGACCCCGTCACCAGGTGACGCATGATCAACTGCCGGTGGCCAATACCTCGCGGGGCAGGGCATCGCCCCTCGAATTGATTGGTGGTCCGCATGGACTCGAACCGTCGACCAACGGATTATGCATCTCATGGCAACGGTAATGAACGACGTACCATTAACAGCCCTGCCACCAAAACCATTGCGACCAAGGCCTTGCAAGCAGCACGGTTGCTCGCAAGACGCCCCGGGGCAGCTTGGGGCTGGTGAGATCAGGGCGATTGCGAACAGCGTATTTGTGAGCATGAGGTCTGGGCAAGGTTGACGGCCACGGTGGAGATTGACGCCGGGAGAGCGCTACGCGCGAGCAGCTGCTCTTCGCATCCGTTGCCCCAGTGCAGGACGTCTTGTTGCCAACTCGCGGAAGGCCGTTCATCATCGTTGTTCGTCACGTCCAATGGACGGCAAAATGAACCCTGAAGAGTTACAACGCTTGGTCACCCTGGCCATGCCTTATGGCAAATACAAGGGTCGCCTGATCGCAGACTTGCCCGGGCAGTACCTGAACTGGTTCGCTCGCAACGGCTTTCCGCCCGGAGAAATCGGCCGACTTTTGGCGTTGATGCAAGAATTGGATCACAACGGCTTGTCCTCCTTGCTAGCCCCCCTGCGACGATAAGCCATTTTCCTGGCCGGGCATTCGAGTGGCCGCTCCGCTCTGAAAGTTGACCGAGTATGAGCGCAAGCCCCTGGCTTCAGACATGGGGTGAGCGAATGGTTTTGGTTGATATACGGATACCGCTGGAAGTGATCAAACAGCACATCGAACAACAGAAACACGTCTAATGCCTAACGCGCAATCACCGTCATTCATCCTCGAACTGCCGCTGGTGGTGCAACCGACGGTGGATCGGATCATGCTGGGCCGGTTCGAGGCCGGACGGCGGCGCTATAACGCCGTG
>JAJYKK010000016.1 GCA_021788645.1 Pseudomonadota bacterium
GGCCGAGCACGTCTTGCTGCTGGCGAAGAAACGATCCGCCACCACGACCTGACCGCCGCGCATCGCCGCCTTGTATTCCAACTGCCGCCGGAACTCGAAGAAGCTCATGTCGGCAATGGAGCGGGCCAGATGCCGGTCGCCATCATGCCGCGCACGTTCAGGTCCTCGATGCCGGTGGTGTGGAACCGGCGCGTGAGGTCCGTCGTGAGCTTGTGCAGGGCGTCGGAGCGGATGGCGGCAATGCGCGCATGCAGCCTCGCCAGTGTGGCCCTGGCCTTGCGGCGGTTGGCCGATCCATGGGTCTTGCGCGACAGGCTCCGGGAGAGTCGCCGCAGGCGGTCCAGCAGCGCCTTGTGCGCCTTTGGGCCAGGGATCGGGGGTTCTCCCGTCGAGAGCGTCGCCAATGCCGGCACACCCAGATCGACACCGACCGCGCCTTGGTTTTCGGCTTTGGGCAGGTGAAAACTGTTGGGCGTGTCCACGGCGATGCTGACGTACCAGGTGACGGGAGGCCGATAGGCGGTGGTTGTCGATCTCAACGTCCAGGCAATGGTCTGTTCCGACAGTTCCCGCTTCGGGACCCGGCAGGCGAATGATGATGGCGGATGGTATACCGACAGGCGGACATCGAGGGGGCAACAATTGCTTCGTGGGCTACCCCTGACGGTCCGCGACCAATGGAAGCCGCTTAACCGGTCAAGAGGACCAATGCCGAGCGGTTTGTCGGGACCTGCCGAGAACAAAAAATACCGACCCGGCGTGCACATCGTTTCGCGCTCACTGCCAGAATCGCCAATAGACCGACCATTCGAATCCGGCGCTCTGGAGATCGTCGTCAAGGGTTAAAAGAGCAGGCCGAGTCCGACTCCGGTGTAATGAGTAAACCCGCCGAGATCCCCGTGCAGCCGCATGCCCTCTTCGAGGTCCAGTTCCACGGACGGGCTAATAAGGAATTGCACCCCGCCGTCGGCGTTATCGCCGGCTGCCTCCCCGGGCCCGACATGGCTTTGGCCGTAGATCTCCAGATAGTACTGCCAGTTCCAGCGCGGATTCCAAGTGAACGTGAGCAGTGGATTGATGCTGAAATAACGTCCCCCTCCCGACAAGGACGGTTCGGTCTGAGTGCTTACGCCTGCCTGCAGGGAGATGCCGATCGTGTCGCTCGGCGCATAAGCGACAATACCGTTCATGGCTGCCCCCGTGCCTGCGCTGCCATAGGCGGCGCTGCCTGACGCTGGCGTGATCAGTGCTTCCACTGCACCCAGCCAGTTGGCGCTATAGCCGAGTGCATGCTTGATTCCCAGGACGGTGGCTGACCCGCCGTTCAGCGCACCGCTGGCGCCATATTGCCGGGTGAAATTCGGCGGCATCAGCACAAATTCGTTGTGCCCGGGCAGCCCAAAGCGCAACTCCAGTTCAGGAAGGTTGTCGGACCAGCCCCCAGATCCTGTAAGCGCGGCATGCTGGTAACCGGCTTCCACGACCACCCGTTTCGGTTGTACCACGCAGGCGCTATCGGAAACCGTCGGACGGTCGAGCAGGGAAAACAGCGCCGAACGGCCGGCGCAGGGATCCGGGACGGAAGCGTCCGTCTGAGCCCGCGTGTGGCCGGGACGGGCGAACATCAGTGCGCTCAGCGCGAAAACCGTCCATTGCCTTTTCGCTTCCAGACGCGGCGCGCTGTTCGGCACGGCGGCCTCCGCAGGGCAATGGAATAATCGCGCCAGTGTGGGGAATGCTGGCATTTTGATGATTATGTTCCGATAATGTCATTTCACTGCGCGCGCGGTCAACGCCGTTCGAGGTGTCATCAATCGTCGAATTGCACAAAATGGTGAGTTCCAGGGTCGTAGCACAGAAGGGTCCCAGACTCCAGGTCGAAATGCCAGCCGTGAAGTGTAAGCCTGCGCTGGGCAACGCGTTCCAATATCCATGGGAATGTCAGCAGGTTGTCGAGCGAAACCAGCACGGCCTCCTTTTCGCACTCGCGCACTATGATCTCGGGGCTCTCCTGGGGGATGCGCGCGAGAACGCGGTTACGGGCATGTCGTGCGAGTTTCATCCAACTGCCCACGAACCCGCCCTCATCACGGGCATCTCCCTTTATGAGGGCCTCGATGCCACCGCAGTGGGTATGTCCAAGTATGATGATGTGCTCCACATTAAGCTTCCGTACGCCAAATTCGAGCGCCGCACTGGTGCCGTGAAAAGCACCACCTGTCTCGAAAGGAGGCACCAAATTCGCAACGTTGCGGATGATGAATAGATCGCCGGGGTCGCAGTTGGTTATGATGGCCGGGTCCACGCGCGAATCACAACACCCCACGACAAGTGTTTTTGGCGCCTGCCCTGCTTGCGTGAGATCCCGGAAGACATGATTCTCGCCATCGTAATGGTGTTTGCGGAACCGCTTGAACCCGTCGATTAGCTTGCTGATATGATCCATGTCGGGAGAGTCAACATTGGGTGTTTTTTCCGATCGTTCGACGCGTATGAGGCCTCATGCGCTGGCTCCCACCCCGTGGTGATGCGCCCTTCTCGTCATCAGGCATGCTGACTTAGCGCCCGCTCGCCCGCACAGGTCGGCTGACCCGCTCGTTTCCTGCCCGGATGGTGCACGCGTTCCGTACGGCGCACACCATCGTGACGGACCTATCCGCACGCCATGTCGGGGGGCTCCCCAACGTCTCGTGCCGCAGAAGGGCTGTTGGCGGTGCAGCCATCCATGCACTACCCGGTACGAGCAGGGCACCCAACGATGCCGCAACTGTTGTGCCGACGCTTATGGTGAGCGCCAGCGCCACCAGTTTACCCATTGTCATCCTTTCTCGAGCATTCTGGGCTGACATTTCCGGGCAGCGATATCCCGGACCTACCCGGTCCCCGATCAAAGTGTGTTTTCCGCCAAACGAACGAGCGGTCCCAGGGCGTGTGCGAGAACGCTAACGGTCTCGTGCCGCTGCCCGACGGCGCCCTCGCTTCAAAGACCGTTTTCAAACAAGAACGCGTGCGTCACGACAAAATTGAGGCTCTCGTGGCTTCAATCGAGTCATAGCGCTTGTAACGATAGATTAGCACCGACACGATCCAGCTCAGGACAAAGATGCCGACGATCCCGACCCCGAGATAGCCAAAATGATCGTCGAGGGCGCCAATCCGGGCGAAAAATTGTCCTCGGAGGTTTAACTCGTGGGCAAGCAGGCCGAGCGTCTCAACTCCGCCGACAACCAGCGCAACTGCCACGGAAGCCACGGTCATGGTCAAGTTGTAGTAGATCTTTCGGACAGGCTTGAGGAACGCCCACCCGTAGGCGCTGACCATGAGGACACCGTCGGTCGTATCCATTAACGACATCCCAGCAGCGAAGATCGCAGGGAAGACCAGGAGCGACCAGGCGGATAATCCCCTGGTAGATTCGACACCGACAATTGACAGGAGCCCAATCTCGGTTACGGTGTCGAAGCCGAGTCCGAACAGAAATCCGATGAACAAGAGTTGCCAGCTTTGACTGATGAACGCGAACAATGGCCTGAAGATGCGAGACAGAAACCCGCGGCCGTTGAGCAATAAATCGAAGTCTTCGTCACTGTATTCTCCGCCGCGGACAACATGTCTGAAGGTTTTGAAGGTTGCAGCAGCGATCGCAAGGTTGATTGCGGCCATCAGGAAAAGAAAAACCGCCGATACGATCGTCCCTATGGTGCCAGCAGCGTCGTTCAATGCAAGGAAATGCTTGTCCACATGTGCCACAGCGAAAATGATTGCGAGTGTCGCCAAAAGCATGACTAACGCATGTCCCAGCGAAAAAAAGAATCCCGTCAGTAACGGGCGTTTTCTCTGCTGCATGAGCTTCCGCGTCACGTTGTCGATGGCCGCGATGTGGTCTGCGTCGAACGCGTGACGAAGCCCAAATGTGTAGGCCAGAACTGCGGCCCCCATGAGTACTGGTCTGGAGCGAAATAGGATAAGAGCCCAAGCCCATGCGCCCACATTCGCGAGAACGAGAAAAAGAAACAGCACGCCTATCTTCCGTTTCATAGAACCCCCACAAGGGAGCCCGCGATTTTAATCGCGGGACGAATTGTGTGCGCGCGAAGCGCGCCATACTCTCGCAAGAGCCATACGCCGCCCTCACCCCTCACCTGGGATGGCGGCTTGACCACGTAACGAAGGTTTGCCCAGCTTTTCAGCCTCGTAACGGGCGATAGGGCTCTGATCACGAGGTAAGCCATCCGAATATCCGCCGGTTTGGTCCTGGCAGAAAACATCACCGCCGAGTGTCTTTTAACCATGCTTGAATATCGGGTTGTGTGGAAAAAAGAGTCCGTCTCTAGTCGAGAGTCCATTACACCCGCTGTCTTAGCGCACAAGGCGCGGACAAGACCGCCTTTAAACTCGCCGGACTGCTCTCCCCTTTCGCACGGGGCGGCGCAAACCACCGCCTTGCATCGCCCGCCCCGTAGGTGCGTCTTCAAATTGCCGCGCGGGAGACCGTGCGGGACGGGGCAGGCCGCCTAAATCTCACGATCGCCAGGAACACGAGGGCCATGAAGACGGTGCCGCCGATCAAATTGCCAGCACCCGATATCAGTTCGTTGCGCAGGAATCCAGTCGGGCCCAATCCCCAGGTGATTGCCTGCATCGGGCCGCTCGCGGGCAATGCCCCGCCCAAGGCCTGGGCAAGCCGGTCTTGCATCAGGAGAGGGAATACGATGAACCCCACATTTGCGATGCAGTGCTCCGTCATCCCCGCGACGAACGCCAGCGGGCCGTAATAGGCCAGCACCATGCGCCCGATATCGCTACGCGCCTTGAAGAAAAGGAACAGCGCGGTCTGCAAAAACCATGTACAGATGATTCCGAGACAGAACATGGAGACAGAATCCACGCCGGTCTTGGCAATCCCGAGCATGTGTGCGCGTTGGAGGAAAGGCAGCGTTGCATAGGGGCCTGGGCCGATGGAAATAATCCCAACGAACACGAATGCGCCTATGATGTTGCCGAGCCAGCCGACGGTGATGAAACCCAGGTAACTGCTCAAGGGCATCTTCCCTCGCACCAAGGCGATGAAGCCAGCGGCCATATCGGAGGTAATCAACGTGGACTGGGACACGAGTATCACGACGAACGAAAACCCAAACACGACGCCGCTCACGAGATTGGCCAAACCAGGGTTCTGGATACCCGTACTCACGGCAATGGCCAGGATGACCCCAAACGCGACCATGGCTCCGCCTGCCAGGGATTGAAACAGATAGCTCAAGGGAAATTCCCACTTTTTGATGGCAACCCAAACGAGCCGCTCCAGTGTCACCTCGCAACTGTGCGGTTCGAGCGGATCGTCGTATGGCGTACCTGACATGGTGCCTGATCCGCCGGCGCTCCCGGGAGCCCAGTCTTCATCCACTCTCACGTTCATCAGTCTCTCCTCTCTCTAAATGGTATGGTTCCGTCATCGACAGCGCTTGGCGCTTTATTTGCGCTCTACTATGCTGCCGCCAAGGCAGCCCGCTGGCAGTTAATGGAAACATGAGTGGTATTATTTCGCAAAGACCAAATTCTTATGATATGCATAGGGCTTTTCTATGCGTGTTGTTATACGAAATCCGTCGGGTCACGTTGCGTGAGTGGTGCCGATGGGTGTGCGCATGTCAACATATAAGCAGCCGTTTTTCAGTGTTGTGTTGTTGTTTCTTCCTGCGAGCGGTCAGTGGCGTTTCCCACCCCCACCCACTTGGAAAAGGATAAGACGAGCGCCGCCGGATTGAAAGCGTCGGGCGGGCTAAACGGTGTTCCGTAAGGGCGATGAACAACGGCTGACAGGGGTTAGGGAGACGAGAATGCCGGGTCATCTGGCGAGGTGCCTGACGAGATGGCCAACAAACGATCAGCCATGTCGCCAGTATGATTTAGAGATAAGCGCAATCGCATCGGACAGCGCCTTGAAATGCATTATTATTTATTTAACCTATCAGGACCAGTGGTGCGCCAATCGCGACCCTGGCCTTTATCCTGGTCACACCGAAGACATCGCCGAGCACCGCGTGCTACAGGCAGCGCGATCGCATTCAGTGCACGGGTGTTGGTACCCAAGGTCCCGCGGCAGGATCCTCGGGCGGGCGGTTCACAGCTCCCCGTCGCGAGTGCGAACATTCGACGCGCTTAAGACCGCCTGCCCTTCAAACCACATGCCACCAGGCTCCTCGCGCCATATCGTCCATCAACGACGGGGGGACGTTACCAGGACTTGTAAGGCAAGAACTTGCCGCTAATAATGACTCGCACGCGATCTCCTTTTGGGTCTGCTTCCCTATCGACGTCCATCGTGAAGTCAATGGCGCTCATGATGCCGTCGCCAAATTTCTCATGAATCATTTCCTTGATCGTGTCACCGTAAACGTGCAGCATTTCATACCAGCGATAAATCACGGGATCCGTCGGGATCGGCTGCGCCCACGTCTTGTGGGGGAAACGCTGTAACGCCGCTGACACGTCGCCTGCCAGGCCCAGTGTCTTCGCAACAGCGTCCGCCTGCTCTTTCTCGAGATGGTTCATGCCAAGACACGCCGAACAGGTGTATTCGGAGGACAGGCCCGCGGCCGCCGCAATATCGCTCCATTTCAGATTTCTTTCTAATTTTGCCGCAAGGATCGCTTCTTTCATTTCCGCCTTGTTCATCAATCTCGCTCCTTGTTGTCTGCCAAACGAGCCATGCGCAGAGTCTCTCGAAATAGCGCTGGCGTTGAAAAACGGTACGGGTCCATGCTGGATGACGTGTCCAGCAAGCTGCCCCCAAGCGCTGTTGCAAAGCGAATATGAATTGTGCGAAGATTTTTGTCCAAGACTTAATTCGAATAGCCTGATAGGAGTTGGCTATGGATCGGAATGTCCTCTTCCCCCGTTCGATCCGTTACCTGCTCGCAGTGGCGGAATATCGGAGCTTCACGCGAGCGGCGGAGGCGTTGTACGTATCGCAGCCGACGCTGTCGCAGCAGATCAAACAGCTGGAAGACATGCTTGACATCCAGTTACTGGACCGGACCGGGCGGACCGTCCGGCTGACTGCCGCCGGCGAAATCTATCTGCAGCATGCCCGGCGAGCGTTGGTCGAACTGGATATGGCCAAGCGCGCCGTCCATGAGCTCAATGATTTGACGCGCGGTTCGATCCGATTGGGCATGACGCCGATCACCGATTTTCTGCTGGCCCCCATGCTCGAGCGCTTCAACGCACACTATCCGGGCATCGCGATGAATGCATTGGAGATGCCCCAAGATGCCATCGAAGACGCGTTGGCCGAGGACCGTGTCGATATTGGCGTTGCGTTCAGCAGTACGCTGTCACCCCGGGCACGCTCGGAGGAAATAGACACCCATATTCTGTTCGTCGAATCGCTCTGTCTCGTCGTGGGGGAAAAGCATCCGCTGTACGGACATGAGGGTCCTCTTGGCAAAGACGCCATCGAACAGGTGCCCCTCGTCCTCTTTAACACCCACTATGCCTTGCGGCGCCATATGACCCAGTATTTCCTTCACGAAGGGATCTCGCCGACGGTTGCCATCGATGCGGCCTCGCTCAGCGTCATTATTGAAATTGTGCGTCAAGGCCGGCTCGCGACGATCTTACCGAATACGATCGCGCGCACGCGGAACGAGTTTCATTCCATCAATCTGATTCCCGAGCTGCCCGCCCATGCGGTTAGTCTCATTTGCCTGAAGAATGCATACAAAAGCCCGGCGTGCCAGGCATTCGGCGGCATGATCTTCGACTGGGCGAGCACCAAATATCATGCGGATGTCGCCCCGCCTTGCGCCATACCTGTCGCCGGCGCAGATGCACCAGAGCCGTAAGCATCAAATTCCGTCTGCACCACCTATCTCTTTTTCCGGCTGCCATACACCAATCGTCTGCAGCCGCCCGCCGAGTCTGTTTCCAGACCTCCATGCTAAATGGTGTCAAGAGTACTTTGCTCCTTTGAACATTTGCGCCATTGGCATCTTGGCATTACCTCCATGCGCTTTGCCGTCTCCTTGGCTTCACACCTGACTCAGCCGTCGTGACGGCCTTAGATTCATCCGTGTGTCTGCGCCAAGGCACGCCGAACATCGCATGATTCTACGCTCCTTACTTGTGGCGCGTGCCGGCGCTCTTGCCAACCATCGGGCTCCCCAACTTGCTCGGCTGGAGTGCGCGCGCGGACCTGCATCGACGGCATTTTGGCAATCAACGGCACGAAAATGGACGGCAATGGAAGTACTAGGGAGACGCGCGATCATGCCTTATAGCGAAATCCTATAAAGGCCATCGAAATTTGGTCTTGGAGAAAACAATTCAACGGGTTCATATTGATGCCTCGTCATGCTGTTCAGCGCCTGGCGTCGGCTATTGACGCCAGGAAGTGCGCAAGCGCGCTGACGGTGGGCGTTCACGGTGCCGCACTTCAATTTCTCGCTACCAATCGAGAATGCATGGCGCGCCAGCGTGGCTTTGCGGTAACTACACGGAGGAGTCAAACACTTATGTCATCGTCCACGAGAGAAGAGGTGCTGCGGCATCTTCAGTCCGTCGGATTTGTGCAGCCGGCTCTGCATAAGCAGACTCAGGCGCCGTATCCAGACGAAGTCGACCACACGCTCTATCGCGCCTATACCCGATCGGTGCATGACGTCGGCGGCGAAGCGGATGTACCCATCCGGTATGAAGAAAAGGAAGAGGAGCAGTGGGAACTCAACACCTTTGCAACCTGTGAGTGCTTAGCATGGCGCGGCGTCTGGAACGCCGAGGAACGCCGTCGCCGGCAAAACGTCGATATCGGCCAGACGGCATACCTTGGGCTTCCGTATTACGGCCGTTGGCTGCTGACCGCCGCGCGGATCATGGTCGATAAGCAATACGTCACGTTGACCGAACTCGTAAATAAAATTGACGAGGTGAAAAAGCGCCATGAGCACTAAGCATCAGCACGATCGATCGCATCATGCCTCGATCGCAACCGGTATCGGCGACCCGCAGTGCTTCAAGGGGAAGGCTGGCAAGCCCAAGTTCAAGGAGGGCGACACCGTTCGCGTCAAGGACATGCCAGACATCTTTTATACCCGCTGCCAAGTCTATCCGCGCGGTGCGGTTGGTCAAGTGACCAAGCTGGTCTATGAGAGTCCTGCTGCAGAAGATGAGGCATGGGACAACACCGACAAACCGGAATGGTTTTACAGCGTTGCATTTAACCAGAAGGAGCTTTGGCCGGAATACAGCGACGCATACCCCAATGACACGCTGGAAACCGAGTTCTCGGAGCGATGGCTCGAGAAGGCGTAAGGGCTGCAACACGAGATAGATTGGACAGGAGGAAAATGAAAATGTCAGAGCATCATCATGAACCCGCACCGATGGTGGACGAGGTCAGCGATTTCGAGATTCTCGAGATGGCGGTCCGAGAGCTCGCCATCGAGAAAGGGCTGTTCTCCGCAGAAGACCATCGGATCTGGACCGAGTATGTTCATACCCTGGGCCCAACGCCCGCCGCACGGCTAGTTGCCAAGGCATGGCTCGATCCCGAGTACAAGAACCTTTGCGTTACGGATGGGGTGGAGGCCAGCAAGGCCGTCGGCGTCGACTGGATCAACAGCCCGCCGACCCATTTCGGTACCCCGAGCGACTACTGCAACCTGCGTGTCCTTGAGGACACGCCGACCCTGAAGCACGTCGTGGTGTGCACCCTTTGCTCGTGTTACCCGCGGCCGATTCTCGGCCAGTCGCCGGAATGGTATCGGACCCCGAATTATCGCCGTCGCCTTGTCCGGTGGCCACGCCAAGTCCTGGCAGAATTTGGCTTGCAGCTCCCTTCGGACGTGCAGATCAGGGTCGCCGACTCCAACCAAAAGACTCGCTACATCGTCATGCCCGTGCGTCCTGCGGGGACCGACGGTTGGAGCGAGGATCAGTTGGCCGAAATCGTTACCCGCGATTGCCTGATCGGCGTAGCGGTGCCGAAGCCCGGCGTCACTTCCAACACCATGCGTCCGATCCACAAGGCGGTTCATCCGGTTGAGCACGGACACGGGCATTGAGTCGGTCGCTTCCAATGGAGGGCCCATGGCCATGTCAGAAGGAAAGAATCACGGTTCTGGAAATGCGCAGTCGCTAGCAGAGCAAGGGCCGATCGCGCTGCTGGAAGACGTCCGCAACCGTGGGCGGGTGTGGGAGGACTTGGCGGCGCAGTATGGAGTCACCAACCCCGATCCCCCCTGGAAAATAACGCTGGACGCGACCTGCGACATCCTGGCCGCAAGTTCGAACGTCTTACCCCATGGGCAGGTTGTTCCTGGGTCCTGCGCTCTGCCATTGCTTGAGCGCCGCGCGGAGGAGGACGAGCTAGCCGCAACGCTTTACGCGGACGTCGCCTATCCCGAGCGGACGCTTCTCGCATTGGCGCATTCCATGATCAGGCATGGGCTGTTCGATGAAGAGGAGTTGGCGCGTCAGATAGAAAGGGTCGGGCACCGCCTAAAGGAAGTCTGAGGGATTGACCGGACAGTCCGTGCATCTCGAACTGTCCGGTCAAGGTGTTCCCTGCAAGAGACTCCCTGGCTCTCGCGGCGGGTTCGGGCGGCATGAGTCGATTCAATGGCCCGAAGACCCCGGAAAACATTTTTGCAATGGGTTCGGCCGCGCCCGCGGCGGCGCACGAAACGTAATTTGGCTGTTCTATTGACTAGCAGAAGGCGAGATATCATCGGCATGTCAAACAAACTTAGCATCATCTGTGTGACGGGGACGCGCGAAAAGCTACAGATGGCAGCGATGTTCGCATCAGTCGCCGCGGCGACTGGAAGTCAGGTTTCAGTGTTCCTTTCCATGAACGCATTGCCCTATTTCGTCAAACAAAACACCGAGCCTCCCCCCGGGGAAGGCGTATTCGGCGCGATCTTGCAGCAACCAGGCGTGCCTCCTTTTAAGCAACTGTTTCAGCAAGCCGCGGAGCTCGGCGATGCCACCATACTGCCCTGCTCAATGGCCCTGGACCTCATGAAGATCACGCACGCCGATCTGGATCCGGAACTTGGGCCACCCACCGGACTTACACGCTTTCTCGGAGATGCCGAGGACGGGCAACTCCTGACGTTTTGAGGACGACACGAAATTGAACAGCAAGAGAGGAAATCGGAATGCCTGAAAACAAGATTATCGACGCCTGCAACACATTTTGCCCCGGCCCGCTCATGGAGCTCATTACCTATATGAAGCAGGCACATGTGGGCGATACCCTAGAGTTGTTGTCCACAGACGAAGGGTCGGCAGCGGATGTTCCCGAATGGATTCATAAAGTGGGCCACGAGGTTGTTAGCAACGAGAATGTAGATGGGATCTGGCACATCACGGTCCGCAAGATCAAGTAACTTTTGGCCCGCACATTGGGTAAGCCGGGCCATCGCGTAAACGCGTAAATTTGCATGGGGAATCTAATGAAAATCCTAATCGTCGGTGGCGGGACAGGCGGCACGATCCTCGCCAACAGCCTATCCCGCAGGCTCGGTCGCGAAATCCGCGCCGGCAAAATCGAACTCACTTTGCTCTCGGCATCCGACCGCCACATGTATCAACCTGGACTGCTCTATGTTGCGTTCGGGCAAATGACAGCGGACGAGCTGTACCGAGACGAGGCGAGCTTGCTTGAACCCGAGGTGGACTTTCATGTCGATCCGGTTGAAAAATTCGTACTTGACGAAAATCATGTGGTGACCAAGAGCGGCAAGACGTACCACTACGACATCTTGATTATTGCCACCGGCTCGCGCGTGGTGCCGGCCGAAGTCCCGGGGCTCGCGGAAGGGGCCGAGACGTTCTACACCGAAGAGGGTGCTGTGCGTCTTCACAAGCGCCTCACGGAGTTTCAGGGCGGTACGGTCGCAATGGTGGTTTCTATTCCACACAAGTGCCCAGTCGCGCCGGTGGAGGCGATGTTCATGCTGCACGACTTTTTCAATGCGCGCGGGATTCGTGACAAGGTGACATTGCGTTACCAGTACCCGACCAATCGTGTCCATGCCACCTCCAATGTCGCCAGCTGGGCGAAGCCCGAATTCGACAAGGCCGGCATCGAGTACGAGACGCTGTTCAATCTCAAATCCGTCGATCCGGTCAAACAGATCGTCTACAGCGAGGAAGGAACCGAGGTCAAGTATGACCTGCTGATCGCGGTGCCCCCGCATCGAGGCATGGAAATCGTCGAACAAAACCAGTTAACTCAGAGCGGCTGGATCCCCACGGATCGATTCAAGCTCACCATGAACGGTCGGGACAATGTCTACGTGATAGGGGATGCCACCAACATTCCGGTCAGCAAGACCGGATCGGCCGCTCATTTCGAATCGGAAGTGGTGACGGCGAACATCGTGGCGCGGATTAAAACGGGCACGGTAAGTCCCGTTCGCGCATATGACGGCAAAGTCTACTGTTTTATCGAGGCGGGTTTTGACCGCGCCACCTACAATGCATTCGACTACGTCAACCTCCCTCCCCTGAAACCGCCATCAAAATCCATTCACTGGTTCAAGATGGCATACAACCAGATGTACTGGACCAGCGTCCGCGGCCTGCTCTGAGGAAGCCCACACATGAACTCCAACGTCGAAATTCCAAACGAAGCCATCGCCAGAGAGGATCTTCAACAGCTCGTCGAAATCGCACACTTCGTTGCGGCAGCCCAGGGCGCCATGTCGGACGAGATGGTGGCGCGTATCGCAAGGACAATGAGCGAGGGTATCAATCAACTTGACCGGCTGACGCGTAACGAAGGCCTCATGTACCTGCTGCAGGTCATCAACCGCGAGGAAAGCCAGCGCCTGCTGTTCGCGCTGGCGGAACTCCTCGGTGCGCTCTGTGAAGACGTCGCAGGAAGCGTACCGTCATCCGGCGGGCTCGGTGGCGTGCTGCGCCTGGTGCGTGAACCGGGAACCCAGGAAGGTCTGCGCCTCCTTTCCCTGGTCGGCACGCACCTGTGCCACAATCTTCGCGAGCCGCGGCCTTGAATGACCGGCTCGCGTTGCAGTAGGTACGGCAAAATGCGGCCCACTGATGAGGGACCGCATTCGCCGGATGACGGCGCGTGTCGGCTTGGGACGAGCGACCATGGGTAAGTCAGCTCGAAGCCCGCCTTGTGCATGCACCCCAGGCGAGCCCCCGGGCACTGGGCCCCTGATTACGGGCGTATTCGACCCCTTGCGGCGAGAGTAGAGGAGAGTATTTTGTTCAGGGGAAAGCATGCCTTCCGATGAACGTGCAAAGGAAACGCTAGCGGAGCGGACGGGTATCCACCGCAGCCAGTTCAACGAACATTCCGAGGCGCCGTACCTTACCGCAAGCTTCGTCTTCGACAGCGCCGCGCATTTCTCGGGGACACATTCTGGCCCCTCTATGTCCGTTTCGCCGGCCCGACGGTGAACGCCTTCGAGGAGCGCATCGCTGCCCTTGAGGGCGCAGAACGGTGTGTGGCCACTGCATCAGGCATGTCGGCGATTTTGGCGTGCGTGACGGGGCTCCCGTCGTCAGCGGACCATATTGTGGTACCGCGCAGCATCTTTGGCACGACGGTCCAGCTGCTGAATGCCGTTCTCAGGCATTTCGGCGTCGACTCGACTCTCGTCTCCCTCGCGGACGTCTCGGAGTGGGAGGTGGCGGTGCGTCCCAATGCCAAGTTGCTGTTCGTCGAGACGCCTTGCAACCCGCTGGCCGAAATGGGCGCCCCCCCCCCGCCTTGGCAACGCTGGCCCACGGCATAGGTGCATGCCTTGCCGTGGATAACGGTTTCTGCGCTCCGATCCGACAGCGTCCCCTGGATCTCGGTGCCGATTTCGTGATCCATTCAGCCACCATGTCCCTCGATGGGCAGGACACAGTGGTGGGCGGCGCAATCCTGTGACGCCGCGAGCTCATGGGGAGTGTCGTCGCTCTCTTGTGGATTGGGAGCCTGCGCTGAGCGCGTTCAATGCCTGGGTTCTCCTCAAGGGGCTCGGAACCTTGAATATCGGGATCGACACAAATTCACGAAACGCGGGAGAAGAGGTCCCTTGGTTTGAGATGTACCACCCAGGTGGAGCGTGTTTACTCCCCTGGCCTGCCCTCGGCCCCCCAGCATGCGTTCGCTCTGGCGCAAAAGCGCTCCGGAGGCCGCATCGTGGCCTTTGAGGTCAAAGGAGGGAGGAGGTTGCTTCGCTGGCTGTGGATCAGACGCAAATGATCTCGATCATCCTGCGACCACCACGCATGGACACATTTGTCTTGAGCAGTGAGCCGCCGCAGTGATCCGCGACGGGTTGCGGGTCGCGGTGGAGTTCGATGCCGTCGAAGACATCATCGTCGTCCTTGCCACGAGGACTTGATTGATGGGATGGACTCGAGAGTCCGCGTCTCCGGCCCTGGGTGCCATTGAGACGTGCGTTTGCAGAAGACGCTGTTGTTGGATGAACTGGCCATGACCAAACACATCGAATAGTGGTTCCTCCTCGAAGGCGTGCGACGCGAGTGCGTGCCTTCGAAGCCTGCGACATCGCGCTTGCGCGATGTCGCGACCCTTCTGAGGCAGGTGACACTGCCTCTCTTTTTTTTGCGCCCATGCTGGGCGCACTCTGACGGGTGCCAGTTCCATCGGGTTGTGTCCGGTGGCTGTCGATGCGTGCAAAATGGGCGATCACATAATCGGTTGATCGATTTGCATCGAGACCGCGTTAAGCGGCCAGTCGCAACAACGCCTTCTTGTGCTCTGCCAAAAGCGTTATGTTCAGATAGGGACTGTCCGCGAGCCAGGTCTCATGGGTCTCGAGGCACAGGGCGCGGATGAGTCTCAAGCAGGATTCGGTGTCGGGAAAGATCCTAGCGACCCGTTTCCTACGCTTGACCTCTTCATTTGGCCGCTCGAGCATATTGGTACTCTTCAGATGCTTATGATGTGCCCGGGGCAGGCGATAGAAGGCCAGCGTTTCGCCGATGTTCGTTTCCGCCCAGTCGACGAGCTTCGGGTATTTGGCCTGCCATTTGCCCAATCCACACGGCGAGCTCGCGCTGTACCTCCTGGGTGTTGGCGCCGGATTGTAGATCCGGCGTAGTTCCTGCAGGCGGTCGTCGTCCGCCTTCCTTGGCAAATAATCCAGCATGTTGCGCAGACAATGCACGTGGCCGCGCTGCCACGCTGTGTCCGTGAGCACTTCCGAAATCGTTTTCTTGAGCCCGGCATGCTCGTCGGACAACACAAACTCCACGCCGCACAGGCCACGGTTCTTAAGCTTGACCCGAAACCCCCGCCAGGCGCCCTGGATCTGCCAAGTTGCCAATTCCACCGACAGATCCTGGCGCCGCCCTTTCCAGTAGCCGTCTATGGCCACCAACACCGCCACCGACGGGGGGCTCGGTCTTCCCGCACCTTCTCGTATCGGGCATCGCGAATCAGATAGGGATAAGCCTCGTGCAAGTCCCGATTGGCAAACCGAGGAAGTGCCTGGTCCGGCCCGTTGTCGGTCGTAGAGAGGCTTAATACCGAGAAACTGTGCCCACACAGCCCCGCCGTGATCGCCTTGACCTTCCGCCTCGACATACTCTGACCGCCCACGTTTTCGCTGCCTCTCAAGTCGTTTGCACACAAACTTGCACACTACCCTCTCGTCATACGCTGATCACGGGGAGCGGCTGGCTGTTACGTT
Organism: Pseudomonadota bacterium; assembly: GCA_021788645.1. Lineage (GTDB taxonomy): Bacteria > Pseudomonadota > Gammaproteobacteria > Burkholderiales > JAKAFK01 > JAKAFK01. The sequence continues at coordinate 15,693 of JAJYKK010000016.1, forward strand.
ATTCCGCCGGCGTTATTTCACGCCCGTCTAGCGCGGTGGAAGGTGGAATATTGCGCAGAAGACATGCCGGTGGATCGCGGTTCAATGCGACAGCCAACACCCAGGCGCTCGCGAGAGAAGGCCGGCATGGAAACGGGCTAAGGCCAGTCGCGGCAGTGCTGCGGAAGACGGACCGCCGGTCGATGCGCCGGATGGGTACCTGAGGATTCACTGGCCTCAGACACGGGAAAACCTGCAAACCTGGTGCGACCGGCCACCCCCTGGTGCACTGGGTGCAGATCCCTAATCCTGGAAGCGCGATGAGGAAGCGTGGGGGGGCCACTGTCACTGAGCGGCTGATTCAGAAAACCCTGCTGCAAGTTCTGCAGCCGCTGATGCCGCGGCATTCTCGGAATATGGATAGGGCTTCCGGCTTGGCCGAGCCGCACACGATGCTGTGCGGCGAGCGCAGCATCGTGTGCGACAAGGCTACCACGTTGTTGTAGATGTCGACCGGGAGCGCTTCTTCGATCGGGTGAATCATGACGTGCCCATGGACCGGCTGTCCAAGCAGATCGACGATAAGGCTGTTCTGCGGTAGATGCGGAACTTCCGCGGGGTATTAGCTCTCACGCGATTTCGTGGAAAGTTCTGGGAGCACTCCGTAGCCGCTCTCACCTTAATCTACCGTCGTCGAGAGCAGGTTTTGGTATTGCACATGGTGAAAATTAAACTGCGCCCCCTGCCTTCCTTGTGCCCCGTTTTTCGGTCACTATGAGTAACGCCAAAACCTTTTTACGCGCGTGCGGAACCTTGTTCGGTTTCACTCCCCGCCTCTCGCCAGGATTATTTCAAAAATCTTCACGAAATAGCGTGAAAGCTGACAGCCGGGATTATGGAACGGCATGAGAGCATGCGGGGGGCGGCGCGCATCACCGCTGCTGGCCAACTAGATCGCACTCGTCCGAGACCAGCCCAATGAGCGGCTACATACGCCTCGCGACGAGGCGGCGCCCCTTCGCAACTCAACCAATGGGTCACGCGATCACGCAATCGGTACACCGGGGCGCACACGACCGCTTGCGCAGCAAATCGACCCGAATAGGCATCAAGAAATCCGCCCCGTTGGGCGTCATATGCCTGATAAATCGGTTGCGTACCTCAGTCAGAAGTTCAGGAGACAAATCGTGGTGAGTATGGGTCACCTTGATAACGTCTGCCTCGAAGTGCTCGAAATTGTCAAAATGCATGGGGGTGCTGAAGAATTCCTGTCGGGCAAGATCGAGTACGCGAGCGCTCACCGCATGACGTACCGCATTGAACGCCGCCTCCCGGACTACGCGTTCGTCGTGAAAAAGCCGCAGAATGTCGTTGAACGCTCCCGCGTACACCGGCTCTGAGATATAGGCAAGTCCACCCGGCCTCAGCACCCTGCGGATCTCGGAAAGCGCCTTCTCCATTTGGTCCATCGGAACATGGTGCAATGACTTGAACATCAGGACAATATCAAAGCTCTCATCGGCCGCCGGAATGGCTTGCGCACCCCCCAGTGCGAAGCGAACATTGGGCAAACGCTCGAGCAGTTGGTTCTTAGAATGCTGGATCGCATCTACTTCAAGCGCGACGATCTGGGCTACCCTGACCGTTTTTGCGATCATCTGCGTCTTTTCCGCTTTCCCGCAGCCCAACTCTATGATTCGTGCATCTTCCAAAGGCAGCAGGCGCTCGTAGATTTCCCGCTCCTGACACACAGGCCCCGGTCTCATCATTTCCATATGATTCACGCTCATCGTGCCTCCTTCCCGGGAAAAGGCTCCATTGGATAGCGTCTTCGCCAGCGCATGCGGCAGAATCCACGTTAGGACACGCGGGCCCAATGAAAAGAGAGAGCTCTCGCATAGCCCGTCGAGCCGTCGGTGAATGACGCCAGTACCCCGAAGGGTGGCGCCGACCGGTACGGAAGGAATGAAGCCACGCATGAGCTTGTAGACCGGTCATTTTTGGGTTGCGTGGGCACACGGGCGAAGCGCCGACCGACCATGATTCGCCCTTGTCCCGGAATGATCATGTCACTTGCCGTGCTTGCTTCCCCCGGATACGCTGACGACATTGCTCCGGCTGCCCTGTCCTGCCATGACCGCCACCGGCGCAACGGCCGCCTGGTCAATGACCACATCCAAAACTGCCGGTCGCTTGGCATCGATGGCTTCCTTGATGGCGCTCCGGATTTCCTGCGGGTCGCTCACCCGCGCCACCCAGGCCCCCATTTCTCGCGCCATATTTGCGAAATTCGTTCCGCCGAATACCGACAGCTTGTCCAGATCACGCGAATCTGGCCAAACTGAACGCAGGAACTGGGTCTGGAATGCCATGGCCTGGTTGTTGAGGACTACAGTCACTACATTGATTCCGTTCCGTACGGCCGTCTCGAGCTCCGTCAGGTGGTAGAAGAAGCCGCCGTCGCCCGTGAACGCTACCACGGGGCGCTCCGGTGTAGCCGCCTTGGCCCCGATCGCCGCCGGAAACGCCCATCCGAGGCTGCCTTCGCAATGAAGCATATTTTTTCCCGCCGGAAGATCCATATACACCCCGGCCCAGGTACCTGCATAGCCCGTGTCTGTTACGTACAGAGTATCAGGCGGGCACGCATTCACGATTTCCGTCGCCAGCCGCTCCGGTCGGATCGGCGAAGCATCACTGTGGATCTGGCGAGATTCCAGTTCCCGCCACTCCCGCATGGCCTTCTGCACGCGTGCGACCCATGGGCCATGCGTATTCCGCTTCGATGAACGCGCCACGACCAACATTTGGCGCAAGACTGTCCGTGCATCGCCTACTAGCGGCAACACGTTAGGATAATTGGCACCAGGCTGCGCGGGATTGATGTCGATATGGATGGACCGCACTCCTGGCATTGGCGATTGCCTGCACTCCGTCTTCGCCCCACCGTGATGACACCCAACATACAACACCAGATCCGTCTCGGCAACTGCCTGGTCAGTGGATGGACGCCGGTAGGAACCCGTTACGCCGAGCGCCAGCGGATGCCGATCGTCGATGCTGCCTTTGCCTCCCAGCGTCGTAGTCACCGGCACGTCCAGCAACTCGGCCAGTGCCGTTACTTCGGTCCAGGCGCCGGAAACGATAGCTCCCCGACCGCAAACCATCATGGGACGCTCAGCACGCTGAAGCTCCGCCACGGCCTGCTCCGCCATTTCATCGTCGGCCCGTGGCCGAAATGCCGGGTAGGAAAAGTAGCGCCGGTCCAGGAATCGAAAGTCGAATTCCGCCTCTTCGGATTCGAGCGCCCCATCCAAGTATAAATGTACGGGGCGCGGTGCACCCGTCGTCATCTCCCGGTAAGCTTTGCCGAAAAACTCCGCCATTCGTTCTATCGTGCGCACGTCAGCATCATATTTAGTGACCGGACGAAAATCGACGTAGACTTCCTGATAGGAATTCCCGTGGTAACGCGCACTCGGAAGTACAGGGGTTACCGCCAATACGGGCGTATTGCTTTGCCAAGCGTCCACAAGGCCGGCATAGAGATTGGTTGCGCCCGGTCCCCCCTGGGCGATGACGATCCCCGGCATCCCTGAGGCCTGCGCGTAGCCGTCCGCCATGTACCCAGCAGCCTTCTCCGAGTGACACAAAACGCGCTTGATCGGATCGTCAGCCAATTCGACCAGTGTCGGATACAGGAACGTGGGCACGAAGAACAATGCCTTTGCTCCCGAGCGGCGCACCAACTCGGCTAAAAATTGCTGGCCCTTCATCGTTCGGCAGGGGCTCTCGTCGACGGCATGCTCCCGTGCCGAATAGTCGCTCAGTTCCGTGGTTGCCAGTCTGTTCAACTTAATACCTCCTCTCGCATCACTGATCACGAAAACACATCGCTTGCCCGGCGTACAGTGCCCCGAACGTCTTGCGCCCTCGATGCCCTCGTGCCGGCGAGAACGTGCCCGGTACCGGTGCTCCTTGGGCGTGGATACGATGGCGCATTCCGTTTGCCACCCATGATTAACAGGCCTCGCGATCCTGAATCGGCCGGAGCTCTCTGGCGATCTCCGCGACATGCGGATAGATGCGTTCCACATCACTCTCTTCTGCGTAATGGCCATAGCGCTTCTTGAGGCCGGGCTCCTGCAACTGCAGGTACCGGTCCGGCTGAACGCCGTGACGCTTCAGCGTGTTCCGGACACAGGCCAAGGGGCAGCCATCCAGACCAAGGATCGGGCGGCCGGACCTCGCCTGACTCACGAAGCTCTCAATGTCACCACCGACCCCGGCAATGCACGACATCTGGGCTTCCCCCTCCCGGTCCAAGCGCAATGCCACAGCATTGGCAAGCTGCGCCAGACTCGAACATCCGGAGCAGCTATACACCAAAGGACGATCCACTAGTTCTCTTGCCATAATATCCTCCGAAAAACATTGATACTCCGTCACGGGGGCACCCGGCGCATCTGGAGCCCAGGCTGGTCATTGACCGCCCCACCACAACAACGACTATGTACTACGCGGGTTCGAGCCACCGTTCAGGGATCTCCACCTGAACGGTATCGGTCTCATTGACGTCCGGCGACTCGCCCCACAGCTCGCTGTGCCGGAAATCCAGCACATAGAACCACTCGACTACGTCCAAATGCCCCCAAGCCTCGTCTTCAGGCGCGGGACTCTCGTAAGCCAGGGCCGTCACGACCCCAACCTTTCCCCGGACATATCCCGGGGTTTGGTTATAGAAGATGTCGGGAAGATCCCGGATCCGGAGGCGATCGCCGATCTGGAATTTCGGAGGGCCTCCCGCCTTGCCCTTGTAACACTGAGGATCACCCACGCCCTTGGCGATCTCAGCTGGCGGATTAACGCTTTTCATTTCGCTTTTTCACCTCCTCGATTTTATTCGTCAGCTCGGTCAGGGTGATGTGTTGCTTGTCGAGCATCACCCGTGCCGCAGACACGAGCCAGCGGCCGTAATAGGGTAGCCCAAGATACTGCGTCTGGCCGAGGTCGGCGTGCCGCCGATGCTTCTCCACGGTATTCCACACGCCACGCCAAGCCAGACACTCGCAGGTCACGAAGGTACTCGTTTCCCATTTCTTCGCAACCCGCTCCTCGATGCGGATGGGGCCCCCTTCTTCTCCCCCGAGGTCATGGACAGTCCGCATCATCTCCTTGAAATCGGAACTATCAAAAAAATCTGGACTGGGGGTTTGCTCCTTCTTCGGTGCGCTATTGGATGTCATGGTCGGATCCTCTTCTGTTCATGTCTGACGCCTCATTTAGAGCTTATGGACGCCACCTGGGGCGAATGTGGATGGCACTTCCGGGCCCTCGGCCTCGATGACCGCAAGGCATCCCTTGTGCACAACCCGGGTCAGGGCATGGTCGACGAGCTTGACAACCCCAGGCACCGGAAAGCGGAGGGTCGCGAGGACGGTTGACCCAGGCGGCACCGGGTAGGTCTGGATATAGCGATGAGCGGGATTACGTGTTTGTCCCTCGGGCCATAGCTCGTGCCACACATTGCCGATAGCATGGAAGCTGCTCGACAAGTTGGGCCCACCGACCACTAAGAATACGCGCGCAGTCTCGCCCGTCTTGACTTTCATAGGCCCGAATCCGGTGGCTGTTAGAGCATCCTTGGCGCCATTGAACAGGACATAATTTGGTTGTTCTTCCACCATGGCGTCCACGTTGAAGCCATGATATCCCAGTGTACCGGCAGGCTTGTCGGTGTAAATTTCATGCTGCCCGAGATAAAACTCATGGTCGACATGTGGAAGCCCCTTCTTCGGCTCCACGAGGATCATGCCGAACATGCCCGAGCTGATGTGCATGTCCATGTTCGAGACCGCACAATGGTAGATGAATGCGCCTGGGTAGGTTGCCTTGAAACGCAAATGTGCCTCCTCACCGGGATGCGTCAGTGTGGCCAGGGCGCCGCCTCCGGGCCCCATCACCGCGTGCATGTCCACATTGTGTGTTTGGGTGTTCTGTGTCGGGTTGCGCACAGTCAGTTCAACGGTGTCGCCTTCCCGCACGCGGATAAATGGGCCAGGCACTTGCCCGTTGTAGGTCATAAACTTGAAAAAAACGCCATTTTCGATCTCGCCGAGGACCTCCTTCGCCTCCAGAAGAACCGGTACTACCGCCGGCCGGCGCCTCGTGATGGGGGGCGGGATGTTGGTCGGATCGGCGGTGACGCGAGCGATGGGGTCCGCGGGCCGAACGTCGGTCCGTGCCGCGCCATTGGAGTCAGGCCAGACGTTCTGGGCGCGCCCGATAAAGGAAATGGTGCCTGCAGTCAGACCGGCCTGCTTCAAAAAGCCGCGGCGCCCCTGCCTAAGTCCCTCTTCCACTGACATTTCTGACGTCTCCCCAGACACGTTGCCGCGAATTAAACACGATATGCGGATATGTATGGCGATTAGTATGTGACGCGTAACGGGGGCTGTCCAAGAACAAATTTGGATAGTGGGGATAGGAATCCGCTATAGATTCTTTGGCAATCGCACGAATGATGTTGGTTGGGAAAGCCAACTCGGCAGGGGGCGTGCGCGTTCAGCATATCGCGCGGCGATTGCCGGGACGTCTACTTGACAACTGGGTGGGGCATGTCCAACATGCCCATGGGCCGAACGGCGAAGTCTTGTTTCCGACACAGCCCTTAGGCATGGCGGCGCTGGGCAGCGTGGATGGCCCCAGAGTGGCCGGGGTGAGGGCAATCCCTGCTCTCATCAACAACCCAAAGTTGGGAGCATTTCGTGCCCTATTCCTTGTTTGCTGTGGATGTTTTCGCCGATGGGGCCTACACAGGAAATCCGTTGGCTGTGGTCATTGGATCAGGCTTATCCGATGAGTTGATGCAACGGATTGCGGCAGAGATCAATTATTCCGAAACGACGTTTGTGGATCCCGGCGGGCAGTCTGAGAATAGATACGGAATTCGCATGTTCACGCCGGCGCGGGAGGTCGCCTTTGCAGGGCACCCCATTCTAGGTACGGCCTGGGTCATCCGACAGTACGTCGCGCCGAAGACGGTGAACGAGATCATGCTTAGGCTTTCCGTCGGAGAGATCCCAGTCCGCTTCGAGCGATCCTCCGACGGACGGGACGCTCCATGGTTTCGAGCGCCCGAAGCCACCTTCGGATCAAGCTATCCGCGCGAACCGGTGGCGCGTGCGCTCGGACTTTCCCCTGGCGACATCGAGACAACGAGCCCCATTCAGGCGCTCGTTGCCGGTGTCTCCGTCCTGATAGTACCTTTGCGCGGTCTCGATGCCTTGCGCCGCTGCAGGCTCGATCTCAATGCATTTGCCCCCCTTGCGGCACAGGGTGCGCCTTCCCTTGTCTATCTTTTTTGCCGGCAGGCCCTTCATCCAGCGAACGATTTAAGTGCGCGGTTTTTCTTTGAGGCCTATGGCGTGCGCGAAGACCCTGCAACCGGAAACGGCGCAGCACTCCTGGGAGCATATCTGCTCCAACACGCGGTGCTCGGCGTCACCGATCTTTCGTTGCGCATCGAGCAAGGCCACGAAGTCCGGCGCCCATCGCTAGTGATGCTGCGGGCTCGAATGTCTGGTGGCGTGCGGGAAGTCAGTGTGGGCGGTCACGTGTATCCGACCATAAAGGGAGAATTGCTATGACGGCCAAGATCCCTCGGCAACGGATCTCCACGATGTGACCTCGTTCGGGATGCGGGTCGGCCCCCAACTGATTTCGCGCTCCTTTGGGGAGAGTCAACCCGTTCGGACCAGCGACTAGGCGAGAAATGCGCTTCATGTAGCATCCCTGCCCTTTTGGCACGGCGAGCATTCCGTGCGGGTTCTCGATGGGTCCGTGCAGATGCAAGACGCTTCGCCTTGAATCCGGCTACTTACTTGGCCCGATTGTCGCCGGCGCACCGGCAGCGTCGCCCGGCTTTGCCCGACTTGAATGCTTCCCTATCCCGCGGCTATTGTGGATTCCTATCGGCTCAATACAAATAAGCTCTTGGACAGGCCCATTTTGGGCGTCGCATACTCTGAACATGAATCGGCTTGAGTTGCCTCGCCTGTGCCGCATAGCGCGGCCGATCCTTCTAGGCGATGCGCGCACGAAGCCTCGACCACGGAGACAAAGATGGAAGTTGAGCTGGCTGAACGCTACCGAGACACCGAAATTGGCCGCGAAGCGGAAACGCTCTTGTCGCCTTGCGTTCAGTGCGGACAGTGCACATTCCGTTGCCCGACCTTTCGGTTGTTGAACGACGAATGGGACGGACCGAGGGGACGTATCTATCTCATCAGGCAGTTGCTGGAAGGCAAGGAGTTGGGCGCTGCAGGCTTGCCGCCGGCCTATTCTCTGAAGGCGCTTGAGGGGCGCACGCTCGGAGCCAACGTGCAGCATCATCTCGATCGCTGCCTAAGCTGCCGATCTTGCGAAGCGAGTTGCCCACAGGGAGTTCGCTATGGTCGGCTGCTTGACATTGGGAGGGAGTTGGCCGAGAGGGAGGTGCCTCGGCCTTTGAGAGACCGGCTGACCCGGTGGGCGGTTCGTGCAACAGTCACGCATCGTCCCCTGTTCTCAAGCGCGGTGCGACTCGGACAGATCCTGGGCCGATTCATGCCTCCCGACCACCGAACAAGAATTCCCGCCGTTCGCCGCGCCGGCCCATGGCCCAAGCGGTCGCATTCCCGAACTATGCTGATCTGGCAGGGGTGCGTTCAGCCAACGCTGATGCCGGACATCAATGCGGCCACCGCCCGCGTGCTGGATCGGTTCGGAATTCGGCTCATTCCCTGCAACACCGGCTGCTGCGGTGCTGTCAGTCAGCATATGGCGGCAACAAGCGAGGCGCAGGCCTTCATGCGCAAGAACATCGATGCCTTATGGCCACACATCGAGGGGGGGGCGGAGGCCCTCGTTCTGACCGCCAGCGGCTGCGGCATGCATTTTCGTGACTATGGCCACCTGCTGCGTGACGATCCGATCTACTGTGAGAAAGCCCGACGTGTCTCCGAGCTCACGAAGGACATCGCGGAGATTGTCGCAGCAGAGTGGCACGACGAGTTCCAGTCCGCCACGGACCCAGGACAAGGAGCGAGACGCATTGCCTTCCAGTCTTCCTGCAGCCTTCAGCATGGGGAGAAGCTAAACGGGGTCGTCGAGCAGATCCTCACGCGTGCCGGGTTCCGGTTGGCGCGGACCGCCTATCCGTTTATGTGCTGTGGCGCCGCAGGCACGTATTCCATTCTGCAACGGGCACTCTCGCTATCGCTACGCGCAGCAAAACTTGATACGTTACTCGCCAGCCGCCCGGAAGCCATTGCCACGGCTAATGTTGGCTGCTTGGCTCATCTCGCCGAGGCATCGCCCGTGCCAGTCAGCCACTGGATTCAGCTATTGGATGAGGCGTTCCTGGCTGAAGGTGTGTGACAGGTCATGCTGCCAGTCACCCTTCAGCGCGGAACGCCCTGTGCGGGCCGGAAGGATGCGGGGTCAATGGCGATTGCAACGGGTGCGCCGATAGGGGTGACTCCACGGAGTGCAGGGGTTGGGGTCAGAAAATCGACACTACCCAGACAATGACCGGGATCCATTTCGAATCGAGACCGATGCCGCGAAGGACCACTCCACCTATCCCGAGAGCCGAAGCCTCTTGATCTCGAGCCACGATATCTGGATGCTGATGGCGCCAGGAGCCACATAAGAAAGAAAAGGGAGGACATCGCAAGTGGTACGCCTCGACATTTCGGAATCCAGTGACTTGTGTCGCACGGCCGTCTTTGATGGGAACAATCTTGCAGCCGGGCCTGCCCCGCGGACACATGGATCGCCTCTGCATGCCTTTCTGGAACTCACTGACGCAGATTTCCGGTTGCTCCACAAACATCACGACGCACTGGCCAGCAACATGCATCTCCTGGCGAGCAACCTTTACGAGTTTCTGCTGCATCACTCAGCAGCATCCCGCGACGTCGCGCCGAAAGATTTAGCGTATTTTGCCCGCAAGCAGGCTACACGTGCGAAGAAGCTTTTGCGGAGTCGACTCGATGCCAACTGGTTGTCCGACCTGCGGTCCTCCGGCCAACACGACCGTTCTCCAGGTGTCGAACCGATCTGGCTGTCCGGCATGTACTGGCGCTGCTGGCAACACTGGAGCACGGTCATCGGGCAGGATATTCCGGCTCCAGAGCGTGATCCCGTGCGGGATACGCTCTTTCGTCTTCTGGTTGGCGACTTGGTCGCCCAACTCGATGACTCCACCTCTATCATTTGCGATACCGATACTGAGCGGGTAGCTGTATTCGACGTGTTGCTTCGTGTTCTGGCATCGGAGGATGCAGCTCAAGATCCTGACGGCGAGCGACTGCTCGAAGGCATCTGCCTCGGGCTCGTCAGCCGCAGCCGAGTGGTTGCGTGGACGGCATATGCAACCCGAGACCGCGGCGACGTGTTGATTGCCCGTTGCACTGCCGGTGTCTCCGATAAGGCGATTGTTATTCCTCGGCTGCAGGGGGATCCGTGTTGGGAGGCAATCGATCACGGGCAGCCCGTAATCTGTACCGTGAGTGATCGCGCCACGCCCGGGTGGATGCACGGCCTACGTGACACTATAGCCGAAGTCGGCTGCTTCCCGTTCGGGAGTGGGCGCTTTTCGGCGGTTGGCCTCGTCGGCGCGGCGGAAGAGGGATATTTTGAGCGGGTTGGAGCCGCCTATTTTCTTGCATTTGCCCATCTGGGCGATCTGGTGCAGCGCATGCGGGCGCAATCCCTCGAAGATCCGCTCACCGGCCTTCCCAACAGGCGTCTGTTTTCTGAGCGTCTCGGCCATGCGTATCGACAAGGAATGCGGCACGAGCGCCTTTTGGCTGTCGGTTTGCTCGACCTAGATGGATTCAAGCAAATCAACGATCGTCTGGGACACGAGGCGGGCGATGCCGCCATGCAGGAAGTGGCAACGCGGCTCCAAAGAGTGCTGCGCTCTGCGGATACACTGGCGCGCACGGGGAGTGACGAATTCGGGTTCCTTCTCACGGATCTTGAGCGACCGACGGATCTGGATCGGATTTGCGAACGCGTTATGGAGACCATGCGGGCTCCTTTCGGAATCGACGGGGCCCCAATTCGCCTCTCCGCGAGTGTCGGCGTGACACTCTTCCCCTTCGACAAAAATAACCAAGAGACGCTTTTGCGTCATGCCGATCTTGCCCTTTACTCGGCCAAGGAGCAAGGCGGGGACCGGTGGGCCCGGCATAGCGCTTCCCTCAGTACACGCCTGAGCGCCCACGCGGCCGCATGCGACATGCTCGATAAGGCGCTGCAGGCGGACCATTTGATGCTTTACTACCAGCCCATAGTGGATCCCAACGAGACTCGCGACACTTATGGAGTCTCAGGTGTCGAGGCTTTGCTGCGGCTGTGGGAGACAGGGGATCGGATCCACACCCCGGTGGCGTTCTCTATTGCGTTGGATCACGTTCGCCTCGCTCGCCCGATTGGACGATTCGTTCTCGATGCGGCCCTCGCCCAGGGTGAACGCTGGCACAACCAGGGCCTGCCGTTACGCGTCGCTGTCAACATCAGCGCAAACCACCTGTTGGACGTTCGTTTCCCCTCTGATCTTGAAGATGCTCTTTCGCGCCACCCGGGCATCGTGCCGGCGTTCGTCGAAATCGAGATAACCGAGAGCGCACCCTTGCGCGATTTCGACGGCGCCCGCCGGGCATTGGAGGCGTGTAATGCGCTGGGGGTCCGCGTCGCCCTCGATGATTTCGGCACTGGCAACGCGTCGCTTGCTTATCTGCAAAAACTCCCCGCTCAAACAATCAAGATCGACCAAAGCTTCGTCCGCAACATTCTTAGCAATCCCAAGGATCTTGCCATCGTTACGGGCATTGTCACGACGGCCCGCATGCTAGGACTCGAAGTGATTGGCGAAGGTGTGGAGACCGCGCGGCACGTGCTTAAGCTTGCTGAACTGCAATGCCATATGGCACAGGGCTTCGCGATCGCCCGCCCAATGCCGGCGGAAACGATTGCTGCATGGGTTACGCATTACCGCCCGCAACTCGTGAAAGTCCCTTAAGCTGCCAAGGAGTCAATCAATCGTGGCCCCGAGTGTGATCCAGTGTCCAACGTGGGCGTCTTTTAACCCGCGCAAGGCTATGCCGGATCCTGATCCGGCGCCATGGCCCAGGCGAACATGGCCGGCATCGCATCGAGTGCGGCGGCGACGTCAGTGGCCGGCACGGCCGATCGCAAGCTCTCCTTGCACCGGCAAGTGAGCGTGCGTAGCGCTCTCTACCGCACATAACCCGCTGGCGCGCACGCCCAGCAGTCGCAGGCGCCGGTCCAGACGCACGCGCCTGAGACAGGCGCCTGCCGCGCCCCGAATGACCGCGGGCTCCGCGGACGCGCTCGGCAACGAGAGGTTTCGTGTCACCGCGCAGAAATCGTCGAAGCGAAGCTTTATGCCGATGGTGCGGGCGCAGTACCCCTTGTGCCGCAGATCCTCCGCGACAGACATGCACAACCGGGTGAAAATATCCGAGAGCATACCGCGATCATGGCGCGGATGCAGGTCGCGTTCGAAGGTCGTTTCCCGGCTGATCGATTTCGGCTCCGAATGCGTGATGAGGGCCGCATCGTCCTGGCCATGCGCCGCGCGGTGCAGCCAAGACGCGTAGGCGGGCCCGAAATGCCTTTGGAGCATGGCGGGATCGGCTTGGGCGAGATCCGCGATCGTTGCGATGCCCAGGTGCGCCAACCGCGCCGTCGCCTTCGGCCCTATGCCGTTGATTTTTGCCACGGACAGCGGCCAGATGCGCGCGGGCACCTCGTCCAGGTCCAAGACGGTGAGCCCATTGGGTTTTTGCAGGTCGGAACAGATTTTCGACAGCAACTTGTTGGGCGTAATTCCGATCGAACAGCTCAAGCCCGTGGCATCGCGCACGGCGTGCTGGATCCGATGCCCCAGCGTGAGCGCATCACCAGGCACGTCGGTGAGATCGATGAAGATTTCATCGATGCCTCGATTCTCGATTCTGGGCGCAATCTCCGACACGGCCGCCTTGAAGCGGGCCGAATAATGCCGGTAGGCTTCAAAATCCGCCGGCAGGAGGATGGCGGCAGGCGCCAGCTTCGCCGCCTTCATGAGCCCGATGCCCGATGAGACGCCGAGTGCCCGTGCTTCGTAAGTGCACGTCGTGACGACACCGCGGCCGGCATAGTCTCGCAGTTGCGGAAAGCGACCAATGTCGGCTCGCCGGAGCATGGGCGCCCCCGCTTGCCGCCCCCCGATGACGACGGGACGACCGCGCAGCTCAGGATAGCGCAACAGCTCGACCGATGCATAGAATGCATCCATATCCAGATGGGCAATGCGCGTCGGGTTCATGGCGGCGTCCCGGGGAATTGTTCGAGCGTCGGCGAAGGGGGTCTCCCACTATACCAGGATCCTTCGTGCGGCAAGGTTCGGCCCTTCCGTCCGCACGCCATGGCGATCGCCAGGACGACCCTGTCTCGCCTCGTCTTGCAGGCATCGGTGAGTGTTATGGAAGTGTTGTCTTTCGCAACAATGAATTGCGAACGACTGTTATGACTTTGGATTAAGCGGTCGCGGCGGTGCAGGCCCACGACCGATACTGAGCCGTGGCTTGTGGGAGCGCGTTGCCTTTGCGGCGCCGGTTCACGGTCGCGGAATGGCGAGGTCCTGAACCCTATCTCCAGGGGAAGAATGAGGCGGCGCGGCTTTCCTATTGCTTCTCGGCAAAATAGGCCATTCGCATACGCGGGTTCAGGTAGGCGATGACCGCCTTGTCCATGCTGTGTGGCCTTAGGGTGGATTCCACTTTGACCTCAGGCTCATCCTTCATGTCGATGATCAGCGCCTCTGAGCGCGGGGTCGCCGGCTCGTAGATCATCACGCTCGGCTTCAGTGGCATTTCCGAATTGGTACCCACGATCATGCCGAGGGCCCCATTGCTCAATTGGACGAAGGAGCCCGGCGGATAGACGCCCAGCTCGCGGATGAAGAGGGACAGCAATCGGCTGTCGAAGGCGTTGGACTCCTTCGCAAACATGCGCGCAAGCGCCTCGGCAGGGGTCAAGGCCTCGGCGATCCGTATCGGGTTGCACAGGTTGTCGTAACGGTTGGCAATCGCGACGATGCGCGTGGGGATGTCGATCTGATCGAGCACGTGGCCGGCGGGGAAGCCCTTGCCGTCTGCGCGCTCGTGATGTCCGGCGATCACGGCGAGCACCTGCGGGTCGACGACCGATCGCACCATGTCGGCTCCGTAGGGAATATGCATTCGGTACGCATTCTCTGCTGCGGCGTTGCGCTGGCTATTCATGAGTATCGTGGACTTGACCTTCACTTTGCCGATGTCGTGCAGCATGGCGCCCAGTCCGAGAAGCTCCATGTTCCGAGTATCCAGGCCGGCGGCTCGGCCGAGGGTGAGTGCCAGGATCATGGTGTTGGTCGCGTGCTGGAAGGCCGGCAAATCCACCTTGTCGTAGGCGATGAACGTGAGGGTGACGCCTTCGTCTCCGGTGAACGTCGAGGCAATCTCGCGCGCAAGCTGCGCCGCGTCGTCCGCCGCCCTGGTCGGATCTCGCAGCATGGCCTCGATCGCCGATCGCGTGGACGTGACTGCCGCGTGATATTCGCGCTCGCGCGTCACGATGCGCTCCCGGTATTTGCAGACACGCTCCACGCGTTCCTGCTTTGCGGCCATCCGCTGGGCATCTTCCGGAGAGGGTTCCGATGCCACCGCTTCGGGCACCTTCTTCAGCTCCAGCGGACGGGTGGTGCTGCGCGCCGGATCGAAGGCGACCCATTGGATCCCAAGTTTTCGCAGCGTGGCGATCTGCTTCCGATCGGAAATGCGGAACGAGTTGAAAAAGAAAGGGTGATCAAGCCATCCCTTGCCCTCCAGGCAAATGAAAATGCCAGGCTGCAATTGATCAACGTGGATGATAGGAAGCGACATCTTGGGCCTCGGACAGGCGCGCTGACCCGGCGCAGCCAGGGGCGCGCAGGCCTGGTGCAGTGTTGCGGGAAGAGAGATTCATGGCATTCCTGGCTGGATCGGCAGCGTCATTCGGAAAAGCGTGCCTGCGACGGATTCGCTCGCGCGAAGCGTGACGGCACCTTTGCCGAGGAGGGCTTGCGTCGCGTTCAGCAAGAGGTTGAGGAAATCCTGGCTCAATTGACCGGGAAGGCCTTCGATGGCAGGCAAATCGCCCTATTGCCGGCCCACTTCGGCCTTGCGCCTGATCCTGTGCCACGCCATGCGCAACCTGTCTTCGAGGCAGGTCTGACATGTCGACTGGCCGGCACCCGACGGCGCCGGCCCTGCGAAAGAACGCCTTCAGATCCCGCACGAGGCGGCGAACGCGCGCGATGCGTTGGCGGCATTCGGCGATCAGTTTGCCGGTGTCTTTCCTGAGAAGGGGGGAGTCGGCGCCTTCCCGCCGTTGCCGCCTGGCCGCGCCCGCCTGGGCGTTGAGCAGGCCTTCGGCAAATTGCTCGAGCGCTCCGTCCCCATCGAAAACCGCGAAGGCCGCACACCGGGCACGCACACGCTCGCGGCGCGCCACAAGGATGCGCGGATGCAGGGCGCTGCGCTTGTGCTCCTCGAGCAAGCGCGAGCGCTGTTCCAGGGTGTGGCTGATCGGGTCGTGGTAAGGGGCGATGCGGACCGTCGCGTTTGCCAGGGCGTCGAGTGGTGCCTCTTTGGCCTGGATGCCGGACCGCGCCCCCGCGAGAACCGTTTCCAAGGCGGCGATAGCGGACGTCTCCGGCAAGCCTTCCGCCCCCGGCGGCGCGCCAGCCTCCAAGCGCTTGGCTTCAGGCATCGGCCCTTCCCCGGACCATTCGCCTGCAGGTGTTGTTATGGTGATGGCAGCAGTAGGATCGACCCATGCGTCATGCTTTCTGTGTTTCGGTCGGCGGTTCTCTGCGCTCGGCACGCCGCCGCTGGCCCTCGTGCACACGGCGTCGCGGCGAGCGGTCGTGCATCATCGCCACGGCTTTTGCCGGGCCGGCGCTCAAGAACGCGTGCCAATAGGACCGTATCGGCACGTTTTCCGCTCGCTGAAGGACGTTCTTGCCGGCATGCCGGGAGACGACGCGAGAGGAAGCTGGTCATCGCGTGCACTACCGGCCCCCCCGTCCGCCCCAGCAGGCCCCGTCACACGTCCATCACATTGGGGCATTATACTGCACGCACCAACCCATATGCCGCCTGGCGTCAGCCGCATCGATGCAGGAATCAGGATGCCAATGTGCTAAATGCAGACCGAAACACCGCCGACATAGGGCATGGGCACCCAGCGGCGCTTTTGCGCCGCGATTCGCCGAAGGCGCAAGGTGCCGCGGGCGTGCGGCCCGACCTACAACGCGCTCGGGTGCCGGAGCAAGCGGACACGGATCTCGTCTTCGAACCGATCGTCAGCGCCTTCGGGCTTCCACCGGGACGCTCCTACGTCGGCATCCGGGGGGACCCCAGCTTGCGCGAGACCGTGCCGCTCAGGCCGCGCCAGTCGAGCAGGCTCGACCGCCATGCCCAGAAGGTCCTCGATGCATGTGCGTGGCTCCTGCGAAGCACGGGATGCTACTCCGTATACATCGGCTTCAATTCGGACGAGGTCCGGACCGAGTCCGTATTCAATCCTTTCAATTACGAGATCCACGATGCCGATTCGCTGCTCGCGGACGGCTATCTCGAGCGCCATTTTGTACAAGTGCCCTATCGCAAGAAGATGGGCATCATCCAGGAAATTCGCACTACTGCGCAAAAAGGGGGGCTGCGCCGTTACCTGCCGAAGAGTTGGCGCCGTCTCCTGGACGCGCATCGCCGCACATGGACCCCCGTGAACCCGGAGCGCATTCCCGCCATCATGCAGTCCTTTGCCCGATTGCGGGAAATCGAAGGCTTCTACCTGCGGCACGCGGCGCTTTCGTTGAGCCAAAACATCGTGCGCGCCTCGTTCAATTGCGACGGGACATATGTCATCGCCCCGGACTACTTCCCCCGCTTCGTCGATGAGATCGCGCCGTGATTCGGGCGTTTTTTCTTGCTGCGCCCTGCAAAGGTTTCAAAGCTTCGCCTGCCACCAGCCCCCGCCCAGCGCAACAAACAGGCTCGCACTGTCTTGCAGGCGTTGCGCCTGGGCACGCACATAGCCTAGGCGGGCTTGCTGGTAGGAGCGCTCGGCATCGATCAGGTTGAGGACAGTACTCTTCCCGGCAGCATAGCTTTCCCGCTGCAGCGTCAGCGCGGCAGCCGCGGTGTCGTAGGCCTGCCGCTCCGCGCCCAGCAGTTGGGCGTCGTGGGCCAGTGCGCGCAGGTTGTCCGCCACCTGCTGGAACGATGCCAGTACGGTCTGCTCGTAGGTGGCCAGCGATGCGTGATAGGCGTCGATCGCCGCGCGTCGTTGCGCCTCCAGCGTCCCGCCTTCAAAGATCGGTGCGGTGAGGCCGGCCGTCAGATTCCAGAAACGATTGGCGGTATTGAGGAACGAGGCCCACTGCAGCGATTGCTGCCCGAGGGAGCCGGAGAGCGTGAGGGTGGGATAAAGCTGCGCCGTGGCGACGCCTATGGCGGCGCTTGCGGCGTGCAGCTGGGCCTCGGCGGCCAGGATATCGGGCCTCTGGCGGACCAGCCTTGAGGGAATCGTCACCGGCAGATCAGACGGCAGCGTGAACTGTGCCAGCTGGAAATCGGGGGGTGACCACAGCGCGGGCGCCTGCCCCGCGAGGACGGACAGCGCGTGCCTTGCCGTGGATAGCTGCTGACGCAGCGGGGGAATCGCCGTACGATCCGCCGCGAGCTGCGTTTGCGCCGTCAGCACATCGGTGCGCGCGACTTTTCCGGCCTCGAACGCCTGCTCCACGAGGGACAGATTGCGCTCGTCATCGGCAATCAGGGCCTCGGTCGCTTCAATCTGCGCGCGCAGCGAGGCCATCGTGATGGCCTCGGCTGCCGTATTGCCGGTCAGCGCCAGATAGGCTGCCGCCAGTTCGTAGCGCTGGAACTGCGCAAGGGCGCCCTGCTCCTCCACGGTCCTGCGCGTCAGGCCGAAGACGTCCGGGGAAAAGCTGACATCGGCCCCCACGGAATAGAGATTGCTGATCGGCGAGATCCCCCCAAAGCCGAATGAGGCGTTTCCGGCTGCGCTGCGATTGCGCTGGGCGGTACCGCTGAGTTCGAGGTGAGGGAAATAGGCGCCGCGCGCCGCCGCCACGATTTCTTGCGACTGCGCGAGGGTCGCCCGGGCGGAAGCCAGTGTCCGGCTGTCGGCGATGGCGCGACCGATCACCTCGTCCAGTTGGGGCGAGCCGAACAGGCGCCACCACCGGCGGGAGAGGGCTCGTCCGGCATGAAATTGTTGCGTGGGCTCGCCCGCGACCCCCGGGATGACGCTCGGCACGGGCCTCGCGGTATACCGCGCGACCGACGGCGGCGCGGGGCGCGAGAAATCGGGTCCCACCGCGCACCCCGCCAGCCCCCCGATCGCCGCGATGACCACAAGGCGCCGAACCCGGGCGGTGAGCGACCGAGGCGTTCCCTCTCGGTTATTCATAGCGTAGCGCCTCGATGGGATTGAGCAGCGCGGCTCGCCGCGCGGGATAGAAGCCGAAGAACACGCCTACGACGGCGGAAAAGACGAAACCGCCGACGATCGCCAGCGGCGAGATCAGGGTCGGCCAGCCTGCGGCGAGCGACACGATCTCCGACACCGCCACTCCCACGACGATGCCCACGACGCCCCCGATGCCGCTCAGCAGGATCGCCTCCACGAGAAATTGGAGCAGGACGTGGATGCGCCGCGCGCCGATCGCCATGCGAATGCCGATCTCGCGCGTGCGTTCGGTCACCGACACCAGCAGGATGTTCATGATGCCGATGCCGCCCACGAGGAGCGAAATCGAGGCGACCGCCGCCAGGAGCAGCGCCATGGTCCGGCTGCTCGCCTGTACCGCCTGGGTGATGTCGCTGATGTTGTGGATGCTGAAGTCCTCCTGCTGACCGGGCTCGATGTGGTGGCGCGCATCCAATATGTGCGTGACCTGGGTCTGGGCCGTGGCGACGAGGGACGTCGTACGCGCCTGCACATAAATGATATTCACATAGCCCGCCAGTTTTGGCTGGATCCCAAAAGGATTGGGGGCGGTGGCATAGAGCGTGCTCGCCGAGGATGCCAGGGTCGGTGCCGCAACCCCGAGCACCTTGTCTTGCGCGGTGGTGAAAGGCATGTAGATCACATCGTCCTGATCCTGGCCGAATCCGGTCTGTCCCCTGGCCTCAAGCAGACCGACCACTTCCATGGGCACGTTCTTGACCAGAATGGTGGCCCCAATCGGGTTCTCGTACGGTCCGAAGAGATTGCGCCAGACGGTCTGGCCGATCACGCACACGCGCGCGCCGTTGGTCTCATCCGCGGCATTCAGCGGCCTCCCGGCCACGACCGGCCAGTTCCTGATGGTGAAGTAGCTGGGCGTCACGCCCTGGAGGCTCGTGGTCCAGTTCTGGTTGCCATAGACCGCCTGCCCCTGCTGCCGGATGAGATAACTGACGTGCGCCACTGCCGGTGCGTTGGCCTTGATCGCTTGCGCATCGAGCACGGTCAGTGTCGGCGCACTGCCGAAACCGCCCCGCACCCCCCCCGATGTGGTACTTCCGGGCAACACGATGAGGAGATTAGTGCCGAGGCTTTCGATCCGCGCGGTGACCGCCGCGCTGGCGCCCTGCCCGACCGCAACCATGGTGATGAGGGCGGCCACGCCGATGAAGATGCCGAGCATGGTCAGTGCCGAGCGCAGCTTGTTACGCGCGATCGCGCGGATGGCGACGAGCAGTGCCATGGTGAGGAAAGACCCGAGCATGGGCGCCGCCGGCCCGGCAGCGGCCGGTTCCCTCAGGACCGGCATAGGCGGGGACTCAGCGGTCGCAGGCGCGGCGCGCGTGCGCTCATCAGACACGATCTGCCCGTCGCGCATCGTCACGATGCGGTCGGCGAAGGTCGCCATGTCGGGCTCGTGGGTCACCAGGACGACGGTGACGCCCTTTTCGCGGTTCAAGGCCTGAATCGTGGCCATGATGTCGTTGGCGGTCCTGGAGTCCAGGTTACCGGTGGGCTCATCGGCGAGCAGGATGGACGGGTTGTTCACCAGCGCGCGGGCGATGGCTACCCGTTGCTGCTGCCCGCCCGAGAGCTGGCTGGGGTAGTTGTGCTCGCGTCCTTCGAGCCCCAGGGCTCGCAAGGCGTCCGCGGCAATCTGCGTGCTGTCGGTCGCGCGCCCGACATAGAAGAGCGGCAAGGCGACGTTCTCGATGGCGCTGGTGCGCGGAAGCAGATTGAAGTTCTGGAACACGAAGCCGATGCGCCGACTGCGGATATGCGCGAGGGACGGCTCATCCTTGTGCGTGGTGTCCTCGCCTTCCAGCAGATAGCGGCCGCTGGTCGGGCGATCAAGGCAGCCCAGGACATTCATGAGGGTGGACTTGCCCGACCCGGAGGAGCCCATGATGGCGACAAATTCGCCCCGACGCACCGACAGGCTCACGCCTCGGAGCGCCTGGACCTCGATGTCGCCGATCCGGTAGACCTTGGTGAGGTTCGCGACCTCGATGACGGACTCGGACAAGGCGGCTATCCCTTCGGCACTAGAAGAACCGTGGGCGCATGGCCCGCGCCGGTTGGGCGCTTGTGCGTTCACCGACGATGACCTGCTCGCCCGGGTGCAGGTTGCCCCCCTTGATTTCGACGGAAACGCCATCGCTCAAGCCCGCCTTGACGGGTACTGCGGCGGGTTTGCCCTTTCTCAGGACATAGACGCGATCGTTCGCCGGCACGGCCATCCCGGCGCCGGCCGGACCCGCGGGCGTGAATCGGAGCGCGGCGACCGGCACGGTCAGGACCGCGTCGCGCTGTTCCGTGATGATGCGCGCGTTCGCGGTCATGCCGGGGAAGAGCAGCAGCTTGGGATTGGCTACCTCGATGACGGCATCGTATGTCACCACGTTTTGCACGGTGATGGGCGCCTTCCGGATCTGCCAGACGACGCCATGAAAAGCTTCCTCCGGGTAGGCGTCCACCGTGAAGATCGCCTGTTGTCCGACCCGCAGCGCGCCGATATCCGATTCACTCACATTGGTATCGACCTCCATCTTGGTCAGATCCTTGGCAATCAGGAACAAGGTCGGCGTCTGGAAGCTTGCGGCGACGGTCTGGCCGACGTTGACGTTGCGTGAGACGACGGTCCCGTTGACCGGAGAGACGATGTTGGTGTAGCCGAGATTCACCTTGGCGGCTTCCAGCGCGGCCGCCCGTTGCTGGACCGCGGCCTGATCGACCCCGATTTGGGCGAGGTCCTGACGGTACACGCTTCGATCGTTGTCCACCGTGTCCTGCGAGACGATGCCCCGGCCCAGCAGGCCCGCGTCGCGCTGGTAGTTGATCTTGGCGTAAGCAAGGCTTGCCTGATCCTTGGTAACCTGCGCCTGGGCGCTCGCCAAATTGGCCTGCGCCTCGTCGACAGCCACCTGGAAGGGTTTGGGATCGATTTTGGCGCAGAGCTGGCCCATCTTCACCCGCGTGTTATAGTCGCAGTAAATCGCCTGGATCGGACCGGAGACATAAGAGCCCACCTGGACCGTAATCACCGGGTTGAGGCTCCCCGTAGTGGTCACGGTGCGCTGGACGTTGCCGATCTTGGCCGGGGCCGTCAGGTATTGGACAGGCTTTGGACGTTTCAGCCACACGACGAGGCCTGCAATGGCTGCAAGGGCGACGACCACTCCAATCCAAGCCCGTTTCCACATACCGCTGTCCTTCCCCTAACCCTCAAAGGCCGGCGCTTTTCGCCGGCCGGCTGCGTTGCGCCTTCCATGACCGACGGTTGGAGCCCCCTGGCGGAGCGGAGTTCCTGCGTCGTCGGATGCTTCCCCACGGCCCGTCTCTCGCCCGCCATTGTACCCGAGGCTGCTGTAAAGAATTGTATACAATAGTCTCCGGCACCTGGTCCGGACAGGCCGGAGTGCACAGGAGGAACCGAACGCCTCGGGCCGAGTGAATCGAACGCGGCTTGACGGCAAGCGCACCAAACCGCCCGGTTCGCGGAAAGTGGGCGCCCGAACGCTCACGCTATGGCTGCGGAATATGGAAGCGCTCGCCGGTCTCGCGGTTGAGCCAGACCACAACGACTTTCCCCGACACGGGATCGATGAACTTCTCCTCGGTCTCCTGCAGCGCCTCCCCGGATTTGGGGAGGGGGGCATAGCGCCCCTTCTCGAGGAAAATTGCGGCGATCAGGAGGGCCGACCAAACGACGAGCTCCCAGGCGGCCAGGATGCCGCGGGCGGCCAGAAGAACGCCCAACGCACCCAAGAGCCCCAGGACCAACAGCGTGCCTCGCCTCATCCCTCGGTCTCGAGCTTCTCAGCCACGACCGCCGTGCCGTACGCCACGATCTCGCTCATCGATTGCCCAATCTCCGCGGAGTCGAAGCGCATCATCACGACGGCATTTGCACCCATCAGCGCGGCATTGCGGCTCAGGCGATCGATCGCGTGCCGGCGGGCATCCTCGAGCATCTCCGTGTATTCCACGATTTCCCCGCCGACCAGCGAACGCAGCGATGCCATGAAATTTCCGCCGAGACCGCGCGACCTCACGGTGACCCCGTACACTTGGCCGATCACGCGCTTGACGCGATATCCAGGAATCATTTCGGTCGTGACCACGAGCATAGTCCTTCCCCCGTTTGTTGGAACCGGGCGTGACGGTCCTTGCCGTGCCCAGCGCAATCATCGCACGCCCGCATCCTAAGCTGCAATCGGATGCCCACAGGAGTTTGGCGCCGAAGCTTTCGAGCGCCCTGCACAGGACGATAGCGGCTTCTTATTCGCAGCCTGGGGTGCTAAAGTGGTTTCCCCTTACCCGGCCAGATCTAGGCCGTATTTCTTTCCGCGATGGTGACCTCCATGCCCCTTTCGATCGATTCGCGCGTCCTCGCACCGTTGCAGGAACGCCTCGCAAACCACCCGATCTACGGATCGGTCAGGACGATGACCGATCTGCGCATCTTTATGGAGCACCACGTGTACTCGGTGTGGGACTTCATGTCGCTGATCAAATTTCTTCAGGCCCATATCGCGCCCGCCCATGTCCCATGGCGCCCGCTGGGGGATGGGAGCGTACGGCGGTTCATCAACGAACTCGTGCTGGAAGAGGAATCGGACCTGGGCTTGCCGGAGAACGCGGGGGATGCGGCATTCTGCAGCCATTTCGAACTTTATGTCGCAGCGATGCGCGAGATCGGCGCCGACGTGCGAACGCCGCTGCAATTCGTGGACCGCGCGGCGAGCCGGGGAATCGAAACGGCGCTGAGCGAGGCGCCGATTCCCGAGCCGTCGCGCCGTTTTACCCAAAGGACGTTCGACTTTATCCAGACGGGAAAGCCGCATGTGGTGGCGGCGGCGCTGGCACTGGGACGGGAACACATCATTCCGGGCATGTTCCGCCGATTCTTGGCAATGATGGGCGTGGGCGAAGCGCAGGCACCCTATTTCCACCACTATCTCGGGCGCCACATTCACCTCGACGAGGACTTTCATGCGCCGCTGTCGCTGCGGCTTCTCAATGAACTGTGTGCAGGGGAGCCGACCCGCCTCGACGAGGCCGTGACCACCGCGCGAGAGGCGCTCACCGCTCGCCTCTCCCTCTGGGATGGCGCAACGGCCGCCATCGAAGCCCAGAGGCGGCCGGGAGCCTGATCCGCGCCGCGGGGATCGCGGCCTGCAAGCTATACTGCACTTAGCAAGCGTCTGGTGGCGATGCGAGGGGGGACAGCATGCGTGCGCGACTTCTTTGGGCTCTTCCATTGGTCTCTTTGCTCGACGCTTGCGTGAGCATGCCAACCGGCCCAAGCGTGATGGTGTTGCCCGGCCCGCACAAGAGCTTTGCCGAGTTCCAGGCAGACAACGCGGCGTGCCGGGAATTCGCGAGCCAGTCGATCGGGGGTGCCTCGGCAGCGCGGGCAGGCGCGAACAGCGCGGCCGCGAGCGCCATCGCCGGAACGGCGATCGGGGCGACCGCCGGGGCCCTGATCGGCGGGCGCCGGGGGGCCGCGGTCGGCGCCGGGTCGGGGCTGCTGATCGGCAGCGCGGCCGGCAGCGAGAGTGCCGGTGCCTCGGCCTACGGTGCCCAGCGTCGATATGATATCGCGTACATGCAATGCATGTACGCCAAGGGCAACACGATACCGTCCGGCTGGGGATACTACAATAACGCGGGGCCCGGCGGCCCTCCTGCCTACCCTCCTCCCCCCTACGAAGGCTACCCGCCCCCGCCCGAATGAGCGCGCAGGCGGCGCTGCTCGGTGCCCACCCTAATTTTTACAAAACTTTTATGCCGAAGGGCGCATTCTTGACGCCGTTTTGATCTTCGATTTCCTATGATGTCGTGACTTAATGACTTGGAGCGGGAGGGTGCGCATGGATCTCGTCTATCTCGGGATTGTCGCGATCCTGTTTGGGCTGACCGGTCTCTTTATTTACGGGTGCGAAAGGCTCAGGAGCAGATGATGACTTGGCTTTATATCCTTGGCGGGGCCATTTCCATCGCCCTGTTTGTCTATCTGGTGATTGCCTTGATCAAACCGGAGTTTTTCTGATGACGGCGAACGGGATCCTGCAGATTGGCATTTTCATGGGGCTGCTGCTGCTCCTCGCGAAGCCGTTCGGCGGGTACATGGCAAGGATCTATGAGGGGGATCTTCCGGGTTTTGTCCGCTGGTTCGCACCCGTCGAACGTCTTTTGTATCGCAGCTGCGGGATTCCCCCTGAGGATGAAATGCGTTGGACTCGCTATGCCGGCGCGATGGCTTGGTTTGCCCTCCTCAGCGTCCTCGCCGTTTATGCGCTGCAGCGCCTGCAGGGTCACCTGCCGCTCGATCCCCAGCACTTCGGTGCCGTGAGCCCCGACTCGTCTTTCAACACCGCGATCAGCTTCATGACCAACACCAACTGGCAGGGCTATGCGGGCGAATCGACGATGAGCTATCTCACGCAGATGTTGGGCCTTGCGGTGCAGAACTTCCTGTCGGCCGCCGCCGGCATGGCGGTGGCCATTGCCCTGATCCGCGGGTTTGCCCGGCGCACCACCGAAACGATTGGCAACTTCTGGGTGGATATGACGCGCAGCATCCTCTACATCCTGCTGCCGATTTCATTGGTTTTGGCCGTTGTGCTCGTGGGCCAGGGCGTGATCCAGAATTTCGCGCCCTACCGCACGGTAGCGCTGACCGACCCGGTCACCTATGGGCAGCCGCAGGTCGGCCCTGCGGGCAACGCCGTCGAGGACGCTCTCGGCCACCCCCTCATCAAGCAGGTGACTACGGATACCCAGACGATTGCCATGGGTCCGGTCGCCTCCCAAGAGGCCATCAAGGAGCTGGGGACGAACGGAGGTGGCTTCTTCAACGCCAATTCCGCCCACCCCTTCGAGAATCCGACGCCGCTGAGCAATTTCCTCGAAATGGGCGCCATCCTCCTGATTCCGGTCGCGCTGACCTATACCTTCGGCCGCATGGTGGGCGATACCCGACAAGGGTGGGCCATCCTGGGGGCGATGGCGATACTTTTCGCGGTCGGCCTGGCCACGGCGGAACATTACGAGCAGGCGGGCAATCCCGCCTTCGCCGCCTTGGGCGTGGATCAGCGCGCGTCTTCGCTGCAGCCGGGCGGGAACATGGAAGGCAAGGAGGCACGATTCGGGATCGTCAACTCCGCCCTGTGGGCAACGGTCACGACCGCAACGTCATGCGGCGCCGTCAATAGCATGCATGATTCCTATACGCCGCTCGGCGGACTGGTCCCCATGGCCCTGATGCAGTTGGGGGAAGTCGTGTTTGGCGGCGTGGGCTCGGGGCTCTTCGGTATGCTGGTCTATGCCGTGATCGCCGTGTTCATCGCCGGCCTCATGATTGGCCGGACGCCGGAATACCTGGGGAAGAAGATCGAGGCCTTCGACATCAAGATGGCCTCGCTCGTGATCCTCATCCCGCCGCTGCTCATTCTCGGGTTCACCGCGATCGCCGTGCTGTTGCCTTCGGGGCAGGCGGGCACGCTCAATCCCGGGGCCCATGGTTTCTCCGAGATCCTCTATGCATTCTCCGAAGGTGCGGCGAACAACGGCAGCGCGTTCGCTGGGTTGTCCGCCAATACCCCGTTTTATAATCTGACGATCGGTCTCGACATGTTCTTCGGACGCCTGTGGCTCATGGTCCCGGTGCTGGCGCTGGCGGGCTCCCTTGCGGCCAAGAAGCGAATCCCGCCTGGCGTTGGCACCATGGCCACGCATACGCCGCTTTTCATCGCCCTGCTGGTGGGCACCGTGATCCTGGTGGGGGCGCTGACCTTCGTGCCGGCGGACAGTCTCGGGCCCATCGTGGAGCACCTCAACATGATCGGCGCGCATTAGCCCCCGGAGAACGAACGAGATGACTAAGCGGATCAAGACGTTTTCGCTATTCGAGGCGGCGATCGTCAAACAGGCGCTGTGGGAGTCGGTCAAGAAGCTTTCGCCGCGTCAGCAGATGAAAAATCCGGTGATGTTCGTCGTCTGGGTGGGCAGCACCCTGACCACGATCCTGTTCATTCAGGCCATTGTCGGCCACGGCGAGGCGCCGACGGGCTTCATTCTGGCCGTGACCTTGTGGCTGTGGTTCACGGTCCTGTTCGCGAACTTCGCAGAAGCCGTCGCGGAGGGCCGCAGCAAGGCCCAGGCCGCGTCATTGCGTGCCGCGAAGCGCGACATCATGGCCAAGAAGCTCGACGAGCCGCGCTACGGCGCTTCGTTCAGCACGGCGTCGAGTTCGAGCCTGAGGCGCGGAGACGTCGTTCTGGCGGAAGCCGGCGACTTCGTGCCCGGGGACGGCGAGGTCATCGAAGGGGTCGCCTCGGTCGACGAGAGCGCGATTACCGGGGAATCCGCGCCCGTCATCCGGGAGTCGGGGGGCGATTTCAACGCCGTCACCGGCGGCACGCGCGTGCTTTCGGATTGGCTGGTGGTGCGTATCGCGGCGAATCCCGGGGAGAGTTTTCTCGACCGGATGATCAACATGGTGGAGGGCGCAAAGCGCCAGAAAACGCCCAACGAGATAGCACTCACCATCCTGCTGGTCGCCATGACGATTATCTTCCTCCTCGCCACAGTGACCTTGCTGCCCTACTCGCTCTATAGCGTCCATGTGGCCCAGGCCGGTTCGCCGGTGACGATCACCACCCTGGTGGCGCTGCTCGTCTGTTTGATTCCCACCACCATCGGAGGCCTTCTCTCGGCCATCGGCGTGGCCGGGATCGGGCGCATGATGCAAAAAAACGTCATTGCAACCTCCGGGCGCGCGATCGAGGCCGCGGGGGACGTGGACGTGCTGCTGCTGGACAAGACGGGGACCATAACGCTGGGCAATCGCCAGGCGACACATTTCCTGCCCGCATCGGGGGTATCCGAGCACGACCTGGCGGACGCCGCGCAGCTCGCCTCGCTCGCGGACGAGACGCCCGAAGGCCGCAGTATCGTCGTGCTCGCCAAACAGCGCTTCACGATCAGGGGACGCGACATTCATGCCCTGGGAGCGACCTTCGTGCCCTTCACCGCGCAGACGCGAATGAGCGGCGTAAACCTCGAGGGTCGGCAAATTCGCAAAGGCGCGGTGGACGCCATTCGCGGCCATGTGAAGTCGCTGGGCGGAGAGCTCACCCATGAGGTGCAAGTCGCGGTCGACGATGTGGCGCGCCGCGGCAGCACACCGCTGGTGGTCGCCGACGGCACCCGGATTCTGGGCGTCGTGGAACTCAAGGATATCGTCAAGGGAGGCATCAAGGAACGCTTTGCCGAGCTGCGCCGGATGGGCATCAAGACGATCATGATCACCGGCGACAATCGGCTGACGGCGGCCGCAATCGCCGCCGAGGCAGGCGTCGATGATTTCTTGGCGGAGGCGACGCCCGAGGCAAAGCTGAAGCTTATCCGCGAGCACCAGGCCGAGGGTCGGCTTGTGGCGATGACCGGCGACGGCACCAATGACGCCCCGGCCCTCGCGCAAGCCGACGTGGCCGTCGCCATGAACAGCGGGACCCAGGCGGCTAAGGAAGCAGGCAACATGGTGGATCTCGATTCCAACCCGACCAAGCTGATCGAGATCGTGGAGACCGGAAAACAGATGCTGATGACGCGCGGGGCGCTGACCACCTTCAGCATCGCCAATGACGTGGCGAAGTACTTCGCCATCATTCCTGCCGCCTTCGTGTCCACCTACCCGGCGTTGGGCGCGCTGAACATCATGCACTTGGCGACCCCCCGGAGCGCGATTCTGTCGGCAGTCATCTTCAATGCGCTGATCATCGTCGCGCTGATCCCGCTGGCGCTCAAGGGCGTGAAATATCGTGCCATCGGCGCGGAGGCGCTGCTGCGCAACAACCTGCTCATTTACGGCGTCGGCGGCGTCATTGTGCCTTTCATCGGCATAAAGATTATCGACATGCTGCTTGCGACGACAGGATTGGCCTGAAGTGGCCCTCAAGGAGTTGGCGATGTGGAAGGAACTGCGTCCGGCGATCATCATTTTTCTCGTGTTGAGCCTCATCACAGGCATCGTTTACCCCGCCCTCGTCACGGGGATCGCGCAAGGGCTTTTTCCCAACCGGGCGAACGGAAGCCTCCTCGTCCGCGGCGGGAAAGCCATTGGCTCGAGGCTGATCGGCCAGGCCTTCAGCGATCCCCGGTATTTTTGGGGCCGTCCGTCGGACACCTCCCCTATTCCCTACGATGCAACGGCTTCCGGGGGATCGAATCTTGGACCGACCAATCCCGCGCTGATCGATGCCGTCAAATCCCGGATCGCGACCTTGAGAGCGGCCGATCCGGGCAACGACCTGCCGATCCCGGTGGATCTCGTCACCGCCTCCGGCAGTGGGCTCGATCCCGATATCAGCCCGGCGGCCGCGCTCTACCAAGTCCCGCGCGTGGCCCGAGCGCGCGGCCTTGATCCGGCGAGTGTCGCACGGCTTGTAAGAGCGCACGTGACATCGCGACAGTTCGGTCTCCTGGGAGAACCGCGGGTGAATGTCCTGGAGCTGAATCTTGCGCTCGACGCCCTGCGCAAATAGCCGTCACAGGCCCGCATCGTGGCGCATCCAGTGGCCTGGGCCCGCGCATGGCGCGCCTTTGCGCGCCGAAGTAAGATACCGATGTACAGCGCGGAGAGCTTGAGGTGGCCGAGAGCAAGGACGGGCGTCCTGATCCTGATGAATTGCTTGACCGCGTGCAGCGGGAGCAAGAGAAGGCGCGCCGCGGCAAGCTGAAGATCTTTTTCGGCGCGTCCGCCGGCGTCGGAAAGACCTACGCGATGCTGAGCGCGGCACGCCAGCTGCGCGCGCAGCGCCACGACGTGGTCGTCGGCATCGCCGAAACGCACGGCCGTGCGGAGACCGTGGCACTCCTCGAAGGGCTGGAGATCCTGCCTCTCAGGGATATCGAATACCGCGGCAAGTGGCTCAAGGAATTCGATCTCGATGCGGCGCTCCGGCGCCGGCCCGTCCTGATCCTGATCGATGAGCTCGCCCACACCAACGTGCCCGGTTCACGCCACGCCAAGCGATGGCAGGACGTTGAAGAGCTGCTGGCCGCCGGCATCGATGTCTACACCACGCTCAATGTTCAGCATCTGGAAAGCCTGAACGACATTGTCGGCGGCATCACCGGCATTCGCGTGTGGGAAACGGTCCCCGACAAGGTCTTCGATCAGGCCGATGAGATCTCCCTGCTCGATCTGACGCCGGACGAACTGCTTCAGCGCCTCAAGGAGGGAAAGGTCTACATCGCCCAACAGGCGGAAGGCGCGATTCAAAACTTCTTTCGGAAGGGCAACCTGATCGCGCTGCGCGAGCTCTCGCTGCGGCGCACGGCGGACCGCGTCGACGACCAGATGCGGACCTACCGCCAGGAAAGGTCGATTGAGGCGGTATGGCAGACCAAGGAATCGCTGCTGGTCTGCGTTGGGCCAAAGCCCGGGGCGGAGAAGGTGATCCGGGGCGCGGCGCGGATCGCCTCGCAGCTGGGCGTCGACTGGCACGCGGTGTATGTCGAGACGCCCAGGCTGCAGCGGCTCCCGGAAGCCGAGCGGGCCCGGATTCTTCGCACCCTCAAGTTCGCTCATGAATTGGGGGCCCAGGTCGCGACCCTGGCTGGGCACGATGCCATCGAGACGTTGATCGACTACGCGCATAGCCGCAACCTCGCCAAGCTGGTCGTCGGGCGCGACTATAAAGGGTGGATGCCGTGGCGCCATTCTTTTGCCGATCGCATCGGACGACGCTCGACCGACCTCGATGTCGTGCAGATCGTCCGGGATGCGCCGAGCCCCCAGGCCACGGTGGCGAGCGCGCGCTTCTCGCCGCCCCGGCCGAGGGTGGAGAACTTGTGGCAGCCCTATGCCCAGGCGGCCGCGATCTGCATCCTCGCGACCGTCACCGCGACCCTGCTGTCCCCCTTCATCAACTTGGTCAACACGGCCATCTTGTTCCTGCTGGCGGTCGTGGTGGCGGCCGCCCGGTACGGTCGAGGGCCCGCCGTTCTGGCAGCCGTCCTGAGCGTCGGGCTATTCGACTTTTTCTTCGTGCCTCCCCGCTTTTCTTTCGCCGCCAGCGATGCCCAGTATTTGCTGACCTTCGGCGTGATGTTGGCGGTGGCGCTCATCATCGGGCGCCTGGCGTCCAATTTGCGCTACCAGGGCCGCGTGACGGAGAATCGCGAAGGGCGGCTTCGCGCCTTGTATGAAATGGCCCGCGACCTCTCCGCCGTCCTGGTCCCGGAACAGATCATCGACCTCAGCCATGAGTTCATCGAGGGCACGTTTGGCGTCAAGATGGCCATCCTGCTGGCCGACGAACATGACAAGCTGCAGCCGGCGAAGCCGGCGTCCGACGGACAGGTTGCCCCGGACGTCGACCTGGGGATCGCGCAGTGGTGCTTCGACCATGTGGAGCCGGCCGGCTTCAGCACCAACACCCTGGCCGGAAGCCCCATCCTGTATCTTCCGTTGCGCGCCCCGATGCGCACGCGTGGCGTGCTGGCCGTCGAGCCGGTGAATCCCCGCTGGCTCCTGATCCCAGAGCAGCGACGGCAGCTCGATGGTTTCACGGCGTTGATCGCCACCGCGCTGGAGCGCGTGCACTATATCGAAGTCGCGCAAAACGCCATCGTCAAGATCGAGTCGGAGCGCCTGCGCAATTCGCTGCTGTCCGCGTTGTCGCATGACTTGCGCACCCCGCTCACGGCGTTGGTGGGCTTGGCCGATTCCCTGGCCCAGGGGCCTCCCGGGCTCAGCGCGTCGCAACAGGAAGCGGCGCAAGCCATTCGCGACCAAGCCTTCAGAATGAGCTCGCTCGTGAACAACCTGCTGGACATGGCCCGCTTGCAGGCCGGGGAGATCCGACTGAGGCGCGAATGGCAGCCGCTGGAGGAGGTCATCGGCAGTGCCCTCAAGGCACAGGAAGGCCAACTCGCCCGGCACCACATACGCGTCGCACTTCCCGCGGATCTGCCGCTCCTCGACTTCGATGCCGTGCTGATCGAGCGCGTGTTGTCCAACCTGCTGGAAAATGCCGCAAAATACACGCCGCCCGGAACCGAGGTCGTGATCGAAGCCGCGCTGGTGGATCATGAGGCCCGTATTTCCGTCGCGGACAACGGCCCTGGGCTCGCGCCGGGGAGCGAAGAAGCCGTCTTCGAGAAGTTCACGCGGGGAGAACGGGAATCCTCAACACCGGGTGTCGGGCTTGGTCTTGCGATCTGCCGTGCTGTCGTCGAGGCGCATGGGGGCAGGATCTGGGCAGAAAGGTCTCCTGGCGGCGGGGCGTGCTTCGTTTTCACCCTTCCGGCCGGCACGCCGCCGGAGACCCCTGCACTTGCCGACGAGCAGGCTTTGCTCGGACAGAGACGCGTCGTTCATGAGTGATTTGGCGGCGACAATTCTGGTCATAGAGGATGAACGGCAGATCCGGCGCTTTGTCCATGCCGCCCTCGAAGCGGAGGGATTTCACGTGTGCGAAGCGCAGACCGCCCAGCAAGGGCTCACCGAGGCAGCCACGCGCAAGCCCGATCTTCTCATCTTGGATCTTGGCTTGCCGGATCGGGACGGCGTCGATGTCATCCGTGATTTGCGTGGGTGGTCGGAGATGCCGATCATCGTGCTCTCTGCCCGATCCGGGGAGCCCGACAAGATTGCGGCTCTGGACGCCGGCGCCGACGACTACCTGAGCAAGCCCTTCGGGATCGGTGAACTGCTGGCGCGGGTTCGGGTCGGCTTGCGGCGGCTGGAACGCGGCCATGCGCCGGCGACCAGCGTGGTCGAGTTCTGTGGCGTGCGCGTGGATCTGGCTGACCGCCGTGTGGAACGAGACGGCACGGTGGTTCACTTGACGCCCATCGAGTACCGGCTGCTCGCGCTTCTGGTGCGCAATGCCGGGAAGGTGCTGACACATCGCCAGATCTTGCGCGAAGTCTGGGGACCGAGCCACGTCGAGGCGACCCATTATTTGCGCATCTATATGGGACAACTGCGCCACAAACTCGAGCGCAACTCGGCACAGCCTCGCTGCCTGCTCACCGAGGCGGGCGTCGGATATCGTCTCCTCCTGGAGTAGCTGAACGAGGTGCGTGCGCGTCCCCCGGGGGACCGCTCAGGGCGAACGGTTCGTGCCGCACGGGGCAAGGCGCGGTTGTGGCGAACGCCTCATCCTCGGGCCGCCTCGTGCGCGCAGCGGCTCATTCAGTGCGCTAAGCATCCGGCTATGCCAGTGGACTCACCACGGTCTGACGCATGCGATGGGCGGCGTGAATCTTCGATCCCGGTCAAGAGAAGGCGTTTCAAATCAGAAAGTGCCGTAGGATCCGCCGCTTGCGGGGGCAACATCGGAAAGCTGCCGCTATGCGCAGTTGCTCCGACGGGAAAAGCGTGCCAGGCGGTGATTCCGGAGGCGCCGCACGGGGCCGGCCGGGAAAGGGCTTCAGGCCAGCAACCCGTCTTCGCGAGAAGCAGGAATCTTTGGCCGTCAGGTCGGGGAGGACCTCTACCTCTTGTTCCCATCTCCGCCGCGGCCGGCGTCTTGGCGAACGCGACGAATCGGGCCTCGCGGCCCTGCATTGGCGCAACGGCGAGCGCCATCACCGATTTTGTGCACCCCAACCCAACAGAAGTGCTAGAATTTTGAACGATCCGCCAGGCCCATTGCGGCGGTGGGTTTCCCGGTTTCGTGACCGCACGAGTCCACTCGCACGCCCCTTGGTGTCCCGGAAGACAATCGGTCTCATGCCAACGGCCGAGCATGCGCTATCGCGCACCCGGTGAACGGAGCCCATGAACAACCACACTGTCGACTTTTTCGACGCGCAGTTCCGCCGACAGGTCTCGCAGGCCGAGTTCTCGTTGAACCCCTTCGAGCAGGCGGTGCTGCCCTTTGCCAGCGGGCGCGTGCTGGAATTGGGGTGCGGGCTGGGCAACCTTGCCCTCGCGGCTGCCCGTCGCGGCGCGTCGGTCGTGGCGGTGGACGGTTCCTCAAGCGCGATCGCGCATCTTTGTGAGACCGCGCGGCGCGAGGGCCTCGCCCTGACTGCGGTTGCGGCCGATGTCGAGCGCTACCCGATCACCGGGGAATTCGATACCATCGTCTGCATCGGATTGCTGATGTTCTTCCCGCGGGAAACGGCCTACCGGCTCCTTGCGGAGATGGAGAATCACCTGTCTTCCGGCGGGCGCCTCGCCCTTAACGTGCTGGTCGAGGGAACGACCTATCTCGACATGTTTTCCGCCGGCCACTACTACCTTTTCGGGCAGGATGAACTCGCCAAGCGCTGTCAGCGCTGGGACACGCTGCTATCGAGCCGGCAGAGCTTCGAAGCGCCCGGGAACACGCGCAAGGAGTTCGTGACGCTGGTCACCCGGCGCCCCTAGCGCTGGGGGCGATAAGCGGCCCTTGTGTGGCCGGAAGCACGATTTCTCAATGCTCATGCCGGTGGTGGGCATCAGGGAAATGCGGATGCGCGTGGGTCAGCGGCGCATGACGATGCCAGTGCGTGTGCGTGGTGCCGGGCGCAATGGGCGTTTCGTGGGCATGCTGGTGGTGTTCGTCGTGGGTATGTTCATGCGCATGCGCCAAGGCCCCATGCGTATGGACATGTGCGTGGCGCTCCGTCAGATGCAGCCAGACCCCCAGTCCCATCAGCGCTCCTGCCAGCAACAGCTTGGCAGTGACCGGTTCCCCCATGGCGACCGCCAGCAGGGCGCCGAAAAAGGGCGCGACGGAAAAATACGCCCCCGTTCGAGCCGTCCCAAGGTGGCGCAAGGCCACGACGTACAAGACGAGGCTCACCCCGTAGGCGACCCACCCCAGCAATAGGGCACCCGCGACATTCGGCCAGGCGGGAAGCTTCGCGCCCAAAGCGATTCCCAAGGCAAGGTTGACCGGGCCGGCGACGAGGCCTTTCATGGAGGCAATCCATGTCGCGTCGGCAAGGGAGACTTTGCGCGTCATGTTGTTGTCGAGTGCCCAGGAAAAGCATGCCGCGAGGATCGCCAACGAGGGCCACAGGCCGGTCATGCGGGCCTCGCCGGGCCAACTGAGGACCCCCGCGCCCGCGATGATGGCGGCCATTCCGAGCGCGATGCGACGGTCCCAGTTCTCGCGGAAGGCGAACCATGCGAGCAGCGCCGTGAATACCCCTTCGGCGTTGAGGAGGAGAGAGGCGCCCGCGGCCGGCATTCGGCTCAGCCCGAACATCAGCAGAACCGGGGCGACGATGCCGCCGGCAACCACCGCGCCCGCGAGCCAGGGGCGCTCGGACCTGGGAAGGCGGGGCCCTTTGGGACGGGTGGCTTGGGAGAGCACGGTGAGGCCCATCCCTGAGCCGAGATACAGCAGCCCGGCGAGGAGCCACGGATTGACCGACTGGACCAGCAGCTTGGCGAATGGCGTTCCGGCCCCGAAGAGCAGTGCGGCACCGAGCGCTGCGGCTATGCCCGGCTGGCGTACAGCGTCGCGCGCCGTCATGGCTTTCGCCTCGACCCGGCATTGACGATGCGCGCCCCGCAGCCGATCGCGCGGGGTGCATGCGCGAGGGCGATCATACGTCCGTCACAACAAGCGCTCGGCCCCATCCTGCTCCTCGTCCGCGAGAAAATCGCCGTGCTGGGCATGGCAAGGGCACTCCCCTCCTGTCGCCGCCCGCAACAGGCTCTGCCAGATTCCGCATTGGGCGGCCGGCTGTGCGCTGTGGCAACGGGCGCGCAGTGCAAGCAGCCGCTTCTCGAGCAACTGCAGGCTGTCGAGCTGTCTGCGCACGGCGTCGATCTGCCGATCGATGAGCGCGTTGATCTCGGCGCAGCCCGCATCGGGCTTCGATTGAAACTGCTGCAGCGCCCTGATTTCGGTCAGCGACATGCCGAGCGAACGACAATGCCGGATGAAGATGACCTGCCCGAGCTGGTCCGCGGTATAGACACGGTAACCTCCAGCCGTTCTCGGCGGTTGTGCCAGGATCCCCTCCCGTTCATAGTACCGGATGGTCTCCCGATCGCAGCCGGTGCGCTTGGCGAGTTCGCCGATCAGCATATGCATTCTGTTCCTAAAAAGTTGCGCATATCTGCGCATGGGATTTATCCGCAGTCGGTTGACGCACTTTCGTGCCCAACTCGACCCTCTTGACGCTCAGTTGCGCCGGAGAACGAGCAAGCAGGATTCGACGCACTTCCTTGTAGGGAGTGAAGCGAGAAATCTCGCAATCGTCTAATCGCGCCAGCACGTTCAGAGCAGCGTTGTGGTCGGCTTGGAGAACGTCCCCGTTGGCACGGTAAAACTTGTCGCCTTCGCGCCTGCCTTCC
>JAJYKK010000077.1 GCA_021788645.1 Pseudomonadota bacterium
CCGGCATGGCGGGCGAGCACCCGCTTCACGTTGCCATCGAGGATGGCTGCCCGCGCGCCGAAGGCAAACACGCCGATCGCGGCGGCAGTCGAGCGGCCCACGCCCGGCAAGGCGAGGATGTCGACGGGGGCGCGCGGGAAGATCCCCCCATGCCGCTCGCAAATGAAGACTGCGGCACGGTGCAGGTTGCGCGCTCGCGAATAATATCCTAGCCCGCTCCAGCAGGAGAGCACCTCGTCAAGGGGCGAACGCGCGAGTTCGGCGACCTGGGGGAAACGCGCGAGAAAGCGCTCGTAGTACGCGAGCACGGTTGCGACCTGGGTCTGCTGCAGCATGATCTCGGAGACCCAGATTTTGTAGGGATCCGCCGTTTGCTGCCAAGGCAGCGCATGGCGGCCGTGGCATTTTTGCCAAGCGACGAGACGTGATGCGAACGTGTTCATGGATGCACCCCAGTGTCGGCCCCATGGCATGCCGCTCGGGCCGCGCGGATCATCGGTCCCGCCTTAGCCCCGAGAGGCCGCGAGCCTGCGGACGGCCAGCCACGCGGTCGCGACCAGCACCACTGCGCCGAACACGGCGACGACGCGAGCGACCGGCCATCCGAGACGCGAAATCGACGTGTAGAACCCGACGAACAGCAACATCGCGCTGTTTTCCGCGAAGTTCTGGATGGCGAGCGCGTGGCCGGCGCCCACCAAGCGGTGCCCCCGATCCTGGAGCAGCGCGTTGAGCGGGATCACGAACACCCCGCCGCAAAGTCCGAGCAGGGCCAAGACGGCCAAGGCCAGAGCCAGCGTGTGCACCGTCGACAAGACGATCAGCAGCGGCCCGACCAGGAGGCCGCCGAGCAAGGCCCGGTTCGCGCGTGCCAGGTTGACGTGCCAGCCCGCGAGCGCGGCGCCCGCTATGATGCCAACCGAGACGACCGCCATCATGAGGGAGGGCATCTCGTTGTTACGGATCGCAAGCGCCGCCGGGACCCAGGCAAAAAGCATGAGCCTGAGCGTGGTGCCTGTCCCCCAGAAGGTGCTCGTGCCGAGCATGCTGAAACGGGCATCGGGGTTTTGCCAAAGCCTTTTCGTCACGCCCCAGAAGGCCCACACGGCTGCGCCCATGGCACCGCGATGCAGGGGCCGCTCGACGCGTACCCGCGGGATGGCCAAATTCACCACGCCGGCCGCGAAATAAAGCGCGAGCACGAATTCGAATGCCGCGGACAACGAATGGTCGGCCACGATGCCGCCGGCAAGCACGCCCAGCAGGATCGCCACGATGGTGGAGCTCTCGAGCAGTCCGTTGGCCTGGACGAGCTTGTCGGGCGCGTAGAACTGCGCCAGGATGCCATACTTGGCGGGCGAGTAGGCGGCCGCGCCGATGCCCACGATACTGTAGCCCGCCAATGTGCCGAACCGTGTCAGCATCATCCCCGCCCCGACCAACTTCAGGGCGTTGGACAGCAGCATCACGCGTCCCTTGGGCAAGGCGTCGGCGAACGGGCCGGCGAAGGGTGCAAGCAGAATGTAGGCGACGACGAAGACC
Source organism: Pseudomonadota bacterium (assembly GCA_021788645.1). Lineage (GTDB taxonomy): Bacteria > Pseudomonadota > Gammaproteobacteria > Burkholderiales > JAKAFK01 > JAKAFK01. The sequence continues at coordinate 1,543 of JAJYKK010000077.1, forward strand.
TCCTGCAGCGCAGAGGTCAGTTCGACCCCGTGCGGCAGCGTCTTGAGCGAGGCGATGCCCGCGACAAAGAGGGCATTGTCGGCAAAGGCGGATACGAACTGCGCAACCAGCACCGCGACCATGCCGCGGGCAAGCAGCCTGTCGTACAACGGCGCATCTTTTTCCCCGTCGGGCATGGGCACTCCAGTCGGCACGCGGCTTCAGTCCTTGGGAAGCGCTGAACAAATACCCCGCCAGTCGGGGCCGAGGCCAAAAGATCATGGCTCCCTATTTCTTGAGCAGAAATTCCCGACATCGGGTCGCTTTCAAACCCGAAATGGTGCTGTTTGGGGCGGTTTCCCCCTGTTTCCTGATTTCAGGACGCAATTTGGGTGTCTGGCGCCAACAACCACTTGCGCGCGAGCACCAGATTGGCCAAGCCGAAGAGCGTCAGCAGCTGGGCGGTGTTCTTGGCCATCCCCCGGTAACGGGTCTTGCGATGGCGGAACAGGTTCTTCACGACATGGAAGGGATGCTCCACCTTGGACCGGATGCTCGCCTTGGCGTGTTCCAGCCGCTCCATCCATTCTCCTTCGGCATCCTTGGCCAGAACCTTGCGTACGCTCCGTTTCATGGCGATATGCCAAGTCACCGGAACCTCCAGGTTCTCCTCTCGCTTCTCCACTCCCTGGTAGCCCGCGTCGCCGAAGACGTCGGTCTCATCACCATGCAGCAGGGATTGGGCTTGCGTGACATCACTGACGTTCGCGGCGGTGCCGATCACCGTGTGGGTGAGGCCAGATGCCGCATCGACGCCAATATGGGCCTTCATCCCGAAGTGCCATTGATTGCCCTTTTTGGCCTGATGCATGTCGGGATCGCGCTTGCCAGTCCCGTTCTTGGTAGAGGGCGGGGCGGCGATGATCGTGGCGTCCACCACTGTGCCTTGCCGCAGAAACAGGCCCTTCTCGGCCAGGTGCGCGTTGATGGCGCTGAAAATGGAATCGGTGAGCTGGTGTTCCTCCAGCAGGCGGCGGAACTTCAGCAGAGTCGTGGCGTCGGGGGCCTTCTCGCGGCTCAGGTCGACGCCCACAAACCGGCGAATCGCCTGGCTGTCGTAGATCGCGTCCTCAATACCCTCGTCGGAGAACCCGAAACAATTCTGAACCACGTACATCCGCAACATCCGTCCCAGCCCGATCGTCGGCCGGCCGGGCCCTTCGTTTCTGGGATAGAACGGATCAATCGCCGCCGCCAGCGCCGGCCAAGGTGTCACCGCTTCAATGTCCGCCAAGAAACGGTCGCGCCGCGTCTGCTTCTTCTTCGCGGCGTACTCAAGTTCAGAAAAGCTCGTTTGCACAGGTATTCCACTCCGACTTGGGGTTTCCACTATTATCTCAGGTTTGGTCTGTGCGGGGGCGGGAATAAATCAGTGTTTCCCTTGTGCCATCATCGAACAGCGAACGCAAGGCACCGCCTCCCCCGGCGGGCCCGTGACGGCCCTTCCGGACACTGGCCCGGGCCTGCGGGCGCCGTCAGGCCGGGATCATATCAGACGACGGCCAAGGCGCGAAGCAAGGGGTTCCTCACCGGCTCAAGCCGCCGGCGGCAACTGCCGCACGGCTTCTCGCAGCAGCGCGGCCGCCGTTGCACCGCCGCACCCCGATCCGCTCAGCGCGCGACGAAATGTCCGGGCTCCCGGGATGCCATGGAAAAGACCCAGAACATGGCGGGTCATGCTGGTCAGGGGAACGCCGGCGGCCGCCATCCGCTCGGCATAGGGTAGGAACTGCTCGAGCACCGCATGCCGCGAGGGTGCGGGCGCATCGTCGCCGTAGAGGAGACGGTCGACGCCGGCCAGGATATAGGGGTTGTGGTAGACCTCGCGCCCCAGCATCACGCCGTCGACCTGACGCAAATGGTCGGCGGCCTGCTGAAGGGTCGTAATGCCGCCGTTCAAGACGATCTCCAGGCCGGGGAAATCCTGCCCGAGTCGATAGACAACGTCATAGCGCAATGGCGGAACCTCACGGTTCTCCTTTGGGCTCAACCCCTTGAGCCATGCCTTGCGGGCATGGATGATGAAGGTCTCGCATCCCGCCCGTGCGACCGTTCGAACGAAGTGCGCCAGAGATTCGTAGGAGTCCTGCGCATCGATGCCGATGCGCGTCTTCACCGTGACGGGCAGCCGGACCGCCGCCCGCATGGCCGCCACGCAGTCGCCGACCAGCTCGGGTTCGGCCATCAAGCAGGCCCCGAAGCGGCCGGTCTGTACGCGATCGCTGGGGCAGCCCACGTTGAGGTTGACTTCATCGTATCCCTTGTCTTCCGCCATCCGGGCCGAGCACGCCAGCGCATGGGGATCGGCCCCCCCCAGCTGAAGCGCGACGGGGTGCTCACGCTCATCGAAGGCCAGATGGCGGGCCGCATCGCCTCGGAGAAGCGCGCCGGTGGTGACCATCTCCGTATAAAGCCAGGCATGGCGACTGATCAGGCGAAGAAAGTAGCGCTCGTGGCGATCCGTCCAATCCATCATGGGCGCGACGCAGAAGCGGCGCGAAAACGATTGATCCATGCGTTCACTTCCCCATCGCGCGCCGCCGCGGGTGGGACCGGAAGGCAGCCGCCGCCACGGCGGCGATGAGGGCAAACCAGACGGCCGACCAGTCCGGCATGCTGAGCGAGAGAAACGTCCAGCGCACCGCCGAACAGCTGCCGCTCGCCACGAACATGCCCGGCCACCAGCGGGCCAGGGGCAACGCGTTGATCAGGCGATCCTCAGGACTGATGCCGCACAGGAAGCCCGGATGGTGGATGAGCCAGAGTTGGCGCAGCGCCACCGACAGGCCGGCGGCGGCACCGGCGACCAGAACACCGCTATAGATTCGCGAGCCCATGCCACGCGGGCGGTGCAGGAAGGCGGCCAGCGCCCAGAGCCCCAGCAGCCAGTAGGCGATGCGTTGGGCAACGCACAACGCGCAAGGCATCAGCCCGCGGGTGTCCTGCAGATACAGCGCGGACGCCAGCAACAGCGCGCAGACGAGGAACACAAACGGGAAGAGATATCGGGTTTCCATGTCCATCACCTCTCGCAAGATAAAGCCGTTCCATCAGACTTGCTCATTCCTGCCTAAACAGGAACAAAGCTGACTTCCTGCTTCGCAGAGGCCGGTTTCACGCGCGTCTTGCGACGCACGCCAGAGCCTTCCTCTCCACAGGCTGCAACCGTGGAACTCACGGCCATGTTTTTCAGATTGATCGCGGCGTTCACGTCGCGGTCATGGACCACGCCGCAGGCCGGGCACGTCCACTCGCGCACCGACAGCGGCAACGAGTCCAGCTTGTGCCCGCACGCCGAGCACGTCTTGCTACTGGCATAGAAGCGATCCGCCACCATCACCACGCCGCCGCGCATCGCCACCTTGTATTCCAGTTGCCGCCTGAACTCGAAGAAGCTCATGTCGGCAATGGAACGGGCCAGATGCCGGTTCGCCATCATGCCGCGCACGTTCAGGTCCTCGATGCCGATGGTGTGAAAGCGGCGCGTGAGGTCCGTCGTGAGCTTGTGCAGAGCGTCGGAGCGAATGGCGGCGATTCGAGCGTGCAGCTTCGCCAGCTTGGCCCTGGCCCTGCGGCGATTGGCCGATCCCTTTTGCTTGCGGGATAGACTCCGCGAGAGCCTGCGCAAGCGGTCCAGCAGCGCCTTGTGGGGCTTCGGGCCAGGGATTGGGGGTTCTCCCGTCGAGAGCGTCGCCAGGGCCGACACGCCCAGATCGACACCGACCACGCCTTGGTTTTCGGCTTTGGGCAGGTGGGAACTGTTGGGCGTGTCCACGGCAATGGAGACGAACCACTTGTCGGCCATACGGGAGACCGTGGCCGACATGATCTTGCCGTTAAAGCGCAACGTCTCACGCATGCGCACCCAGCCCAAATTGGGGATGCGAATGCGTGAACCGTCGATGTCGAACTGGTCGTTGGTGAGGGTGAAACGGTCGTGAACGCCCTTCTTGCGGAAGATGGGATAGCGGGCGCGGCCCGCAAAGAAGTTCTGGAACGCCTGGCCCAACTGGATGATCGCCATCTGTGGCGCGTTCTTGGTGACTTCCAGCATCCACGGGAACTGTTCGCGCTTGACGGCGTTCAACTGGCGGCGCAACGACATCTGCGACGGCTTGTGCAGGCTCTTGTCCTGCTTCCATGCCTCGTACTGGCGCTTCCACTCGGCGAGCGCCCAGTTGTAGGCGAAGCGCGCCGTGCCCGCCGCGCGAGCCAGGTACGTCGCCTGCACATTGTTCGGGTCGAGCGCGATGCGATGGGCGATCAGCATTGCGACGCCTCCACGGCGGCCTTCACGCCGTCGAGCAGCTTCTGGTTCTTGCGTGAGCGGCTACCGTACAGCCGGGCCGAAAACACGGTGATGATCTCCAGCACGTCCTTCGCCAAGTCTTCCTCGAACGTCGTGTCCTCGCCCTGGTTCAGGATCACGACCTCGACGCCTTTGGCTTCGCAGATAGCGAACACCAGTTCCGCGCCGAAGCGCAGCAGCCGGTCCTTGTGCGTGATGACCAGCCGTCCGGTCTCACCACGGATGATCGCGTCCAGCAGGCGCTTGAGTCCTTTCTTGTGGTAGTTCATGCCGGAGCCGAGATCGGCGATAACCTCGAACATCCAGCCCTGCCGGGCACAGTAGAGTTCGAGCACTTGCTTCTGCCGCTCCAGATCGTCCTTCTGGTCGTGGCTGGACACGCGGGCGTAGGCGATGGTGCGCCGCGCCGCTTCGGGCGCGTGAAACTGCTCAGGCCGCAGCCGCGCCAGGTCATAACGCCGCCGCCCGCCCGGCGTGCGTTCGTCCGGGATGAGTTTGCCCTCGCGCTCCCAGCGCCGCAGCGTTTGCGCCGCGACACCCAGGAACTCGGCGGCTTCGTGGATGCTGACCATTTTGCGAGACATACTCATAATGTACACTAAAGCGCACGAAAGAGCAACTACGAATTCAACTGTTCTAACCCTGCCCTTCACACGGGCGCCGCCATGATGCGCCGCGAACACCGTCATCGGCGGCAAGGCCGCCTGTTTGCCGCCCCCGTGCCCGAAAAACGCCCGTCCTTGAGAAACGCGCAAATGCACTGCGCCACGGCACGCGACAGGAGCATTCCCGTATGGCTGATCGGCAGAAGCCGTCGCGCATGCGGGGCCGGGAATGCGGTCTCGGCCACGGCCACGGTCCCATCGTTGGGCCGCGGAAGTCTCGTCACCCAGCGTCCGATGCCGACCGCTCGCGTGCCGGCAATCATCGCAAGGCCCGTCCCCCGCCCGATCCAATCGGTGTCTGCCTGCGGGACCGGCCGGGCCAAGGCCTCCGCGTGGGGCCCCAGCACCCCCCTGAGCCAAACAGCGTGCCCCAGGCGCCGCGCCACGCGGCTGCCCTGCAGGGGCGTGCCCAGCAGCACCACACGGCCGCTCCGGTATTCGGGATGATGGCGCAGCAGGCGCAGCACAACGAGCCCCCCAAGACTATGGCCGACAAAGTGCAGCGGCCGTTCCGGCAAGTCAGCCGCGAACTGCGCGAGGCGCTCGGCGGCCGCGTCGAGCGGCTCCCGCACGCTGGGGTAGGAAAAAATCTTCGCGGCCAACCCGCAACGCGCCAAGCGCCGACGCAGAAGCCCCAGCACCCAGCCCCTCATCCAGAGTCCATGCACAAGAATCACGACGGCCCCATCCGGCGCGGCGCCGGGATCACAACCGTCTCCGCGGGCGGAACATCGCCTCTGCAAGTGCCTTCGATCCACCGATGCCTCCCAAACCGGCAATGGCCCCGCAAAAAAATACTTTCGATGCTAGCATATTCTGACCGGCTGGCCGCGCCGCCCGTGGGCAAAAAAGGTCTGCCACCCGAGCCTCGATAAGTTCGAAAACGCGCATCCACGGCGGTTTTCCGCGAAATAGCCTTTGCATTCGCCTCCCCGGTGTCTATATTGATTACAGATTGTTTGGCACCGCGGCTTGTACAGCGGTTCGCGTAGATGAAGAAGTCCATTCCGCTGTATTTCTCAGTCAAGCGCGCTGGGTGTCCAGGCATCGGGTGTCGCCGGGCGCGCATCAGACGCCCCAACGGCTACCCACATCCCCATACGGAAGACCCTTGGCGGCAGTGATTTCGGTGGCTGCACCTTCCGGGAAAGGGACGAGACTCTTCCTGCCTTGCGGTGGACCGGGCAAGGGAGGGCGCATTTTTTCAGAAGGGCACGGATTCCGGGGCTGGCCGACCATGCGCGCGGCAAACAACCGTAACACAGGTCTCATCTCACTGAAACATAACGCGCGTACACTCGTCACGCGTCGTGATCAAGTTCCAAAAGGAGACGTCTAATGGCCGTATCAGTAGACGCGGTAGCGGATTACTTCATCCTCCGGGTGGATCCCGAGGCGGGGGACCACATCACCCACCTCAAGTTGCAAAAGCTGGTCTACTATGCCCAAGCTTGGCACTTGGCCATGTTCGGGAAACCCCTGTTCAAGCATAAGATCGAAGCGTGGTTGCACGGGCCGGTGTGTCGTCCGGTCTATGAGCGGTTCCGCCATCTGTCCTGGAATCCGATCCCGCTGGACGAAGTGAAGTCGAGCGCGCCGACCCTTGACCACGACACCAACAACTTCCTCGACGAGGTGTGGGACGTCTATGGGCAATACTCCGCCAAGAAACTGGAGGAGATGACCCACGAGGAAGCGCCTTGGCAAGAGGCGCGCAAGGGCGTCTCCCGCGGCAGCCCCAGCCAGAACCTCATCAACGAAGACGCGATGCGGAGCTACTACGGTTCACGCATGGTGGCACGCAAGCGCATCAAGGAGAAATAGCCTCTCGCTTCGCGCATTCGGGGAGTGCTCGTCCGCCCCCTTGTGGCGGGGCACCGCGTCTGCCGAGGTTGCCTGGCGCTCCGCGATCGCGCGTCCTCTCGCACCCGCTCCCGCGCGGCCTTCCTGCGGAGTGAATCGACGGCGCGTCCCCCTCCCAGGGCCGGCGCTGCCTCCCGGTCGCCTTCCCCGCGATCAAGCCCCGATGAAACGAATGATTTGACGACGCGCCTTCTTGGTCGGCCGTCCCTTGGCGGTGCCCGCGCTGGCCCGGTCGGCTTTCAGCTGCAAGGCCAGTGCCTCGCGCGCCTGCCGGCTCGCCTCGGTTTCCTCGTACAGCCGTGCGGCCTGGGCCGCAGGTCCGCGGACGTCGGACAGGGCCCGCACCACTACCCCATATTCGTAGGGGCCGATGCGAATGGAAAGCGTTCGGCCCACCTGAACGGTCTTGGCCGGCTTCACCCTCTCGCCGTCCGCCTTGACCTTACCTGCCTCGCAAGCTTGTGCCGCCGCCGCGCGCGTCTTGAAGAAACGCGCGGCCCACAGCCATTTGTCGATGCGAAGCCTGTCAGGGTCGTCGCGCATGGGCAATGCTCCAGAAAGGGGACCACAAGAACCCCCGCGGAGCTGCCGTCAGTGCAGCGTCGAGGAGGCCGGCAGGGGGATTGGCGCCGCGAAGAGTTGCGTCGCGTCTACGGCGTCGAACGCGTATCCCCGATTGCAGAACTCGCATCGCACGTCGACCTTGCCCTGCTCCGCGATGATCGCCTGCACCTCCTCGCGCCCCAACATCCTCAGCATGTTGGCCACGCGTTCGGGCGAGCACGAGCACCGGAAGCTCACCGGCGTGCGATCGAACAGGCGAATATCTTCCTCATGGAAAAGGCGGCGGATGATTTCGGGCGCCGCGAGACCCAGCAATTCCTGCGTGGTGATCGTTGCCCCGAGGCGCACCGCGCGATTCCACGCATCGGGATCAGGGCTTTCGCCCGGCAGGCGCTGCAGCATCATGCCGGCCGCATGGTCCCCATCCACCGCCAGCCGGATCGAGGTGTCGAGCTGCTCCGAGCGGCGCATATAGTTTTCCAGAACCTCGGCGACCGAGTCACCTTCCAGCGCCACGATGCCCTGATAGGCCTGGGTGGACGGCTCCTGAGAATCCAGCGTGATGACGAACCGGCCTTCGCCGAGGATGTCGGCCAGCGCGCCGGAAGGCACCTCGCCCTCCCACTTCGCCGTGGCCCGCATCGTCCCTTGGCTCGTGCATTCGACCACGACCAGCTTGACGGCGCGGGTGCCGTAGAGCTGCATGATCATCGAACCGGAAAACTTGATTGTCGCCGACAAAAGCGCGGCCGCGGCCATCAACTCCCCCAGCAATGCCGACAGGGAAGGGGGATAGGGATGGCGCTCGAGCACGGCTCGCCAAGTCGCCTCAAGGTGGACGATCTCCCCGCGCACCGGCGCGGCCTCGAACACGAACCGCTGCAAACTATCCAATCGCGCCGCCTCTGGTCCCGCACGCATCAACCGGCCCGTTGGAAGATCCGCACGGGCGACCGCGCCGCAAGCCGTTTCCGTCAAGGCCGCCGGCAACGCCTTCGCGGCTGCTCACGGCGAACCGAAGCCCGCTCTGGGGCGCGATGCCGCCCCGAACAGCACACCAGCCACTATGCGGTGACCAGCACGAACAGCACGGTACCCAGCATCAAAAACCCAAACAGGTGCAACATAGTCCGCTCCATCCGTCCCTTCTGGGCCCCCCATGAAGGGAAGTGGTCATAGTGTCGACGCTGTTGTCATTATTTTCGACAAGTATAGAACAATGCATTCCCCCCCGCACAGCCTGATTACAAATACAGTTTTCCCATCATCCCAGGCTGGCGCGCCGACCTGCCGCGAGTCGCGTCCGACGCCGGTCAAGGCGGGGGCCGCGGGGCGCCGATCATGGCAAGCCGCGGGATGCGGGCGGGGTTCCAATGGCTCACCGCCCAGCGCCAAAAGACAGCAGGCCCCGCGTGGCGCAGCTCGGCCGGCGGGGCATGGCCAAGAAAGCGCAACACTTCCATGAGCACGGCGACACCGTCATCCGAGTCGACGGGCGCCGCCAGGGTCTGCTTGGAAAGCTTCTGCCCCTGGGCATTCACGGCCACGGGGAGGTGCAGATACCGCGGCGTCGGCAACCCCAGTTGCCGCTGCAAATAGATCTGGCGCGGGGTCGAGTCGAGAAGATCGGCGCCGCGCACGACATCGGTCATCCCCTGATAGGCATCGTCGACCACCACCGCAAGCTGGTAGGCCACCCATCCGTCCGCGCGCCGCAGGACGAAGTCGCCCACCGCGGCGGCCAAGTTCTGGCAGACCGTGCCTTGCACCGCATCCTGAAACGCAATGGATTCATCGCGCACCCGCACGCGCGAGGCCCGCGCCTCGCGGCCCGCCGGCAGGCCGTTACGGCACGTGCCGGGATAAATTGCCTTTCCGTGGGATTTTGCCCGATCGCGCCGAGCGCAGCCGCACGGGTAGATCAACCCGCGCCGATGCAGGTCGTCGAGCGCGGCGGCGTAAGCCTCTTGGCGGTCGCTCTGGTAGAGCACGGGCGCGTCCCATTCCAGGCCCAGGCGGGCAAGGGTCCGCAGAATGTCATCCGCAGCCCCGGCAACTTCCCTTGGCGGATCGAGATCTTCGATGCGGACCAGCCACTCGCCGGATGCCGCGCGCGCGCAAAGGTAGCTGCCCACGGCGGCGACCAGCGAACCGAAGTGAAGGCGCCCGGTCGGCGATGGGGCGAAACGGCCGCGATAAGACGAGGCGTTCATGGCGGCCGTGGGCTCAGCGAAGGGCTCGAGC
>JAJYKK010000078.1 GCA_021788645.1 Pseudomonadota bacterium
CAAGCGATAAATATTATGGCACTACAAAACGATTTCCGCGATCGCCCGACGCAGCCATGCGGGTTTGCGGGCCGTCGACCCGCCAAAAACCGGGAAATCAGGGGCTAAGTTGTTAAAGACCGGCTAGCTGGTCGCGGCGGGTTGGGGGCCGGTATCCGAGGCTTCTGCGATGCGCTCGCGGACGAAACGAATGTTGTCGCGCAACACATAGAGCTGATCCGCGAAGGCGACGGGGATTTTCATCCGATTGACCGCCTCCTCAATGGCGTCCAGGCGCCTGAGCAAGCTGTCGCGCCGCGCGGCACCGGCGTGAAGGTCGCGTTCGAGGTCGAGCAAGGCGCCGTACCAGTGGTAGATCCGATACTTGATGCGCCACGAATACAATGCGGGAAGAATTTTGAAGCTCGGAATCAGCAGGACCATGATGGGCACGAGCACTGCCAGGACGCGATCGACAAGACTCGCCACCCAGAAGGGGAGGGCGCTGTAGAGGAAGCTTTTGCCCGATTTATAGTAGCGGAGCGCATCGCTGCTGATGCGGAACTCGTCGCCCAGGGGTGCCGGGAACTCTCCGCGGCGCTGCAGCACCGTGGCGCGGCCGTTCACCTGCCTTGCGGCGTCGATCAGGAGGTCGGAGAGCGCGGGGTGCAGCCCGGCGCGCGCCACCAGCTCAACGGTGGGTGCGATGAGGTGAATGTCATGGGCGGGGATGTTTTTGCCAAAGTCAATGACGCCCATCGGTACGACGAGCTTGTTCAGATAATCGAACCGGCGTGTGTAGGCGTCGGCTTGGCGGAAGTCCATGAGATCGATGCCCGGGGAATGGAGAAGCTCGCGCAAGATGGCGGGGGAGGCCGATTCCCCCATCAGGAACGCGCAATCGATGCGTCCCTCGATCAAGGCGTCGGCGGCTGCCCGTCCGTCGAGCGCGAGAAGCTGCGTCGTGCCGCCTGGGGTGATGCCGTTCAGTTTGAGGATCTCCAGCGCAAGCGTCCGGGTGCCGCTCCCCACCGGGCCCACCGCGATGCGGCGGCCCTTGAGGTCGGAAACACTGCTCACCGCGGGGCCTCCGCGGTAGAACACGAGCAGGGGCTCGTAGGCAATGCTGCCGAGAGACACCAGTCGATCGACGTTCATGCCGGCGGCAAGACCTGTCTGCACGAACCCGATATCCACGTGGAAGCGCGGGTCATTCAGGCGGGTGAGATTTTCCAGCGAGCCCTTCGAAGTCAGGATCTTGAGCCGAATACCGCTACGGGCGAGTATCTTCTGATAGCGCTCGGCATTTCGCTGGAAGATGCTGCCTGCCGGACCACTCGTGATGGTCACGGTCGACGGCGGCGCGGCGTGGATGAACCAAAGCGAGGCGGCGATGGCCACCATGCTGGCCGCGAGGATGGCGATAAGGCTTGCCGCGAGCCCCGATCCGATCATCTCGGTCAGAGCGCCCCATCGGTGCCTGAGCTTCTTTCTCAAGCTTCCCATCGTTTGAGCCCGTCCTCTCGTCACAATCTACCCTCGATGGCATCATTGCCCGGGGCTATGCCGAGCGATGCGACATGGCTGCTCGCGTCATCCGTCGATGCCAGACGGTTGTGATGAACCAGCAAGGACAAGCACGCCGTTCCCGCGCAGCGAGCTTCTGGCGTCGATCGCTCTCGGGTAGCCGGGACGCGAGCGGCGCGCTCCGCCAGACCAACAGAGCAGGGCGGCTGTTCGCGCCTCATTCCCTCGCGCCCTATGGTGCCTTTGCCTCGCCCCACACCTGAGGAGATTTCCTGCGGTCAAAGGCCGGGTCCCTCCACCAAGGAAATCGCCGGGGTCACAACCCACTCGCGCCGGTCGCAACGCAGCGCGCATCAGCCAGTCTTGGCGTTCCTTAAGGTCTCGTCGTAAGCCATAATCACGCCATTCTACTGCGGGGCAGCCATAGGTCAACTCTCTAGGACGCCTCCGGCCTCCGCGCCATTCTTTCCCGCCGTGCGTACCTGGGACTGTCGCCCGACACGGCCATATATATTCACACATAATCAACATATTACTTATATATTAGGCCATTTGTGGTGGGGTCGCTTTGCAGCGGAAGAGGGCCATCGGCGGGCGCCTGATGGACTCGTGCGTGTGTGCGCCGCGGCGCCCCCGATTCCCGGCGCGCTGAGGGTGAGGAACAACGTGCCTTCCTGGCGAGCATCGCGGTGTGGCGGTGCGGCACGCCGCACCGCCACACGAGATTACTTCGCCATTGCGCCACGGCGCATGGCGCTTTGCTTCATGGTGCCCATGCGCATCTCATGCTTCTTCATCATGTGTTTCTTCAGAGGTCGCGTCATCCGCGCATGGGCCATGCCGTTTTTCTGCATGGCGGTGTGCGTCATCGCCATTCCCTCGTGCTTCATCATACCCGCGTATGCGCCGGCGGTGGCAAGGGAGATGCTTCCTGCCAATACCACACTCAACAGCCTTTTCATGCGTTTACTCCTTCTTGGTGGGTTGAACAACGGGAAAACAAACCAGTCTCCATCACATCCCTGTGCCCCTGACATCGCTGCCACGTGCAGGTGGCGCCACGGGGGCTGCCGGCGCCTCGCCTGGATCACGCGAAGACGTCCACAAGCCCCCCGGACGGGTGCCGCATGCGGGCTCAAGGGGGGCTGCTCGGCGCGCCTGGATTGGCGTTTTCGCCTGCAATGTCATGCGCGTTTGATCGGTCCGGGGCGCAGGGCGCTTTGTCCTTGTCCGTCGGGATCCGATTCAACTTGGGGTTGACGGCATCGGCCCTGTTCCAAAAGCTCGTGAATCTGTTCCTTTCCTTCGGGCGTCGGTCTGCTTTGGCGCTTGCGTCAGCCCACCAGCGGATCCTGGGGTGGCCTGATGGCGATTGAGCCGCGCCTTGAGGGCAATCGCGGGCAACCTGGGCCGATCCGCCGGCGAGCCGCATAGGCTGTGTCCATGTTTCGCTGCGACAATGATTGGGTCCTTGTCGAATATTCATGTGTCTGAGCCCTAATTCGTTTGCGGATGGGAATTGGTTACAGCATCGTGCATAATCGTGTTCGCTAGGTGGTCCGTGTACACTTCTTGCCTATGACAACCACAACATGCTGATGCAGCGACGAGATCACCAAGAACGGCTGAGCGCGGGCGAGGAGCGCCTGAGGGGGCTTTTTGTTCTCGCGCTCGCGGGCGATGCTGATGCTTACCCGTCGTTTCTCAAGGAATTGAGCAGCCACTTGCGTGCTTATTTGAGGAAACGCCTTGGCGGGCTGCCGGATGAGGTGGAAGACCTTGTGCAGGAAACCCTTCTCGCGGTTCACAACCAGCGTCACACATATGACGTGCAACAACCATTGACGGCATGGGTCTATGCCATTGCGAAGTTCAAGCTCGTGGATCTCCTGCGCCGACGCGCTGGTCGGGAAATGCTGACGGACCCTCTGGGCGACGATCGAGATCTCTTTTCCTCCGCGGATAGCGACGCGGCGGAGGCGCGGCGGGACCTCGCCAAGCTGCTGGATAGACTTCCCGATCGGCAGCGCCTGCCCATCGTGCATGTGAAGTTAGAAGGTCGATCGGTGGCGGAAACGGCCGCCCTGACAGGGATGTCCGAATCGGCCATCAAGGTGGGGATCCACCGTGGCCTCAAGGCGCTTGCCGCGAAGATCAGGGATGACGCATGAAGACCGACGATCTCATCGAACTGCTGGCCTGCGAGGCGGGTCCCGTGAAGACCGATCTGGGGGCGCGGCGCTTTGCACTGGCCCTCGGCGTGGGCGGGCTGTGCGCGGCGTTGCTGATGCGGCTCACGATTGGCTTGAATCCGGAACTTGCAGAATACACGCGGCTGCCCAACTTCTGGGCGAAACTCGTGTTCGTGGCCGCGCTCGCCGGTGTCAGCCTAGTGGCGGTCCCGCGGCTCGCGCGGCCCGGCGTCGGCCTTGGGCGACTGCCGGTCGTGCTGGCGATCCCGGTACTGGCGATGTGGTCGGCCGGCATCTTCGTGCTGATCACATCGACCCCGGCAGAGCGCGTGGAAGCCTTTTTTGGTCAGACATGGAAGGTCTGCCCGTTCCTTATCGCCATGCTCTCTATCCCGGTGTTTGTATGCGTTGTCTGGGCGATGAAAGGCCTGGCGCCGACAAGACTACGCCTCGCAGGCGCGGCTGCGGGCTTCTTGTCCGGCGCCGTCGGGGCGGTGGTCTACTGCTTGCATTGCCCGGAGCTGGGCCTCCCCTTCGTTGGATGCTGGTATCTGCTCGGAATCCTGATTCCGACGGCCATTGGCGCGTTGCTCGGGGAGCGGCTGTTGCGCTGGTGACCGTTTCCTCCGCATAGACGCGACTCCCGACGAACGCGGCGTTTTCCGAACAGTTCCGTGTAACCATTTGGCGATTGCGCACGAATTAGGGGTCATGGAGGTACTGCCATGAACGGACAAACCCTGATTCGGAAACCAGTCATCGCGCTGGACGTGGCCCGCTCGCCTCATGCTACCCGGCTGGCGCCGCCGCGCGATAATTGCGAGGACGGACGCCGGGTGGCGCAGGCGCGCAGCCCCAGGGCAACGCCACGTCCTGCAGCGGGATGGGGGGAGGTATCCCTTGACCCGCGGCCCCAACCGCGAGGCGCGCAAGGCGCTGTTCGGGCGCGCGGCCTGCGGCCTCGCGCTGTTCCCCTCAAGGTTCAAGCTCGACAGCAGGGCCGGTGGGTCGCGCTTTTGGGCCGTCCGGCCGGGGCCCGACGGCGTCAAGTCGGACTTCGAACTCATCTTGCCCCGCACCGGACGCCATGGGGGCAAGGTCATCTCTTCGAGGGCGGACCTGGGCCAACTGGCCTCAAGGACCGCGATAACGATATCGCGCTGCGTTTCGTTCCCGATAACGCCTGAGCGATCGTGATCGACGAATCACCGACAACAACGACGGATAACCATGGACTACATCGAGGAACTGCTTAGGAGTCTTTACGTCCTTGCCTCGCTCGTCGAGGCTCGCGACCCTTATACCGGCGGCCACCTTTGGCGCGTAGCCCAGTTCAGCCGCCTCCTGGCGGCGAAACATGGGCTTCCCGATACCGATGTGGCGCGAATTGCCATCGGGGGCTTCCTGCACGACCTCGGGAAGGTGGGCGTGCCGGATGCCATCCTCAATAAGCCGGGCCGGCTCACTGACGACGAATACGCGCTCGTCAAGACGCATCCGGAAATCGGGAGTCGCTTGCTGGCGCAGCATCCTCTTGCCGATCTGGCCCGCGCAGCGGTCATGTCCCATCACGAGACCCCTGACGGCAATGGCTATCCGCATGGCCTCAGCGGGCTGTCCATTCCCATTGACGCGCGGATCGTCGGCATCTGCGATGCGTTCGACGCGATGACCAGCACGCGCCCTTATCGCCGCGGCATGCCAATTGCCAAGGCGTTGGGCATCATCAAGGATAACCTCGGGACACAGTTCGATACGACCCTCGGCATGTTGTTCTTGGAACTCGGCGGGGCGGGGATGCTCGCCTCGATCGTTGGACACAGCGAGCCCGGGATCCCACTCCAAGAATGTCCGATGTGCGGCCCGATTATTGTGGTGCGCCGCCATCACCGGACCGGTGACCATGTCTTCTGCCGCCACTGCGGTGCCGAAGCCGCGGTGGAACGCGACGGCGACGACATCCGCATCGCTACGACCGGCCAGAAGGGCAGTGTCGCAGATCTGCAAGCAGAGGCGGACGTGGAACTGATCGCCGCCCTCGTACGCGAAACCGCCTATCACCTGAGCCGCAAGAAGAGGCGGAGATGGGGCGCCCTGCCGAGGCTCTTTCATGGCGCGCGCGCGTGATGCACAGGGAGCGTGCCCCGGTCGCTTTTCTTGTCGTGCGTGTTGCGGACGCCGTCAGCCCATGGCAGGAGGTGTCGTCGGAGAGGCGGGGCGCATGTCCCGCCGGACGCGATGATCTACGGCGATCACGTCCCCGCCCGCATCCACCAAGGCATAGAGCGTGCCACGACGCGCCGGATGCCGCAGGGGGGCGGGCGCGGGCGTGCACAGGCAAACCAGGCGAACCCCGTCGCCCAAGGGCTGTATCTCGCCATGGGCGAGCAGATGGCGCAAGGCATCCAGGGTGATTCCCTTGCGCTTCATGCGTACTTTCGCATAAGGGCTGACAGTGTTCCATTGCATGAGTGTTCCTCCTTGTGGAATGCAGCGCAAACAGCATGCGCCCAGCGAAGCTCATGAGGTGAGCCAGTCGGTTGGCGGCGGCATTCGAGAATCTGATGGATCTGAATGGCGCGGGAACTGCAACAACATGATGGTCTCTAAAATAGGCGTATTGAGAATGAGTGGAAATCGCGTCAGTATGCACCGGGGCCTTGGCGCCGGATACGCGTCCGCAGGACGGGTGTTGAGTGCAGATCGCCTGGGGGATAGCGGACAGCGCACGGGGGGGCACAATTGAACGCCATCGATGTGGGGCTTTCGTTTGTTGAGGGCATTGCGCTCATTGCCTCCCCTTGTATCCTGCCGATCCTGCCGCTCGTGCTGGGGGCATCGGTCGACGGGGGGCGGTGGCGCCCTTACGGGATCATCACCGGCTTCGTCCTTGGCTTTAGTGCACTGGCACTGGCCGCTCGCAAGCTTGTCCTGCTGCTCAACCTCAATCTGGATCTGGTGAAAGATGCATCGATCATCCTTCTGGCGCTGTTCGGCCTGGTCTTGCTGTCGCAGCGGCTGTCCAATCTCTTCGGAAGACTGACGCAGGGCGCTGCGAGTCTTGGCAATGAACTCGCCGCAAGCAGGGGGAAAGGGTTTGCGAGCGGTCTTCTGATCGGATCGCTCATCGGCCTTGTCTGGACGCCTTGCGCGGGGCCGATATTGGCCGCCGTCCTCGTCCAGATCATCCGGCAGCAGACGGACCTCGCCGGCTATTTCGTCGTGGTGGCCTTCGCGCTCGGCGCGGGGGTTCCCATGCTCATCATTGCGTTGTTCGGGAGGCGGGTCATGAGCAAGCTGGGGTTCTTTACGCGGCATGCGGAAGGGGTGCGCAGGGCATTCGGGGTGGTCATCTTATTATCGGCGGCCTTCATTGGCGTGGGTGCGCAAGCGCAGTCCTTGTTCGCATGGCACGCAAGACGGGTCGCCGCCGCCACCCCAACCGGCCTGGAAGACGGGCTGGCCCATCCGTATCCCGCGCCGGCACTGGTCGGGATCACCGCCTGGCTCAACTCGCCCCCGCTTACCCTAAAACAGCTGCGCGGCAAGGTCGTGCTCGTCGATTTCTGGACCTATTCGTGCATCAACTGCGTTCGAACCTTGCCCTACCTGACGCAGTGGGATAAAGAGTACCGACGTGATGGGCTGGTCATCATCGGCGTGCATTCGCCGGAGTTTGAATTCGAGAAGAATATCAACAACGTGAGGGCCGCGCTGGTGCAGTACGGCATTCATTATCCGGTTGCCTTGGACGATAATTTGGCTACCTGGGTGAACTACCAGAATGAGTACTGGCCTGCGCATTATTTGATTAACCGCAACGGCGAAGTCGTGTACACCCATTTCGGTGAAGGCGACTACAACGTGACGGAGCACAACATTCGGTACCTGCTGGGCCTCAAGGGGGGGGCGCCCATGCCCCGTGCGCCGCAGCTATCCTACGCCCTCGGGCAGACCCCGGAGACGTATCTGGGGTATGCGCGCGCCGCGCGCTTCGGCGGAGAGGAACGCGTCAGGACTGATGCGCCAGAAATTTATCACTTCCCGAGCTTCCTCCCGGTCGACGAATGGGCGCTGCATGGGAAATGGACGGTTAGACGGCAGAAAATTATTGCCAACGAACGCGGGGCTGCGATTCGCCTTAATTTCTATGCCCGGAAAGTGTTCCTTGTACTCGGCACGGCAACCGGCAAACCGGTGCGTCTCACGCTTTTGCTGAATGGCAAACCGCTCGGAGGCAATGCGGGCGCCGTGGTCGTCACGCGCGACAACCTGTATGAGCTCATCGACCAGAAGACTTCGAAGAACAGTCTGCTGGAGATTCGGGCGCAATCACCGGGCGTGGAGGCCTATGCGTTCACCTTTGGCTGAGTGGTCGCGACTCGCTCCCCACGCTGGCCTTGCTTCGCGGCTTTTCGTCGCCGCGGCGCGGGTGTGCATTGACCTTGCGGGCCGAGGTGTGAAACAATTCCACTCCTCGCCAGGGGCGGCGGCTGATGAACGCGCCATCCCGGGTTCAGTCATGCGGATATGGTGGAACTGGTAGACACGCTGTCTTGAGGGGGCAGTGGCGAAAGCCGTGTGAGTTCGAGTCTCACTATCCGCACCATCGACAGCTGAAGACTGTTCAGCACTGCTGCGCACCTGGGAATTTTTTCCCAGGTCCTAGGCCTCCCTTCTTTTCTCGGTCACTTGCCTGGGCGGATCCGGAAGCATGTCGGTTCTGCTATCCGTATCGGCACTGCCGGCATGGTGCATCCGCGTCGGCGCCGTTCGCGCGCCGGATCTGCCACAACCCGCGTGCAACCGCCAGCCACACGTTTCCGCCCCTATGCGCCCCCCGATGGCCATTGACGATGCAGGGATGGACCATATTCGAAAGGCGGCGGCTTGATCAAGCGCCATAGGCCCAACTCTTGCTTGGCGGTTTCGCCGTCCGGGAGGGCTGGGTCGCCGAATAGGGGGACAGCCCGCCGCAGCTTCACTTTCGGGGTTCGCCCCGATCCTCGTCTCGTACCGGGGGCGCCCCCGCGTTTCGTCCCGCGAGCCGTGCCGGATGCGCGGTGAGTGGTCATGTCGGCCGGCTGCCGTGAGCGGCTTTTCGGGACGAAGCACGGTTGCCGTGTTGTCCCCTCCCGGGTTCCCCGATCGCAGTGGCTCGTCCACCCCCAAGACAGGCAGCCGGGTTCATTTGTGCACCCCGGTGCGCAGCACGACGGCGGTGGCCCTGATCGCCCGCCCCCTGTGTTCGGCCCCTCCAGTCGGTGCACAGAAATGGTGCGTATTTTTTGCGAAAGCACCATGATGGTGCAGGATGTTATGGCGCGAATGGGCGGCTACTCGTTAAAACAAATAGATACTGACATGGTTCAGAATTTGCTTAAATCAACCGTTTGTTTGCCGTGAGGGAGCCATGGACAGTCTTAACACGAGTAGCAATGTCTTATTCATCCTGCTGGGCGCGATCCTGGTCTTGGCCATGCATGCAGGCTTCGCCTTCCTTGAGTTGGGGACCGTCCGCCGCAAGAATCAGGTCAATGCCCTGGTCAAGATTCTTTCGGATTTTTCCGTTTCCACGATTGCTTATTTTTTTATCGGCTACGGCATCGCCTATGGCGTGAGCTTCCTGACGGGTGCCGACCAGCTTGCCCAAATGGGGGGATATGAGCTTGTCCGGTTTTTCTTTTTGCTGACTTTCGCCGCAGCGGTTCCGGCCATTATCTCGGGCGGAATCGCCGAGCGTGCCAAGTTTCGGCCGCAGCTGGTCGCAACCTTTATCCTGGTCGGATTTGTCTATCCTTTCTTCGAAGGTATCGCCTGGAACAATCATTTCGGTATTCAGGACTTCTTGCAGGCGACGTTCGGCGCTAAATTCCACGACTTTGCCGGTTCGGTAGTCGTGCATGCGGTCGGCGGATGGATCGCGCTGCCTGCCGTGCTTCTGCTGGGGCCTCGGCGGGGGCGGTATAAGCGGGACGGGGCGATCTCCGCGCATCCGCCCTCCAGTATCCCGTTCTTGGCCCTCGGGGCCTGGATTCTCTGCGTCGGTTGGTTCGGCTTCAATGTCATGTCGGCGCAGAAAATAGACAACATCAGCGGGCTGGTCGCGGTTAACTCGCTCATGGCCATGGTGGGCGGGACGCTGGCCGCGCTTTGGGCGGGAAAGAACGATCCTGGCTTCGTCCACAATGGGCCTTTGGCGGGGCTCGTCGCGGTGTGCGCAGGATCGGACATCATGCATCCCGTGGGGGCACTGGCGACCGGCTTCATCGCCGGGCTCCTGTTTGTCTATCTTTTTACCTGGACGCAGAACCGCTGGAAAATTGACGACGTGCTCGGCGTGTGGCCTCTGCACGGCCTATGCGGTACCTGGGGCGGTCTGGCCGCAGGCATCTTTGGCCTTAAGGCGCTTGGGGGAATGGGGGGGGTCAGCTTTGCCTCGCAATTCCTCGGAACCCTGCTGGGGATCGTCATCGCCTTCACCGGCGGGTTCGTGGTCTATGGCGTACTCAGGCTGACGGTAGGCATCCGCCTTGGTCCCGAAGAAGAGTTCAACGGCGCGGATCTTTCCATTCACAAGATCTCGGCTACCGCCGAGAACGAAACCGCGTGGTGAATGCCGCGGTTTTCGTTACGTGACAATCAGCTCTTGAAACGAAAATTGGAGTCTTGCATGGCGGGGTTCTCGGGGCTGGCCAACGGCTTGGGATCCCGTCCATTCAGTCGCTGACGAATGCGCTTTTGTGAGCAAAAGGGCCCTGATTCCCGGAGAACGGGTGCCATGAGCGGGAGCCCAATACCGTCTTGAATGAAGCCTCAGACACACCACGATTAATCGAACTGAGGGGGTGATGCCCGCGAGCCAGACGCTCAGTACCAAAATGTCCGACTCTTACGGGTGATCTCGTCGTCCATCAATGGGACCGGGCACGATTGGCGCTCGGTCGACAGTGCAACCCTTGGGTCCACGCTTGCCTTCGAACAGGCTACCGGCCCGTTCCAGGATCTTCTTCTTCCACTGGCCCAGTTGAGCCGGGTGGACCCCATCATCCTGTGCGATCTCGTTAATCGTCTTCATGCCCCGGATCGCCTCAAGCCCAACCTTGGCCTGGAATGCCGGACCGTATGCCGTCCGCCGCGTCTTCTCGCTCATCATTCCCCATTCTTCGCGGCGCACGGCTTAGCCTAACCGGTCTTTAACAACTTAGCCCCTGATTTCCCGGTTTTTGGCGGGTCGACGGCCCGCAAACCCGCATGGCTGCGTCGGGCGATCGCGGAAATCGTTTTGTAGTGCCATAATATTTATCGCTTG
>JAJYKK010000079.1 GCA_021788645.1 Pseudomonadota bacterium
TCCGATCTCCGTTTCAACGCCTCATCGAGCACGGCGTTATAGAGCCGCCGTCCGCCCTCGAACCGGCCCAGCATGATCCGATCCGCCGTCGGTTGCACCACCAGCGGCAGTTCGAGGATGAAGGATGGCGATTGCGCGTTAGGCATTAGACGTGTTTCTGTCGTTCGATGTACTGTTTGATCACTTCCAGCGGTATCAGTATATCAACCAAAACCATTCGCTCACCCCATGTCTGAAGGCAGGGGCTTGCGCTCATACTGGGTCCAAGTTGTCGCCGCGGGGCAGCGCCCTCTGCCCGGCCGCTCGAGACCCACGGCAGCAGGCCGTCTTGCGCCTGCCCTTCACTTCGTGCGCCGCGCGCCAACCGCCTCGGCCAGGGCCCGCAGCGAGGAAAAAATCCGGACGTTGTCCTTATCGTCCGAGCGCAACTGGAAACCGTATTTCTTCGAGATGGCGAGCGACAGTTCGAGCATGTCGATTGAATCAAGCCCCAGGCCCTCGCCGTAGAGCGGTGCGTCAACCTCGATCGCCGATGGGTCAACTTCGAGATTCAGCGCCTCTACGATGAGCTGGGCGACTTCCAATTCCAATGAAACCACCTGGGACATAATCACATTCTCCGAACATGTCTGGCGCGAACCCATCCATTGGTCCCGTCGCCGTTGCGCCGCCCGTCGGTCAACCCGGCGAGGTCAAAGATTCGCCCAGAAGGGGAATGACGCCCTCCATCTCCATCAGGAGGTCGGAGCGGCAAAGGTCCCCCTGCAGGCACAGGATCCGGGGGCCTTCTCCCAGGTGCGCCCGCAGGGCGGGCAGCACGACGTCAAGGTCCTCGGGATGACGCAGATAGACCTTGAAAAGCGCAGCCTTCCCCAGCGTTCCCGGATCGGGCACATGCCCCAGGGCCTGCTCGATGACCACATCGACATTGGTCAAGGTTTCCCTGACCTGCGCCTGGACATCGCCCCTGTGCGCGGTTTCGTGCCCAACGATGCTGGCCGTGCCCGATATGAACAGATGGCGCGCCTGGGCGCTCCAGGACATAAGCGTCGCCCGCGAAAAGGACGGGCTCTTCGGCCCGTATTGCGGCGGGTAGAGAAACGCGCTGACCTGTCTGGGATTTTCGATCTGCCGGCCGGGATGCTTGCCGGCCATGAAATAGACGCAGAAACCGGCCGCGAGCGTCCCCACCGCCGTGGCCGCGGGCAGTTCGCCGGCAACCGGATAGTCGTGCGCCGCGAACGCCTGATGACGTCCGATGCAGAATTGCCGATAGCGCTCCAACCCGCCCGTCTCACAATTGATCGCGGGAAAATAGTTCCAAATGCGGCTGAGGTAGGGGAAGCCTTGTGCCATCGCGACGTCAAGCAGCTGCCGATAGGCATCGCTCGCCAGTTGCGCGATGCCTCCGTCCCCGACATCAGGGATGGACATTGCACCGATCATCACCTCGTCGTTGCTGCAGAACGAGATCCCTTCCTGGCACCCGTAAGCCACGGGCGCCTTGGTATGCCATACCTCGACGGATTCCGCGGCGCCCAGCTGAGGCAGCGCAACCGCAAGCCGGACCGCAGGCACGGGGGGAGGCGGCTCCTGGCCGAAGGCGATGACGGCGGCAATGCGCCCCTCGCGTTCGGCGAGGTAGCGCGGCAGATCGCGCAAAAGCACGAAATCCGAACCAATGGGGAGGGAGTCTGGTGCGCCTTCGACGCTGCGCATACGGTCTCCGGCTTCGGGTGCGGCGGAGGACGCAAGGGGGAATGCGGCACGGGTCATCTGCGCGAATTCCGCCTCAACGCCTGTCGCCTCGCGCGCCGCAGCGCCGGACCCAACCATGCTGGCCGATCCTTCCATGCGGGCGTTGACTTCTCATCCAACGGCGGGTGGCTTGCATCATTCCGGATTCATCGCAACTTGGTTCACGCATCGCTGCCCACGTCAGTCACAGCGACCAAAGGCCGCATTGGCCCCAGTGTCGATGCGCCGCCGCCCATGTGCCGCCCCGAGGCGCCGAACACATCTCGGCAACGCATCGCGTGCCGGCACGGCCTGGCACGCGGTGCGCGTCGTTATTCTTGGCATCGGACGGCCGGGATGATCCCCGGGCGCCATTCCCTAATGCTGGGGCATGGGCTCCGGCCACGCCGACACCGCGCGATTCTAGCACACAATGCGCCGCACACGCGACAAGCGGGGGACCGCGCGCGCCAGGGAGGACGGGACAAGCGGCCGGTCACGCACGCCTACAGCAGGACTTGCGCGCAGTCCGTTGCCACGGGACCGGGCACGGTAAAAAGACACCCCCTCATGCCGGCTTGACCGCCTGATATTCGGAGAACATGCCAAGTTCCACCCCGCGGCGCACCTGCCCAAAACCTGCCTGGGCAAGCGTATGGAGGACGTCCTCCGGGGCGGCGCATGCTTCGATCGTGTCCCAGTAATACCGCCACAGCGTCGAGGTCTGCCGATTGCGCGCGAATACCGTGGCAAACAGGGGCACAATTCGGCGAAGGTAAAGCTTGAGACAAAACGTGTGCAGACGACCTTCCGGACGCGTGATCTCGAGAATGCAGATGCGCCCGCCGGGCTTGAGGACGCGGTAGAACTCGGCAAACGCCATGGACAAATCGGAGATGTGCCGAAGCGCATAGCCCATGCTGAGGAAATCGAAGGTCGCATCGGGGAACGGGATGTGCTCGGCACTGCCCTCGAGCAATTGCACGCCAGGCGGAACCTTCGCGTTCTCGAGCATGCCCGGACTCGGATCGACGCCGGCCACCCGGGCTGGATCACCGACGATTCGCGCGGCCTGGCTCGCCACCAACCCCGTCCCGACCCCCACATCGAGGGCGTGCATGCCCGGCTTCAGGCCCGCCCGAAGCAAGGCTTCATGGCGGTACCAGCCCCCGGTGCCGAAGCCCAAGACCTTTTCCATCCAGTCGTAGTCGCAAGCCGTCTTGTCGAACATGCCGCGCACCCACCCTCGACGTGCGCCTTCCGACTCATAGTATTCGGTGAGCGGAGGATGCGGGGCACAGACGATTTCGCCTGTGCCGCCGTTCGGCTTGGACATGCGGCCCCCTACGTGCGTTGAGACGGGAAATTCGGATAGATTCAGGAATGGATCTTATCATAAGCGCTCCAGAAAGACTCCAGATGACGTGAGCCGACCGCGCGGGAGGTCGCGCATGGGGCGCGATCGGGAGCCGTCAGCACCGCCCAGCGGGGACAGGCGCACCGGGAGAATGGATCGCCGCATCGATCGGCAGATGACCTGCCCCCACCGTTCTTGCCGCCGCACCGCGCGCGACATGTTTGCGGCTCCCGGGAGGCGCCGGTCACGCCGGAGAGCGCTTGGCACCACGCGGACGACCGGTTGGCAGGCTGCCACGGCCGGCATTGCGGTATTGACAACCGGGGCCCCCATAAAGAAGAATAACGGGCCGAAGGCGTCCAAGCCTCCGGTGTGGCCCAGGCGCGGCGAGCAACGACAAGGCCGCAAGCGCGGGTTCGCATGACGCACAAGCAATAAGGGCGCGCCGGGTTTCGCCGTTAATTGATCGGGATTTCGTATGCAACAGGGGGGCTCCGGGCCAGCGTATCGACCATCGCCCCTCAGGCTACGCCATCTCCCGACCATCATCGGGCGGCATTTCTGGTTCAAGTTCTTCGGCACGACGGCATTCACCTCCTTGTTTTTCGTCGCCTACGTCTTCTTGCTCAAGCACCCGGCGTTCCCCGTGACCGTCGTGCCGACGATGGCGTTGGACCGCCTCATCGGTTTCTCCCCCATCGCGCTCCCCCTGTATTTATCTCTCTGGCTATATGTATCCCTCCCCGTGATGTTCATGACGACGCGAAGCGCGATCGTCGAGTTTGGCTACTGGATGGGGGGATTGTGTCTGTTCGGGCTGACCATCTTTTATTTCTGGCCCACCGCGGTACCCCGCACCCACATCGACTGGTCACGCTACCCGGGCATGGCGGTTCTCAAAGGGGTCGATGCGGCCGGCAATGCCTTCCCGTCGCTGCACGTTGCGACGGCCGTGTTCGCCTGCTTCTGGCTGAATCAGCAGCTCCGCTTGTACCACTGCGGCCCCTACGCACGAACCCTCAACCTGCTCTGGTGCACCGGCATCGTGTATTCGACAATGGCGACGAAACAGCACATGGCCATTGACGTCATCGGCGGAATCGGCTTGGCCTTGGCCTTTGCATGGACTTGCGGCCGAGCGGTGCGATCACGCACAGAAAAGGCCAGCCACCTGTTCTGGATCGGGCACGAATGGGCCGAACAGGAATAGAGGAATGCGCGCACACATGCGATCGATCCGTAACCTCCTGATTCTTCTCGGCGGTGCCACTTACCTCGGCATCGGCTACATGGCGACAATCCGTCCGCACCCGCCTGTCGCCGCGGTCTTGATCAGCCTCGTGCCCCTGGGCGCCGCCGCGCTCGCGGCCGCCTGGAAATCTCGCGTTCGCCTTCTGCTCATCCCCCTCTACGGCATCGGCGCGCTGCTGCTCGGACTCTATTTCGACGCCCTGCGCGATCACATCGCCTGGCTTTACTTTGTCCAGCACGCGGGGGCCATGAGCCTCCTCGCACTGACCTTTGGCAGTACCCTCGGCGGCAACCCGGAGCGCGCGCTGTGCTCGCGCATCGCCGATTTCATGATCGCCGCCCCGCTAGACGCCGATTACGTCCGCTACACCTGGAAGGTCACCCTCGCCTGGACGGCCTATTTCACGATCAGCGCGCTGATCTCGATGCTGCTTTTCTTCCTCGCGCCCATCACGGCCTGGTCGATCTTCGCAAACATCCTGACCCCCGTTTCCCTCGGCATCATGTTCGCCGGCGAATACCTGATTCGCCGGCACGCGATCCCCGGCGGCCCGCGGCTGAGCATCGCCGCCACGATCAAGGCTTACCGGGCGTTTTCTCAGCAGTCCACCCTGCGCTAAACCATGACAGCCACCCTCCCGCTGCTGCCTGAATCCGGCATGAACAGGATCGTCGCCCGCAGGGGCGGGACACCGGTGACCACGCGCGAATTCCTGGGCGACGTCTTGTCGCTGGCCGAACGCCTTCCCCGTAGCCGCCATGTCCTCAACCTGTGCAAGGACCGCTACTGGTTCGCCGCCACTTTATTCGCCTGCATTGCCGGGGACCGGCTGAGCGTGCTGCCGAGCACTCTCACCCCTGAAATCGTCGGAGATTTTCGGCAGACCTTTCCCGACCTGGTGTGCCTCGGCGATCAAGCCGGGACGGACCACGAATTGCCCTACGTCGCGGTTCAGTCCCGCGACGGCGCGTCCGCGTCGGCCGATGTGGCGATACCGCAGATTCCGGCCGAGCAGACGGTCATGCTGGTCTACACATCCGGCTCCACCGGGGACCCGAAGGAGAAGGCCAAGACCTTCGGCCAAATGCACCGGTGCATCGGCGCGGAGGCGAAACGGCTATGGGAAGCCGCAGGTGGCCCATGCGCCGTGCTCGGGACCGTCCCCTTCCAGCACATGTACGGCCTCGAATCAACCATTTTCCTGCCCCTGCTCGGCGGCGGCCTCCTCAGTTCGCGACTGCCGTTCTTCCCGGCCGACGTGGCCTGCGCCCTGGCCGAAATCCCGGAACCGCGCTTACTGGTGACCACGCCGTTCCACCTGCGCAAATTGCTCGATGCCGAGATCAGTTACCCGCCCATTGCGCTCATCGTGTCGGCAACGGCGCCGTTGTCGATGTCCCTGGCGGCGGACGCAGAAGCCCGCCTGGGGGCCACGGTCCTCGAAATCTATGGCTCCACCGAGACCGGCCAGGTGGCCACCCGTCGGCCGACCCGGAGCGAGATGTGGGAGGCGTACGAGGGCATCGAACTGTCATTGGACCATGGCGCCGCCCTGGCAAGAGGAGGCCATCTGTTGACGCCGGAAATGCTTGGCGATGTCATTGAGCTCGACAGCCCGACCCGCTTCCGGCTGCTCGGCCGCCACTCGGACATGGTCAACGTCGCCGGCAAGCGCAGCTCATTGGCCTACCTGAACCATGTCCTCGCCGGCATCCCGGGACTGCGCGACGGCGCATTCTGCATCCCGGACAATCATCCCGAACGCGACGTCACCCGCCTGGCGGCCTTCATCGTCGCGCCGGGCCTCCGTTCGCGGGACATCCAGTCGGCGCTGTTGCACAAGCTCGATCCGGTGTTTCTGCCCCGGCCCATCGTTTTCCTCGATGCCCTGCCCCGCGACGGAAACGGCAAGATTTCCGCCGCGGCGATGGCAGACCTGATCGCCAAGCACCTTCCATGACCGAGTCAACCTTTAGCCTGACGCTACCTTTCGAGCCCGACCACCCGGCCTTCGCCGGCCATTTTCCAGGCTATCCGATCATTCCCGGCGTTCAATTGCTCGATCGCGCCAAACGCCTCATCGAGCGTCGGCACGACTGCGCGTTCGGGGGATTGCAGATGGCCAAGTTCTTCAGCCCAGCCAGGCCGGGCGACGCGCTGCAACTGGAATACCGCCTGATGGGGGAGACCGTCGGCTTCGAAATCCGTTGTGGCAGCCGCCGCATCGCCAGTGGCACGTTCACCATATAACGCCTTCGCCACGCCATGATCTCCACGCCAGGCGACGGAAAGAACCTGCCCCCGGAATGGCAACGCCAAAAAGAGCGCGGCAGCCTCTTCTGGCTGCGCGTGATGAGCCGGCTGTCGCTGCTGTTCGGTCGCCGTGCGTCGCGCACCCTCCTCTATGGCATCGCCCTGTACTTCCTGCTGGCGGTCCCCGGCGCGCGCAAGGCCGCTCGCGCCAGCCTGGCCCGCATGCTCGGACGGCCGGCCGGCTGGCATGACCTGTACCGGAACGTGTTCGCCTTCGCCAGCACGATCCACGATCGCACCTACCTGCTCAACGACCGCTGCGATCTGTTCGACATCCGCACGACGGGCACGGATGCCCTGCATGCGGTCCATGCCACGGGCAACGGCTGTTTGCTCTTCGGCGCCCATCTCGGCAGTTTCGAAATACTGCGCGGGATTGCACGCGATCACGGCGATCTCAAGGTGACTGCCGCGATGTACCCGGAAAACGCACGGCGACTCAACGACACCCTGGCCGCCATCAACCCCGACGTGATACTGGACGTGATCGCGCTTGGCCGGTTCGACGCCCTGCTGGCGATCCACCAGCGATTGGAGGAAGGGGCGATGGTTGGCGTCCTGGCCGACCGAGCGAGCGGTCGGGATACGTATATTCCCATGCCTTTTCTGGGCGCGACCGCCGGGTTTCCGTCCGGACCGTTCCGCTTGGCGGCCATGCTGCGCCGACCCGTTTTTTTCATGTCCGGCCTCTACCGGGGGGGCAACCGGTATGACATACGATTCGAACTGCTGGAAGACTTTGCCGGGCCGACCGCGGGCCGCCGGGAGGAGATCGCGCGCAGGCTCCTTGAAAAATACGTCGATGCGCTTGAGCGGCACGCCTGCTCGGCCCCATACAACTGGTTCAATTTCTATGATTTCTGGAATACCATATAGCGACTCATGAAAATCACCGACTCGCGCCGCCTTGCCGCCGCCATTGCCTGTATCCTCACCCTCGCCCTACCAACCGCTCGAGCCGGCGACGGCTGGGGGGTGCCGCAACTGATGCGGCGGTTGGCGCACAACAAGTCCGGCGAAGCCACATTCGTGGAGAAGAATTACCTCTCGGTGCTCGACAAGCCCGTCGTTTCCTCAGGCGACCTGTCTTTCGTTGCACCGGACAGGCTGGAAAAACGCACGCTCGTCCCCCGGCCTGAGACGATGACGCTGGACGGAGACAGCCTGACCGTCACGCTGCCCGGCAAGAGCCCGATGACGGTCAGCCTGAGGCAACATCCCGACGTCGCCGCCTTCGTCGAAAGCATCCGCGGCACGCTTGCCGGCGACCTGACCGGGCTGCAGGCCTTCTACACGCTCAAGCTCGCCGGTTCGCCCGGACGGTGGCAGCTCACGCTAACGCCAAAACAGGAGCAGCTGGCCCGCCTCTTCGATCGCATCGTCATCCGCGGCCGGCGGGCGGACATCCGTTCCATCGATCTCGAAGAGCGCGACGGCGACCATTCCGAGATGGTCATCACCCAGAGCCACATCAGGCGATGAAGGTGCGGGGAGCCCGTTTCGCCCTGCCCATCTGGGTGGCGGGCTTGCTCGCCTGCGTCTGGGTCATCGCGTCGACCCGATTTGTTTCAGACTTGTCCGCCTTCATGCCTCACGCGCCGAACGAGCGCGAGCAAGTATTGATATCCCAGGTCCGCGACGGCATCATCGGCCGCCTGATCATGATTGGCATCGAAGGCGGGGATGCCGCGCAACGGGCCAAGCTGTCCCATGAGCTGGCCGAGAGGCTGCGCGCGAGCGGCTTGTTCATGGGGGTGCAAAATGGCGACCAGGCCACGGAGGCACGCGACCGCGCGTATTTCTTTCAGAACCGCTACCTGCTCAGCCCAGACATCGCGCCCGAACGATTCACTGCGGCTGGGCTGCACGCGGCCATCGCCGATTCCGTCGCGGCGCTTTCGGGCGAATCAGGCATGCTCTTGAAGCACCTGTTCCTGCGCGATCCGACCGGCGAAACGCTGCAGCTCCTCGGCCAGTTCAACGGCGGCAAACAACCGCGCCACCTGGACGGCGTTTGGGCTTCAGAAGACGGTACCCGTGCCGTGATGCTGGCCTATACCCGCGCGCCGGGCACCGATACCACGGCGCAGGCTCGGGCCATCGCCACCATCCGGAAGGTGTTCGGCAAGCTCCCGGGCCTCGAACGCGGCAACCGCATCCTGATGAGCGGCACCAGCGTGTTCTCCGTCAAGTCGCGAAACACCATCGAAGGCCAGGTGGCACGCCTCGCCAGCGCCAGCCTGCTGCTGGTGGTCTGCCTGCTCCTGCTCGTCTACCGTTCGCCCCGTCTGCTCGCCTTCGGGCTGTTGCCCGTACTGTCCGGCGCGCTCGTAGGCATCACCGCCGTCAGCCTCAGCTTCGGCAAGGTGCAAGGGTTGACGATGGGCTTCGGAACGACGCTGATCGGCGAGGCCGTCGATTATTCGATCTATTTCTTCGTGCAGCGGTTGGGCCAGGCCCGGCTGGCCAATTTCTGGCGCACGATCTGGCTCGGCGTCGCCACGTCCATCGCCGGTTTCGCCGCCTTGCTCTTTTCCGGATTTCCTGGCTTGGCCCAGCTGGGCGTCTACACCATCAGCGGCCTGATCGCCGCCGCGCTCGTCACCCGCTACGTGCTGCCCGCCCTGGTCCCTGGCACGCTCAGGGTGCGCAGTCTCGACAGACTCGGCCTCGCGCTTGAGGCCGTCATCGGCCGCGCCCGGACGCTGCGCTGGCTACCCTTGTTGCTTGCCCTGGCAAGCGCCCTCGTGGTCTACGCGCACGCGGGCAAGGTCTGGAACCGCAATCTGTCCAGCCTAAGTCCCATTTCCAAGGCCGATCGGCAAGTTGACCTGACCTTGCGCCGCGACCTCGGTGCACCCGACCTGCGCTACATGGCGGCCTTCACCGCCCCCAACCAAGAGCTGGCGCTCCAGGGCGCCGAAAAGGCAGGAGCCGCCCTCCGCGCCCTGGTCAAGAACGGGCTCATCGCCGGCTTCACCACGCCTGCAGCGGTGCTGCCCAGCCAAGCCTTGCAGCGGGCGCGGCAAGAGGCGATCCCCGCCCCCGACACGCTCAGGCGGAACTTGAAGCAGGCGCTGGTCGGCCTGCCGGTCGACATCGACAAGCTTCAGGGCTTCCTCGGCGATGCCGCGGCGGCACGAACCCATGCGCTGCTCACACGCGCCGATCTTGATGGCACCTCGGCCTCGATGTTGTTCGATTCCCTGCTGGTCAAGCGCAGCCGCGACTACCTGGTTCTGATGCCGATACGCGCACCCTCCCGCGACGCCGACTCGCCGCTGGACATCAAGCGCATCCAGGACGCCCTGCAGAAGACGCACCTGCGGGACATCATGGCCATCGATCTGCTGAAGGAGACGACCAGCCTCTTCGAGAACTACCGGAACGAAGTGCTCGCCATGTCCGAGGTCGGCAGCCTGGTGATCGTCGTCCTATTGTTCATCTCGCTGAAATCGGTGGCGCGCACGGCCCGCGTCGTGACGCCGCTGATCGCTGCCGTCGCCTGCGACGTCGCACTGATTCTCTTGAGCGGTACGGAGTTGACCATCCTCCATCTGGTCGGTCTGCTGCTGGTGGTTGCGATCGGTTCCAACTATGCCTTGTTCTTCGAACGCCTCAATCTCGCCGGCAGTCCCGCCGAATATCGCCAGACCCAGGTCTCGCTCGTGGTGGCCAATCTCACGACGGTGGGCAGCTTCGGCATCCTCGGCCTCTCGAGCATTCCTGTGCTTTCTGCGGTCGGCATCACCGTCAGCCTCGGCGCCTTCCTCTCGCTGGTATTTTCCGCCATTCTGTCGCGCGGCCGATGGCGGGACGCCTCAGCGCCCGGGCTCCTGCCGTGACCTGGGAGTGACCATGCGGCCTCACCTCAAGCGAAGGCTGTCCGATCTTTCGAACGAACCGTACCGCGCCACCGGCCGCATCGATTGCCGCTGGGCACGCGGAGGACGCGGCCGAGCCCGCCTTCCGGGGCACGCCTCCTGGGGCTCGGCGGCGGCCGCGGCCTGCCGGCCAGTGGGCTTCCCGGCGCCGAACGCCTGGTGGAAGGCGGCGCGTGTGCGGACGAGCGGAGGCGACATGCGTGAGGGCCCTTTCGAGGACCTCGATGTCGTCTCCCTTCTCGATGTGTTGCAATGCCTGCCCTACCGCGAGCAA
>JAJYKK010000080.1 GCA_021788645.1 Pseudomonadota bacterium
CAGAAGGAAGGCGCTTCGCCACGATTTTCCCTTCGCGTTCCCAGCGGCGCACCGTCGATGTGGATCGACCGATGCGCCTTGCGAACTCGTGGATGCGATAATTATTAGCCATAGTGTGGTATTATACATATATCTGGATAATACTCAAACATCAGTTGTCATCTCCCCGTTTCCCCCGCACATCCATCCGAGCGCACGACCTCCGGCACGCCCCGTACGGTTCCGTGGAGTCTCACGTCCCCTCGCCTAGAGACCGTCCCTCTTCACGAGGAACCGGCGCGCATCAACGCTCGCCTCGGTCGCCAAGAGGCAACACCGGCGCTCACCGAAAGGCGCCGGGACGCGCGTGTCCCGCGTCGAGCGCGACGCCATCGCGCACGCGGATCGCCCTTCCGTCATCGACTTTCGGCAGGCAGCGCACACTCCAGCCAGCGAAGCCGACGCTCGAGTTCCGCGATCCTTTCCAACTGGATGAGCGCCAACGCCATCCCTTCGGCGTTCAAATCGAAGTGGCGGGCGAGCCTGCCTCCCCGCTTCGCAATCACGAGCGCGCTCGCGGAAAAGGTCCAGCGGGCAGGCTCGTCCCCTTGCGTGCGCAATAGGCCGTAATCGACAAGGACGGCAATCTGCTCGACCGCAAGCCCGGACGCCTCACTGAGCTGCGCCAGCGTCAGCGCGGCATCGTCCGGCGCCATAAACAATGCGTCACATGCCTCTTGCATCCGTCGCCTCCTAGCCCAGATGGCTGCGCGGATTGAAGGACGAACCGTCGCGCAGGGCCTCGAACAGGGACTTTTCCTTCGGGCTCAAGTCGGCAGGCGTCACGACCTGCAAGACCGCGTAGAAATCGCCGTGGCCTCCGCCCGGCTTGGGCATTCCCCGCCCGGGCAGGCGCAGCCGCTGGCCACCCTTCGCGCCGGGCGCGATCTTGAGCCGGATCTTGCCCCCGAGTGTCGGCACTTCGATGTTGGCGCCTAACGCCGCTTCCCACGGGGATAGGGGCACTTCCAGGAACAGGTCATGGTCGCTCAGCTTGAAGAGCCTGTGCGGAAGGATCCGGATGGTGAGATACAGATCGCCGTTCGCGCCCCCGCCCATGCCCGTGCCGCCTTTGCCGGGCACGCGCAGCTTCTGCCCGTCCGACACACCCTTGGGAATGCGGACTTTGACGGTCTTGGGTACCCGCATCATGTAGCCTTCCGGCGTGGCCTGCGGCACTTCGAGCTGCAAGGCGCGCTCTACGCCGGTTGCAGCCTCCTCCAGGGAGATCTGCACGCCGGATTCATAATCCTGGCCGCGCGCGGCAAAGCCGCCGGGACGATGTCCGGGGCGCGCGCGCCCCATGCCGAAGAGCTCGGAGAAGAAATCCCCGAAGTCGTGCCCCGAGAATTCGCTGAACGCGTGCCCGTGCGCGAAATGCTGCTCCCAATCCGGCGACGGCTTGAACTCCTGCCCCGGCTGATAGCGTCCGAGCTGATCATAGGCCGCCCGCTTTTCCGGATCCTTGAGCACCTCGTAAGCTTCGCCGACTTCCTTGAACTTCTCTTCGGCCTCCGCTTCCTTCGAGACGTCCGGATGATACTTGCGCGCGAGTTTGCGGTAAGCCTTCTTGATCTCATCCTCGCCAGCGGTGCGCTCCACACCGAGGATCTTGTAATAGTCCTTGTATTTCATGGCCGTGCACCGAGCATGCTGTGTTATCTCAGTTTATATTGCGCGCGAGAACCCCTCCACCGCATCTGCTGGAGGGGTTCTCGCGCCGCTCTTGCCTTGTCCGCTCAAAACGTATTGCGCACCTCGGTGATCTGCGGAAAGCGCGCGCGCACCATTCTTTCGACCACATTCCTGAGGTCGAGCACGGCGTTCGGACAGCCCACGCAAGCCCCTTTCATGCGCACCCGCACGACCGTGCCCACGACATCGACCAGTTCAAGATCGCCCCCGTCCCGCAGGAGGATGCCCCGCGCCTCGTCCAGCACCCGCGCAAGCGCTTCATGCGTCGGGGGAGACGCATTGCGGTCGGACAAAGCGCTCGCCGGCGCGTGGCGGTTGGCAATCGCCTGTGCCCGAGACAAGCGCATTGCCGCGACAGGATCCCGTTCATACAGCGCATCGAGCTCCTCATCGCTGTAATAAGGCGTCGTACCTGACCGCCCCCCGCCCCCGTCGCCCTCGGCGCCGTTGGAAGCCTCTGGCGAGGATGGGCCGGGCATGGAAGGATCTTCCGGCATGATGTCAGGACGCCCGCTCAGCCCACCCATCGCCGCGCGTTGCGGAACATGCGCATCCACGGCGCGTCCTCGCCCCATGCCGCAGGATGCCAGGAGTTCTGGACCGTACGGAATACCCGCTCGGGATGCGGCATCATGATGGTGAAGCGTCCATCGGCCGTCGTGAGTCCGGTGATCCCGCCCGCCGAGCCGTTGGGGTTGGCGGGATAGCGCTCCGTGGGCTCACCTTGGTTGTTCACATAGCGTAGCGCGATCTGGGCCTTCCTTTCATGACCGCCGCTGAATTCCGCATAGCCTTCCCCATGGGCGACGACGATGGGCATGCGCGAGCCCGCCATGCCGGCGAAGAAAATCGACGGCGAGGGGACGACCTCCACCAAGGTGAAGCGTGCCTCGAACTGCTCCGACCGGTTGCGCACGAAGTGCGGCCAATGCTGCGCACCCGGGATCAGGCCGGAAAGATTGCTCATCATCTGGCAGCCGTTGCACACTCCCAAGGCAAATGAATCCGTGCGGGCGAAGAAGCCCTCGAAAGCCTCCCGGGCACGCGCGTTGAAGAGAATCGATTTGGCCCATCCTTCACCGGCTCCCAGCACATCGCCATACGAGAATCCGCCGCAAGCGGCGAATCCCTTGAATTCTGCAAGCGATCGCCGTCCCGACAGGATATCGCTCATATGGACATCCACGGCCTCGAATCCCGCGCGGTCAAAGGCGGCCGCCATTTCCACCTGGCCATTGACTCCTTGCTCACGGAGAATCGCCATGCGCGGCCTGGCACCCGTCGCGATGAAGGGCGCAGCGATATCCTCCGCAATGTCAAAGGTCAGATGCACGTTGAGCCCGGGGTCCTCCGCATCCGGCGGCCCGTCATGCTCCTGTTGAGCGCATTCGGGATTATCGCGCAGCCTCTGGATCGCGAGGGTCGTTTCCGACCACGCCCGCTGCAGGTCTTCCCGCCTTTCTCGGAAAAGCTCGCCTTCGTTGCGCGTGAAGCACAGGCAATCCTCCCGGTTGAGGCTGCCGATCACATGAAATTCGCTGCGCAGCCCGGCCGCGAAGAATGCTTCCATCACTTCGGGGGTCTCGCGTCGGCGCACTTGCAAGACGGCACCCAGCTCCTCGTTGAACAATACGCCATAGATCCGTTCCGTGAACTGGCCCGCCGCAATTTCCGGCTCCTCTTCCCCGGAGCGCTCCACCCCGTAGCGAATGCGCTCGAAGCACAGCTCGTCCAGATCGACCGTGATCCCCGTATGCCCGGCGAAGGCCATCTCGGCCAGGGTCACGAAAAGCCCTCCGTCCGAGCGGTCATGATAGGCGAGAATCTTGTCCTTGCGGTTGAGGGCCTGCACGACCTCGAAAAACGCCCTCAGGGACCCCGGCTCCGCGTCCGGGCACGCGTTCCCCACTTGATTATAGACTTGCGCAAGCGCCGAGCCTCCCAGGCGGCAACGCCCTGCCCCGAGATCGATCAACAGGAGATCGGTCTCGCCCGCATCCGTGCGCAACTGGGGCGTGAGGGTCTTGCGCGCATCCGAGGCGGGCGCCACGGCCGATATGATGAGGGACAGAGGGGCCGTCACCGCCTTCCGGACATCGCCTTGCGACCAGACGGTCTTCATCGACATCGAGTCCTTGCCTACCGGAATGCTGATGCCAAGCCCCGGACAGAACTCCATGCCCACCGCCTTGACCGTATCATAGAGCGCGGCGTCCTCCCCCGGGTGACCCGCCGGAGCCATCCAGTTGGCGGACAGCTTGATCGCCCCGATGTCGTCGATCGGCGCGGCCGCGATATTGGTGATCGCCTCGCCGATCGCGAGCCGCCCGGAGGCGGGCGCATCGATTAGCGCCACGGGCGCGCGCTCGCCCATGGCGAAGGCTTCTCCCTGGCAGGTCGCGTAGCCCGCCAGGGTGACCGCACAATCGGCCACCGGAACCTGCCAGGGGCCGACCATCTGATCGCGGGCGGTCATGCCCCCGACCGTTCGGTCGCCAATGCTGATCAGAAATGTCTTGTTGGCGACCGTCGGCAGGCGCAACACCCGGTACGCCGCCTCCTTGAGCCCCATGCCTTCGAAGGTGATCGCCGGAAAGGATCTCGGCACGCGGGCCGCCTCTCGCGTCATCTTGGGCGGCTTGCCGAGCAGAACGGCAAGATCCATGTCCACCACGGGCCCGCCCGACAGCGCATCGTCCACGACCAGCCGGCCATCGCCGGTGGCATCGCCGAGCACCGCATAGGGACAGCGCTCGCGTTCGCAGATGGCCTTGAAGCCCTGCAGCTGATCCGGGGCGATCGCGAGCACGTAACGTTCCTGCGCTTCGTTGCACCAGATCTGCATGGGCGACATGCCGGACTCTTCGCTCGGCACCTCGCGCAACTGGATGCGCCCGCCGCGACCGGAGCCGTGCACGAGCTCGGGCAAGGCATTCGACAGACCGCCCGCGCCCACGTCGTGGATCGACAAAATCGGATTGGCGTCCCCAAGTTGCCAGCAGCGGTCGATGACCTCCTGGGCACGCCGCTGCATCTCCGGATTGCCCCGTTGGACGGAATCGAAGTCGAGGTTCTCGACATTGGCGCCCGAGTCCATCGACGAGGCCGCCCCGCCGCCCAGTCCGATCAGCATCCCCGGCCCGCCGAGCTGGATGAGCACGGCGCCCACCGGCAGCTCGCGCTTGTGGGCATCCCGAGCGGCGATCTGCCCGATCCCTCCGGCCAGCATGATCGGTTTGTGATAGCCGCGCCGTTCGCCCCCCACCGTTTCCTCATAGGTCCTGAAGTATCCCGCGAGATTGGGGCGGCCGAATTCGTTGTTGAAGGAGGCCCCGCCAATGGGGCCTTCCAGCATGATGGCCAGGGCGGAGGCGATCCGTCCGGGCTTCCCGTAGGTGTGGCCCACGGCATCTGGCCCCTCATAGCGCTCCCACGGGCGAGCCAGGCCCGGAATGTTGAGGTTGGAGACCGAAAAGCCCGTCAGGCCTGCCTTGGGCTTTGATCCGCATCCGGTCGCCCCCTCGTCACGGATCTCGCCGCCCGAGCCCGTCGCGGCACCGGGGAACGGCGATATCGCCGTCGGATGATTGTGCGTCTCGACCTTGAGCAGCATATGCGTGGCTTCCTGCGCATAGCCGTAGCGCGCCGCGTCGGGACCCCGCGGATAGAAGCGCTCGATGAGGCCTCCTTCGAGGACGGCCGAATTGTCCGAATAAGCCACCACCGTTCCGGCGGGATTGTGCGCATGCGTGTTGCGGATCATCGCAAATAGCGAGGACGCCTGCGGCGCGCCGTCGATGACCCATTGGGCATTGAAGATCTTGTGGCGGCAATGCTCGGAGTTGGCCTGCGCAAACATCATCAGTTCCGCATCGGTCGGGTTCCTGCCCTCTCGTGCAAACTGCTCGACCAGATAGTCGATCTCGTCCTCAGAAAGGGCAAGCCCCATGTCCCGGTTGGCCGCGACGAGCGCCGCCTTACCTTTTTCCATGAGATCCACCGTGACCAGACCACGGGGAGGGACGTGCTGGAAGAGTCTCTCCGCCGCATCGAGATCCCGCACCACCGATTCGGTCATGCGGTCATGGACGAACCCGTGCAAAGAAGCCATCTCGTCGTCCGCCAGCGGCGCAGCTAAGCTTAGATGGTACGCGACCCCCCGCTCTATGCGCTCAATGGCATCGAGCCCGCATCGCCAGGCGATATCGGTCGCCTTGCTCGACCAGGGCGAGATGGTTCCCGGCCGCGGGAGCACGAGAAGGAGGGCGCCGCCTGGGGTCTGTGCCGCGGCCCTCGGGCCGTAGGTGAGAATCTTGCGAAGCACTTCGTGTTGCTGGGCCGACAATTCCGCGCGGGTGGACACGAAGTGCCAGTATTCGGCATGGATCCCGAGGACGGATGCGTTGTCTTCCTGCAGGGCACGCGTGAGTTTTTCCAGGCGGAACGAGGAGAGCGCGCGCGGACCGCGCATTTTGATGAAATTGGGCATGGGTCAGCAGCGTGACACAAAAATTGAATTTTACCACGATAGCACGCCAAACCTCGCCATTTGATCCGCGCGGATGCCCAAGGTCAAACCCGATATCGGAAGGCAGCCCGCGCGAGCGTGCGGGGAAGATACCGCCATGAGCGGGTGCCGGATGCTGCTGCGTCCAGCGGCCCCCTATCGCCTGGATCTGACGGTCTTCGCGTTGCGCAGGCGGGCGGCCAACCAGGTAGACCGGTGGGAGGGGGGCAGCTACCGGAGGACGCTCGTCGTCAACGGCAAAGGCATCGACGTCGACGTGGCGCAGACGGGACCCCGGTCCGCCCCGGAACTGGTTGCGCGGATTTCTGGCCAACGGCTCTCGGCGGACGAACGCGAAGCCACGGCCGCGATCCTCGGGCGCATGCTGGGCATCCACGTCGACTTGTCCGGTTTCTATGCGGCCACTCAGGCCGATGAACGGTTGCAGCCACTGGTCAAGCGATTCCTGGGGGTCAAGCCGCCGCAGTTCGCGAGCCTCTTCGAAGCCCTGTGCAACGGCATTGCCTGCCAGCAGTTGAGTCTGGACGTCGGGATTCAACTGCTCAATCGGCTCGCGCAGCGCTTCGGCGCACCAGCAACGGAAACGGCGCACAGGGCATTTCCCACACCCGAAGCGTTCTCGAACGTCGATCCCCAATCGCTTCGCGCGTTGGGGTTCAGCCAGCGCAAATGCGCGGCCATCGTCGCAATCGCCGGCTACGCGGCGGCACAGCCCCGCCTGCGGGAAGCGTTGTCGCAGCTCGACGACGCCCAGGCCAGGCAGCGGCTCTGCCTGCTGCCTGGCGTCGGACACTGGACCGCCGACTATGTTCTGTTGCGGGGCCTCGGGCGCACACACATTTTCCCGGAGGGTGACGTGGGAGCGCGCAACAATCTCAAGCGCTTCCTTGGATTGCGGGAATCACTCGATGACGCGCGCGCCCGCCGCTTATTGGCGCCCTGGTCCGCCTATGCGGGGCTAATCTATTTCCATCTGCTGCTCGATCGCCTGCAGCCGATCGCTGCTTAAGCAAAGGCGTGCGCGTGTGATCGCACGCCTGGTCTCGGCACACGGAGAGGTTTCCTGCCCCGAGTCCCCTAACAGGCCCGGACTCGCGACCGATGGGCGTGACGTCCCGAATAGCCTCCGCCCGTGCGATGGGAGGACCCTGCGCGGTGGCAAGCCGCTCAAGGTTGAGCGAGGCATTCGGGTCGCGGTCGTGCTTCGCGCCGCAGCGCGGGCATGTCCACGTTCGGTGATGCGGCCCAAATCGGCCGTTGCTCACGCGGTGGGCCGGCGCCTCGAACTGAGGACCCGGTGATCGGCAATAACGGTTCTACGGTGCCGATTCCCACGCTCTCGTATGCGATCAATCGCCTACTCGCCGAACGGAATGATCCCCCGCAACGTCTCCGGCGCGCCTGGTGTCTTGGCCGCAATGAGCGCACGCGCCGCATCCACTTGGCCCCAGACATTGCAGAGCATGACCCCGCGCACGAGACCATGCTCAAGATAATAAATCACCCCTTTCTCGTTCGTCCGCTGCCAGTCGGCCACGGTCTCATGGCGGGCATCGACGTCGCCGACCGCCTCGTAGCCGAAGTCGAACAGGTCCGAGAAGAAATAGGGCGAATAGGCATAAGCCGTGCGCGCCCCCGCCATGTTCTTCCCGGCACTCCGTCCCTGGTTGAGCGCGTTGTCCCAATGCTCGACGCGTACGGCCCTGCTCAGAAGCGCGGACGGAAACACCGCGTTGTCGCCCGCCGCATAGATGTCCGGGGCGCTCGTTTGCAGATAGTCATTGACGCAAATCCCCCCGTCGACCCGCAGGCCCCCGTGAACGGCGAGTGCCGTCGCCGGCGAAACGCCAACACCTGCCACCAGGATGTCCGATTCGATCTTGCGCCCGCCTTCCGTTTCGGTGTGAAACCGATGCCCGGTGTGGTGAATGGAAATCGGTTTGTCGAAGGCCAGAATCGTGATGCCCCGCGCCGACATTTTCGCCCCCAGGGCATCCCCCAGTCCGTGCGGAAAAACGCGGCTGCACACGTGGCTGCCCGGAAAGAGCATCGTCACTTGCACCTGGGCATGCGAGAGCGCACAGGCAAGCTCCGAGCCGATGAAACCGCCGCCGATGACCAAGGCATGCGCGCCCGGCGCCGCGCCAGCCCTGAGGGCGAGGTAGTCCCGCCGGGTACGGAAATAGCAAATTTCCGGAATATCGCCGCCGGGGATCGCAAGTCTGCGCGGCGCCCCCCCTGTCGCCAGCAGCAGTTTCCCGTACTGGTATTGCGATCCGTCGTCGGTCGTCACCGTTCGGGCGCCGACGTCCAGCTTCACCACCTCAGCGCCCAAGCGGAGCGTGACGCCCTGTGCGGCATAGAACTCGGGGTCATGCACGAAAATGTCTTCGAGGTTCTCATCGCCGAACCACAACTTCTTCGACAACGGGGGGCGATGGTAGGGCCGATCCGGTTCGGCGCCCAGCAGCAACACCCGCCCGCTGGCGTCGACCTCGCGCACCCCTTCGACCGCCGAGGCCCCGGCAAGCCCGGCGCCGACGATGATGTAATCGTATCGTTCGCTCATCTTCGTTTACTCGAAACGGCGCGTTTTCCGGCCACGGGCGAGCCGACGCTCCTTGAACCAACGAACCAACCCCGGCGCACCTTTCATCTATGCATAGACGACGTGATACGGGCTGTCAAGATGATCAGCACCGCCAACCGGCCGTGGGGGGCGATATCCACAGCGGCGCGCGGCCCCCGAACGCGGGACGCATTGCTCGGCACGACGCAAGATTCCATCGCTTTTTGTTAGAATGAATAACATTGGTCCTGTGCGGCCGTTCCCGACCCGTCTTTAAGGCGCTAGGGCGGGACGCTCGCCGCGACGCTCATCCACTGCCCGAAGGCCTCATTATGGGGATCAGCAAAAAGAAACGCATCGTTATCGCCGCCGCAGTATTGGTGGTCGGGGGCGGGCTCGCCTATTGGCTCACCCGCACGCAGCCGCCCTCCAACGTTCTGACCATCTATGGCGACGTGGACATCCGACAGGTGCAATCCGCCTTCAATGACAGCGGACGCATTCTGGACCTCACGGTCGAAGAGGGTGCCACGGTCAAGAAGGGCGACCTCCTGGCCGAACTGGATCCGGCGCGCTTCATGGACACGGTCGCACGGGATCAAGGGCAGCTCGCAAGCCAGCAGCAGATTCTGCGCCGGCTGCTGGCGGGCTCCCGTCCTGAGGAAATTGCCGAGGCCCGGGCGCAGGCAACGGCCGCGCAGGCAACCCTCGCCAACGCCCGTGCCACGTGGCGACGCCAACGGGAGCTGGTCGCCGAGCAGTTCGTCTCGCGCCAAAGCCTGGACGATGCCGCGGCCGCACTCAAGACGGCCCGGGCCAATCTCGATCACGCCCGTCAGGCGCTGATCCTGGCGATCAAAGGCCCGCGCGAGGAAGACATCGCGGCCGCGCGAGGGCGATTGCAGGCCGATCAGGCAAGCCTTGCGTTTGCCCGGCGGGAACTGGCCGACACTCGCCTCTATGCACCTGCCGACGCGGTCGTGCAAGACCGCATTCTCGAACCGGGCGACATGACCACCCCTGCAACCCCGGTATTCACCCTGGCGATCGACGATCCGGTCTGGGTACGGGCCTATCTGCCCGAGCGCGCGCTGGGCCGGGTCCGCACCGGGATGAAGGCGTGGATCATGAGCGACTCGTTTCCCGGCCAACGCTTTCCGGGATGGATCGGCTTCATCTCCCCAACCGCCGAATTCACGCCCAAATCGGTGGAGACCCCGGAATTGCGCACGGAACTGGTCTACCGGGTCCGAGTGTACGCCTGCAACCCAGGACACCGCCTGCGCCTGGGAATGCCCGTCACCGTCGATATCCCGCTCGGTGGACACTCGCAAACCCGCTTAAGCGCCCACCCGTGCGGGTAGCCGATGAACGATCCCCTGCGTTTCCTCCGGGTGACGAAGAGCTTCCCGCGCGGCAACGGGCGGGTCGAGGCGCTGCGCGACCTCGATTTTACCTTGAGCCCCGGCCGCATTACCGGTCTGCTGGGCCCCGACGGCGCCGGCAAGACCACGCTCATGCGCCTGGCTGCGGGATTGCTGTGGCCCGACCAGGGTGAGGTCAGGGTGCTGGCGCTCGACACGCGCCAGGAAGCGCCCCAGATCCAGGCT
>JAJYKK010000001.1 GCA_021788645.1 Pseudomonadota bacterium
CACTGAAGATCACCTCATCACCGAATCGAACGTGTAGTGCCACACGGAAATTTCTTAGAACGCAACCACGCGTTTTATAAAGAAGTTTTAAAACCGTCGTTAAAGATCGGTTAGGCGCGGGGTCGAGCCGCCAAAAACTATCACGACCTCTACCCGCCACCTTCCGCCCCGTAGTCTCTTTCATGTCCTGGGGTGGCGGCAACCACCATGATCGTTAGGCACAGTCGTTGATCGTGCCGCCCGCTCCCAGGCAATCCTGCGGCGGGGAGCGGATCCAACGGATTGCCCCGTGCCGGCGGGTCGAAAATGCGCGGAGATCGGGCACAAAGCGGCGTCGGCCGTGGCCTGGGCCCAAACGGGCTTGCCCAAAATGTGCGGGCAGGCTAAAGTGACGCACTTGGTCCCCCCGTCGCCTGGTCTGCCCCGTCTAAGACGTGCGTCGGGTGCCTGGTTTGCCGATGGAGAAGATGCGTGTTTGATGTCATTAAAGCAGCCGGATGGCCGATCTGGCCGATTCTCATTGCCTCGGTGTTCTCGCTCGCCATTATCGTGGAGCGCCTGTGGTCCCTGCGCTATGGCCTTGTGGCACCGCGTGACCTGCTGCCACAGGTGGTGGCCGAGCTGAATAAGAAGGGGGCCAACGCCGAAATGGTGTCGCGTCTCGCGCAAGGTCCGCTGCTCGGGCGGATATTCGCCGCGGGATTGCGCAACGTGAAGAGCTCGCGGGACGTCATGAAGGAAGCGATCGAGGAAGCCGGACGGGCGGGCGCTCATGAACTGGAACGCTTTCTCACGAGCCTCGGAACGATCGCCGCCGTTGCCCCGTTGCTCGGGCTCCTGGGCACCGTCATCGGGATGGTTGAGCTCTTCGGTGCGCAAACGCCGGGAGACGCCAATCCGGCCGTGATCGCGCACGGCATTTCGGTCGCGCTCTACAATACGGCTTTTGGGTTGATCGTCGCGATTCCCAGCATGATTTTCTATCGCTTCTTCCGGGGCAAGGTCGAGTCGCTGCTGATGGACATGGAGCAGCAGGCGATCAAACTGGTCGAACTCGTACACGGCGAGCGCAAGTAGGGCCGCAAATCCATGAATTTCCAGCGTGGAAGACGTCGCGACGAGCCTGAGATCAATCTCATCCCGATGATCGATGTCTTGCTCGTGATCCTGATTTTCCTGATGGTCACCACGACCTACTCCCGGTTCTCCCAGCTGCAGATCAACCTGCCGCAGGCTCAAGGCGAGAAGGCGATCGACAAACCGACGCAGATCAACGTCGCCATCGATCTTCAAGGACATTATGTGATCAACAGCGTCCCTGTCGGTTTCCGTGGGGTCGACGCGCTGAGCGCCGACTTGCACCGTGCGGCCGGGCAGACGAAGGATCCGACGGTGGTCATCAATGCCGATGCCAAAGTGCCGTACCAATCCGTGATCAATGTCATGGAGGCGTCGAGGCTCGCGGGTTATGTGCATGTCACCTTCGCGACCCAGGAAACCAAGGATCACTAGGTCGCTGCCCGGTGGCGCGGCGCTTGACGCGTTCGCGGGATAATCCGTGGCCCGCGCACCGAAGGCAGTGCCCTGGGGCGGGGCCCTGGCGGACCCGATGGGTTCTTTCCTTCCTGCCCTGTGGTACCACGGCTTGCGGGATCGGCTTCATGGACGGACGGCGCGCCTCCGCGCGCGTTGGGGAAGGGTGCGCGCGCCGGCTGCCGGCGGGCGCGTGGTATGGGTTGCCGCGGGAGGCAGCCGGGAAAGCGTGGGGCTCGGCGTCGCGCTAGTCCGGGCGATTCGTTCGAGACGCCTCGATATACGCCTCGTGCTGACCTTCGAGAGGGAGTTCCCGGATCTCGTCGGCGGATTGGCCGATTCGCCCAAGACAGGGTGGGGCTATGGCGCATGTGATCATCCCCGTGCCGTCTCGCGCATGCTCGGGCGGCTGTCGCCTCTGGGCGTGATCTTCGTGCGGCTGTGCCCTCGCCCCCATCTGGCCCGCGCCGTCGGGCAAGTGCCGCATGTGCTCGTCATCGATGCGGACAGCCCCGAGGCGCCTTTGCGCGCCGAGCGCATCTATCCCTCAAGCGCACGTCAGGCGGCTTCGTGGCATGGCGGGATGCGGGCCCCGGCGGCGGATCTGGGCACCTTGCTCACCCATGCCCAGGTCGAGCCGAACTTCAAATCTTTGATCAACGGCGCGTCGTTCCGCCACCTCTGGTGGTTCCATGGCGACGACGGCAGCCGCATGGGCGCATTGCTTCAGGTGGCGCGCAGCCATTTTCCCGATGACGTGTTCTTTTTGAGCGGGCGGGCAACCGAGGATTTTGCGCCCCCCCTGTTGCCTTTGAGCCGCTGGGAGCGGGCAATGGTTCCAGGGGGCAGCGTGCTGGCCGTGGACGCGCGCCAATGGCTGCCTGCGCTTGCGGCCAGCGCCACGGGCGTTCATTTCGAGCCGCCGGAGCCGTCTCTGTTGTGGGCG
The DNA here is from genome assembly GCA_021788645.1 of Pseudomonadota bacterium. Taxonomy (GTDB): domain Bacteria; phylum Pseudomonadota; class Gammaproteobacteria; order Burkholderiales; family JAKAFK01; genus JAKAFK01. The sequence goes on from JAJYKK010000001.1 coordinate 2,480, forward strand.
GCGCTGGCGGGTGGCTGTGCCGTGAGCTGTGCGGATCCCGGATGCTTGCCGAAGCCCGCGCTTTCCGTGGCGGTCTCGTGGTTGGCGGGGCCGGACGAGCTGATGGGCGCCTGGTCCCGGTACCGGGCCGATCCGATTCTCGTGCGCGGCCGGGGAGACGCGGCCCGGCGGGCCTTCTGGGAGGAGCGCAGGCTGGCCGGCGAGGTTAACGAGGAGCTCCTCGAAAGGATCTTCGCGTGGTCCTGATCCTACCGCGGCAGGCGACGGCGTCATGAGCGCGGGAGGACGCGCAGGGGCTTGGCTTGCGGAGCAATGGTATGCGCGCAGGGCTTGGCTGGGGCTCCTCTTGCCCCTGGCCGGCGTTTTTCGTGTGCTCGCGGGCGTGCGTCGGGCCGGTTTTGCGATGGGCTGGTTCAAACGCGTGCGTTTGCCGGTTCCGGTCATCGTGGTAGGGAACATCACGGTCGGCGGCACCGGCAAAACGCCGTTGGTCTTGTGGCTCGTGGATGCTCTGCGGCGCGCGGGCCTGCGCCCAGGCATTGTCGCGCGTGGCTATGGCGGGGAGAATTCGCTGCAGGCGGTGGCCCCCGATGCGGATCCTGCGGCGGTAGGCGACGAACCCCTCCTGCTCGCCCGGCGCTCCGGCTGTCCCGTTTGGGTCGGCAAGGATCGCGCGGCCGCCGGCACCGCCTTGCTGGCGGCCCATCCGGAGTGCGATGTGCTGGTCGCCGACGATGGGCTGCAGCACTATCGGCTCGCCCGTGACTTCGAGATTGCGGTCCTCGACGGTGTGCGCGGATTTGGCAACCGGCTGCCCTTGCCGGCGGGCCCGCTGCGCGAGCCGGTGAGCCGCCTGAATCACTGCGATGCGGTGGTGGTGAACGGGGCTTGGGGCGCCGAAGGCCCCCCTCCTGCCGCGGCCTACCGGATGGCCGTGGTGGGCGACCGGCTGTGCAACGTGCGCGAGCCCGGCCGATGCGTCGAGGCGCGGGCCTTCGAGGGCAGGCGAGTGCGTGCGATTGCGGGGATCGGCAATCCCCAGCGGTTTTTCGATGAGTTGAGACGCCTTGGGATGAGGAATTTTGACCGGCAGGCGTTTCCCGACCATCATGCGTTCACGGCAGCCGATCTGGCCTACGATGGGTACGATGCGATCGTGATGACCGAGAAGGATGCGGTAAAATGTACGGCATTCGCGGCCGGGCACTGCTGGGCGCTGCATGTTCGGGCCGAAGTGGATCCGGCTTTGGGTGCGCGGATCTTAACGGAACTCAAGCAATAGGGATGGGATGCCTTATGGATGCAAAGCTGCTCGAAATTCTCGTGTGCCCGGTGTGCAAGGGTCCCCTGGCCTATCGTCGGGCCGACCAGGAGCTGATCTGCAAGCCGTGCCGTCTCGGCTATCCGATCAAGGACGGGATTCCTGTGATGCTGGAGGAAGAGGCGCGCCGGCTCCCGCCCGAAGAGGAGGTGGGCTAGGCGGTGATGACGCCGGGGGCCTGCGCATGACCCGCTTCAAGATCGTCATTCCCGCCCGCTACGCCTCGACGCGCCTGCCCGGCAAGCCGCTGGCCGATATCCATGGCCGGCCGATGATCGTGCGCGTGGCCGATCGGGCGGCGCATGCGGGCGCGGAAGGCGTGTGGGTGGCGACCGACTCGCCGGAGGTTTCGCGGGCCGTGGCTGCGCATGGCTACCGGGCGGTGATGACCGACGAGCGCCACCTGTCCGGCACCGATCGCATCGCGGAGGTCGCGACCCGGTTCGGCTGGGCGGACGAGGACATCGTGGTCAACGTGCAAGGCGACGAACCCTTTGTGCCCATCGAGGCGATCCGGCGGCTGGCCGCCGCGTTGCACGAGGATCCCGCCGCGGCGATCGCCACAGGGGCCCACCGCATTCGCGACCGGGCGACGCTGTTCGATCCCAACGTGGTGAAGGTGGTGCTCGACCAGGCGGGCCGTGCGCTCTATTTTTCACGCGCGCCCATTCCGTTTGCGCGCGACGACTTTCGCGACCCCTGCGCCAGCTTGCCTGAGGGACTGCCTGCCTTGCACCATATCGGGCTCTATGCCTACCGGGTGGGGTTCCTGAAGACCTACAGCGCGCTGGCGGCACCGGAACTGGAGCGCTTCGAGGCGCTGGAGCAGCTGCGTGCGCTTTGGGCAGGCTACCGGATCCGGGTGGTGGTGTTCGAAGCGGCGCCCCCGCGCGGCGTCGATACGCCGGACGATTTGGCCGAGGCTCGTCGCCGCGTCGCGGCCGGCGAAACGTAAAGGGTGTTTTATACGACGATAAAAAAAATTAAATGTCCATGGGGATGCAATTAAAATACCCTTACGCAGTTTTGACATCGATTTCGTATTGACCGAATTATTGCGAGGAGAGATTCATGCGGTTGATCCTGTTGGGCGGACCGGGGGCCGGCAAAGGCACTCAGGCGACTTTCATCAAGGAGAAGTTCGGTATCCCCCAGATTTCCACCGGCGACATGCTGCGGGCAGCGGTCAAGGCGGGAACCCCGCTGGGGCTCGCCGCGAAGAAGGTGATGGAAGCGGGCGGGCTGGTCTCGGACGACATCATCATCGGGCTCGTCAAGGATCGCATCAAGGAGGCGGACTGCGCCAAGGGCTTCCTGTTCGATGGCTTTCCGCGTACCATCCCCCAGGCAGAAGCGATGCGGGAAGCGGGCGTGGCCATCGATTACGTGGTGGAGATCGACGTCGACGATGCCGAGATCATCAAGCGGATGAGTGGCCGGCGCACGCACGTGGCGTCTGGTCGGACCTACCACGTGGTCTTCAATCCGCCCAAGGTGCCGGGCAAGGACGACGTCACGGGAGAGGATCTCGTCCAGCGCGACGACGACAAGGAAGACACCGTCAAGGCTCGCCTCAAGGTCTACCATGATCAGACGGAGCCGCTCGTGGCCTACTACTCCAAGTGGGCCGGGGCCGGAGACGCCCAGGCACCGAAATATGTGAAGGTGGCGGGTATCGGTACCGTGGAGCAGATCCGCGACAAGATTTTTGCTGCGCTCGGCAAGTAAGATGCTTGTGCCCTGCCCGCGGCGTGGGTCGCAGGCGGGGCGCCTCGCCTGCGACGGAGCCTGTTAATTTTGGATAGTGTTGGGTTGCCTGATGCCGATTCCTGATTTTAGCGATGCCGAGCTGTGGGTGATCAATTCCGCGCTCAAGGAGCGATACGGCCATGCGGTCGAGGTCCAGCTCGCCGACAGCGAGCTTAGGCTCTATCCCGAGGATCGGGAGCTCACCGTGTGTCCGACCGTCTATTGGAACGAGCGTGGCGCGGGGTTCGTCCTATGCAAGGTGGCCGAGTCGCGCTATCGCTGCTACTTCTTTTATTCCGTTAGGGAGCAGTTCGGCACGGGCCGGGACGATTACGACGACCTTGCCGAGTGCGTGACGACGCTCCTCCGGCTGCAAGCCGATCATGAGCAAAAGAGGGCGGGTGTGACGTCCGGCAAGACGGGCCGCGATCTGGGCTGAATGAGGAGTCGGGGGGACCGGGACCCGGTAGGGCGCTACGCCGGGGTGGCGTAGGCGTCAAAGGCGGGTTTGCTTGTTGGCGGCCGTGTGCCGCCGATTTTACATGCGCCGTCAGCGGGCGGCTGGCGCCAGTCAGACCCCATTGGTGACATGGTTTTGGCGCCGATGCACGAGTGAATTTTGGCGATCCGGCGGGCGTGGACGGCCGGGTGGTCCGTGAGATTTCAATTAATCGAGAGGGAGTCGGGGGTATGGCGAAGAAGAACGCCTTTTATGCCCAGTCGGGCGGCGTCACGGCGGTCATCAATGCGTCCGCATGCGGCGTGATTGAGACCGCGCGCGCGCACAAGGATGTGATCGGTAAGGTCTACGCCGGCCGCAACGGCATCATCGGCGCGCTGACGGAGGATCTGATCGACACCAGCAAGGAATCGGAAAAAGCGATTGCGGCACTGCGGTACACGCCGTCGGGCGCCTTCGGCTCTTGCCGCTATAAGCTCAAGGGCCTGGAGGAGAACAAGGCGCAGTATGAGCGGCTGATGGAGGTCTTCAAGGCGCACAATATCGGCTATTTCTTCTACAACGGCGGCGGCGACTCCGCCGACACCTGCCTCAAGGTCTCGCAGCTGGCGGAGAAGATGGGCTATCCCATCCAGGCGATCCACGTGCCCAAGACCGTCGACAACGACTTGCCGATCACCGATTGTTGCCCCGGTTTCGGGTCGGTGGCGAAGTACATCGCGGTGTCCACGCGCGAGGCGAGCTTCGATGTCGCGTCCATGGCAAAGACGTCCACCAAGGTGTTCGTGCTTGAGGTCATGGGGCGCCATGCCGGCTGGATCGCGGCCGCCGGCGCTCTGGCGGCGGACAAGGATCACGAGATCCCCATTGTCATCCTGTTCCCCGAGGTCACCTTCGACCAGGACAAATTCCTCGCCAAGGTGAAGGAGAAGGTCGAGCAGTTCGGCTACTGCACGGTGGTGGTGTCGGAAGGGACCAAGTGGCCGGATGGGCGCTTCCTCGCCGAATCGGGCACCCGCGACGCCTTCGGCCATGCCCAGTTGGGCGGCGCCGCGCCCGTGGTGGCGAATCTGGTGAAGGAAAAGCTCGGCTACAAGTACCACTGGGGGGTGGCGGACTACCTGCAGCGCGCCGCACGGCATATCGCTTCCAAGACGGACGTCAAGCAAGCCTATGCGCTGGGCAAGGCGGCCGTTGAGCTGGCACTGAAGGGCTACAACTCGGTCATGCCCACGATCGTGCGCGCCTCGGAGACGCCCTACAAGTGGAAGGTCGGCATGGCGGAGCTCAAGGATGTCGCCAACAAGGAAAAATTCATGCCGATGAACTTCATTTCCAAAGACGGCTTCGGCATTACCCAGAAGTGCCGGAACTATCTGCAGCCCTTGATCCAGGGCGAGGACTATCCGCCCTACAACGAGGGCCTGCCCGATTACGTGACCCTCAAGAACGCACCGGTGGCGAAGAAATTGAAAGGAGAGTTCAAAATCTAAATGGAAGGCGTTTCGTCCGGCGACTGCGCGCCGGAAGCCGGCTGGGTGCGAAGTCAATGAACGGGGGTATCGGAGATGACTCTTGGCAGAGCGCGCGAACTGCTGGCGGTTCAGGCCGGTTTCGGCGGGTTCTACAACGGCAACTCGGCCAAGCTCATCCTATCGGAGGTCCAGAAGGAGCATGGGCAGGCAGCGGTGGATGGTCTCATCCGCGAGCTTGACCTGACACGGATCTTCGGGTTTGAGCCGGGCACGGTGTTTACGGGCGGCTTGGCGATGAAGCCCAAGGACTACTGAGCTTTCCATCGGTAGACTGAGAATAACAAAGCAAGCAAAGCAGAGCCCCCAAGCGACAATAAGTGGGTTTCACAGGCGTTTAAACCAAAGGAGGATTCCATGTCGGAAGGTTTGATATTTGCACTGGGGTGCGCGGTGCTGGCTATTCTTTACGGGCTTTTCTCGTTTTCCTGGGTGGTGGCCAAGCCCACGGGCAACGAGCGCATGCGCGAGATCGCGGCGGCGGTGCAGGAAGGGGCTCAGGCCTATCTGAATCGCCAATACCGGACCATCGGCATGGTCGGCATCGTGCTCTTCGTGCTGATGTACTACTTCCTTGGCGACCTGACCGCCTTCGGCTTCGCCATTGGGGCGGTATGCTCGGCGGCGGCCGGCTATGTCGGCATGAACGTCTCGGTCCGGGCCAACGTCCGCACGGCCGAAGCGGCGCGCGGGGGGCTCAACGCGGCGCTGCAAGTCGCCTTCCGCAGCGGCGCCATTACCGGTTTTCTGGTTGTCGGCCTTGGGCTCCTCGGTGTGGCGGGCTACTATGCCATCCTCGCCCATCTCGCGCCTGCTGGGCAGGCGGTCGATCTGAAGCCGCTCGTCGGGGTGGGCTTCGGCGGCTCGCTCATTTCCATCTTCGCGCGGCTGGGCGGTGGCATCTTCACCAAGGGCGCCGATGTCGGCGCGGACCTGGTCGGTAAGGTCGAGGCCGGGATTCCCGAGGATGACCCCCGCAATCCGGCGGTGATCGCGGACAACGTGGGCGACAACGTGGGCGACTGCGCGGGTATGGCGGCCGACCTGTTCGAAACCTATGCGGTGACCGTGGTCGCGACCATGCTTCTGGGCGGTCTCGTGTTGCCCCAGTTCGGCAACGCCGTGCTCTATCCGCTGGTACTCGGCGGGGTGTCGATCATTGCATCGGTCATCGGCACTTTCTTCGTCAAGGCTCGCGAGGGCGGGCGGATCATGAATGCCCTGTACCGTGGCCTCATCGTGTCCGCGGTGCTGGCGGCGGTCGCCTTCTACTTCGTGACCAAGATGTTCATGAGCGGCAATGGCACCTATCCGGTCATGAATCTGTACTATGCGTCGCTGATCGGCATTGCGCTGACTGCCGCCATGGTGGTGATCACCGAGTACTACACGGCGACTGAATATGCGCCGGTTCAGCATATCGCCCAGGCGTCCACGACGGGCCATGGCACCAACGTCATCGCGGGTCTTGGCGTTTCCATGAAATCCACCGCGTTGCCGGTGCTGGCGGTGTGCCTGAGCATCTGGGGGGCTTACCAGTTGGCGGACCTTTATGGGATCGCCATCGCAGCCACCGCCATGCTGTCCATGACGGGCATGATCGTGGCGCTCGACGCCTACGGGCCGGTCACCGACAACGCAGGGGGAATCGCGGAGATGGCGGAGCTGCCGGAGAGCGTGCGCAACGTCACCGATCCCCTGGATGCGGTGGGCAACACGACCAAGGCGGTGACCAAGGGTTACGCGATCGGCTCGGCCGGTCTGGCAGCCCTGGTGCTGTTTGCGGACTATACCCATGAGCTGCAGCTGCACCTGGGGACGACCACGACCTTCGACCTTTCCAATCATCTCGTGATCATCGGGCTTCTGATCGGCGGCTTGGTGCCCTACTTCTTCGGCGCCATGGCGATGGAGGCGGTCGGCCGCGCGGCGGGTTCGGTGGTGGTCGAAGTGCGGCGCCAGTTCAAGGAAATTCCGGGGATCATGGAGGGGAAGGCCAAGCCTGACTACTCCAAGGCCGTCGACATGCTCACGAAGGCGGCCATTCGCGAGATGATGATCCCCTCGCTCTTTCCCGTCCTGGTACCGATTCTCGTCGGCAAGATCCTCGGGCCGCAGGCGCTGGGCGGCGTGCTGATGGGCACCATCGTGACCGGCATCTTCGTCGCGATTTCCATGACCACCGGTGGCGGCGCGTGGGATAACGCGAAGAAGTATATTGAAGACAACCACTTTGGCGGCAAGGGGAGCGATGCCCACAAGGCAGCGGTCACCGGCGACACCGTCGGCGATCCTTACAAGGATACCGCGGGTCCTGCCATCAACCCGCTGATCAAGATCATCAACATCGTGGCGCTCTTGATCGTCGTGCTGTTGTAATCGCCCGCAGCATCGGAGGCCCCGGCCTCCTGGCGAACAAGCCCGCGGACATCCGTCGCGGGCTTGTTTGCCTTTTGGATGCATGGAAAAGGGGGCGCCGGCGAGCCGTGCGGCCTCCGGGCGAGGGCCGCGCGATCATCGTGCGCGCCGATTGGGGGTATTTATGAACCTGGACCGTGTCGATTCCGGGCGCAACCTGCCCGATGAGTTCAATGTCATCGTCGAGATCCCGATGCGCGGGGATCCCATAAAGTACGAGGTGGACAAGGCGACCGGCGCGATGTTCGTCGATCGCTTCATGAGCACCGCCATGCACTACCCTTGCAACTATGGCTACATTCCCCACACCCTGTCCGAGGACGGCGATCCGGTGGACGTGCTGGCAGTGACCCCGGTCCCGCTTCACACTGGCGTGGTGGTCCGGTGCCGGCCGATTGGACTCCTTAAAATGGAAGACGAGGCGGGCTTCGATGCCAAGTTGCTGGCGGTCCCCGTCGAAGCGGCGACCGCACTGTACCGACATGTGGCGCGGCCGGAGGATCTGGGGTCCGGGTTGCTCGCCCAGATCGCGCATTTTTTCGAACACTATAAGGATCTGGAGCCCGGCAAGTGGGTGAAGGTGCAAGGCTTCGGCCCCGCCGAGGAGGCGCGGCGGACGATCCTCGAAGGGGTTTCCCGCTATCAGAATGCGGCGCCCAAGCCGATGTTCTGACCCGTTCGCTGTTTCCGTCGAGATGACTGATCATGCAGATATGTATCCTTTCCGATAGCCACGACAACCGGCGCCTGATGGAGGCGGCCGTGCGCGAGGCCAAAGTGCGCGGTGCCGAGGCGGTCCTGCACTGTGGCGATGTGGTCGCGCCGAGTTCGCTGCTCGGCTTGAAGAAGATTGGGTTGCCGGTCCATGTGATCCACGGCAACAACGTGGGCGACTTGTTTACGATGCACCGCATCGTGCAGGAGTCCGGTGGCTTGCTCCACTACTATGGACAAGACGCCGGCATCGTCTTGCATGGGCGGAACATCTTCCTTGTGCATTATCCGCACTATGCGAAGGCCATGGCGTGCACCGGCGAGTGGGACCTGGTGTGCTGCGGCCATGACCACCGATCGGAGATTCAGTCCGTGCCCAACGCCAAAGGCGGCCGAACCCTGCTCGTGAATCCCGGGACCGTGGCGGGCCTCGGTGCGCCCGCGACGTATGTCCTGGGCGACCTTGAGCGCATGGAGTTCGCGGTCTACGATGTGCCGATCGATGCGCCCCCAACCCCCCAGGAAACCCCCGTTCACGACCCGTGAGCCAGGGATTCGGCAAATCTATTACTCGATAAGAATATTCAATTAGTAGGGCTCCTCTTTCCGGTGGATCGGCGGGCATTTTGAGAGTAACATCTGTCCGTTGCGCAGGGAGGGGCAAGATCCCTGAGCGCCTGAGTGAACGTCACCTGACTGCGAAGGGGCCCGCGGGCGCCGACTTGCGGGAGGGTTTGGCGGTGCTGGACGTGAAACGAAACAAGAACACGCGACTCACGCGTATCCCGGATGGATCCCTATCGCACGCGCCACGCCAGGATGGCCATGCCTGGCCTGGGCCATGGCGCCGCTCGGCGCGCGACAGAACAAATTAAGCGCGAGTGTTGTTGAAGGGCGGGCTCGGCCTGCCGGAAGACCGTACACACGGAGGAAATCTTAATGACGGAGATCGTGGCAACCAACCAGACCATTCTGGTCGTAGGGGGCGGCATCAGCGGCATGACGGCGGCCCTGGAGGCTGCCGAGTGTGGCAAGCAGGTGGTGTTGGTCGAAAAGGAGGCCTCCCTGGGCGGGCGCGTCTCGCAGCTCTATCGCTACTTTCCGAAGCTGTGCCATCCGACCTGCGGTCTGGAGATCAACCTGCGCAGGCTGAAGAGCAACCCGCGCATCCGTGTGGTGACGCTCGCCGAGGTGACCGGCCTGACGGGCAAGGCCGGGGATTACACGGCGACGGTTCGCGTTTCTCCGCGCTATGTGAACGAGAACTGCACGGCGTGCGGCGCGTGCGGGGATGCCGTGAGCAGCGAGGTGGCCAATACCTTCAATTACAGCCTGAACAAGAGCAAGGCGGCCTATCTGCCGCATGCGATGGCTTTCCCGCAGCGCTATGTGCTCGATCCCTCGATCATCGGCACGGCCGAAGCGGAGAAGGCGAAGGCGGCCTGCAAGTATGACGCCGTCGATCTCGGCATGCAGGAAGAAACACTCTCGCTCAAGGTCGGTGCCGTGGTGTGGGCGACCGGCTGGAAGCCCTATGATGCCAACCGCATCCAGCCTTATGGCTACGATCGCTTCGCCAACGTGATTACCAGCGTCGAATTCGAGCGCCTGGCCGACCCGCACGGACCGACCGGCGGCAAGCTGCTGCGTCCCTCGGACGGCAAGGAAGCCAAGAACGTCGCCTTCATCCAGTGCGCCGGTTCCCGCGACGAGAACCACCTGCGCCACTGCTCGCGCATCTGCTGCATGGCCTCCCTCAAACAGACCAACTATGTCCGCGAGAAGGGCGGGGAGAACGCGCGCTCGACGGTCTACTACATCGACATCCGGGCGATCGACCGCTTCGAGGATTTCTACCAGAAGGTGCTGGCCGATCCCCAGGTGAAATTCGTCAAGTCGAAGGTGGCCAAGATCGTCGAAGATGCCAAGACCGGCGATGTAGTGCTTCATGGCGTGGACACCGAAGGCTATCACCGCTATGCCAATGCCCATGACCTGTGCGTGCTGGCGGTGGGCATGGAACCCTCGGTCAAGGGGATGGACATTCCGGCGGAAATCATCGCCGACTCGAGCGGCTTCTTGGAGATCAACTCGGCAACCGCAGGCGTGTTCGGAGCGGGCTGCGCAACCAATGCGCTGGACGTCAACCGTGCGGTGCAAGGCGCGACCGCCGCGGCATTGCGTGCAATCCAGGTTGTCAACCGTGTAGCAAGGGCGGAGGGTTAAGGAATGGCAGAAGAGAAGAAGGTCGCAGCGTATATTTGCCAGGGCTGCGGCATTGGCGAACGCCTGGACACGGCCAATCTGGCCAAAGTGGCTCAGAAGGAAGGGCGCGTGAACCTCGTGCGCGAGCACGCGATCTTGTGCAATGCCGAAGGCGTGAAGATGATTCGCGATGACATCGCCAACGAGGGGGTGACCCATGTCGCGGTGGTTGCCTGCTCGCGCCGCGCCAAGACCGAGGCCTTCAGCTTTCCCGAGGTGGCCCTCGCCCGTGCCAATATTCGCGAAGGTGTGATCTGGGTGCGTCCCGATACCGACGAGGCGCGCGAGACGACGCAAGAGATGGCCGACGACTACGTGCGCATGGTATGTGCCGAGCTCAAGGCGATGAAGTTGCCCGCCGGCAATCCTGATGCGGGGCACTCCCGCACCCTTCTCGTGGTGGGGGGGGGCGTGAGCGGCATGACCTCGGCACTGGCCGCCTCCCAGGCGGGCTACTCCGTGGTTCTCGTCGAGAAGACCGGTCAGTTGGGCGGTTGGGCGGCGAACCTGCACAAGCGCATGCCCGCCCACGAGCCGTTCAAGGATCCGCAAGATACCGGCGTGTCGGACATGATCGAGGCGATTGCGGCGGCCTCCGACATCAAGGTGTACCTCAACGCCACGGTCGCGCAGACGAGCGGTGCTCCCGGGCGCTTCAAGGTCTCGATCGCGACCGAGTCGGGAGCCACGACCGAGGAGGACATCGGTGCTATCGTGCAGGCAACCGGCTTCAGCCTTTACGATGCCTCCAAGCTGTCCGACCTGGGCGTGGGCAGCAGCGCCAACGTGGTCGATCAGGCAGGCCTCGAGAAACTGGCCAAGGCCGCCGCCGCCGCCAACGCGCCGATCCGCCGCCCGTCGGACGGGGCGCCGGTGAAGAACGTCGTGTTCGTCCAATGCGCCGGCCAACGGGATGCCAGCGGCACCCACCTGCCTTACTGTTCCGGCCACTGCTGCAATACCAGCATCAAGCAGGCCATGTATTTCAAGGACGCCAACCCGGAGATCGACACCACCGTGATCTTCACGGACCTGCGGACCCCGGGCAACGGCGAGGACTTCTACCGCAGCGCCCAGCGCAAGGAAGTGACGTTTACCAAGGGACGCGTGAGCCGCGTCGAGGCGACGGGGAACACCTGCAAGGTGAACTTCCACGACCTCATCCTCGATGACCAGAACGCCTCCATCGCCGACGTCGATCTCGTGGTGCTGGCGACCGGGCAGGTGCCCAATTCGGGCGTCAACATCGATTTGCCGGCGGAGGCCGGGGCGGACGAGGAAGGGCAGAAGGTTGTCTCCATCCTCAACCTTAGCTATCGGCAAGGCAAGGACCTGCCGCAACTCAAGTGGGGCTTCACCGATTCGCACTTCATCTGCTTCCCGTACGAGACGCGCCGCACCGGCATCTATGCGTGCGGACCGGTGCGTCGTCCGATGGACATCGTTCAGGCGATGGAGGATGCCACCGGCGCGACCATGAAGGCGATCCAGGCGATCGAAAACGCCGCCCTCGGCCGCGCCGCGCATCCGCGTGCCGGTGACCTGAGCTTCCCCCGGGTGCGGATCGAAGGCTGCACCCAATGCAAGCGCTGTACGGTGGAATGCCCGTTCGGCGCCATCGACGAGGACGAGAAGCGCTACCCCGTATTCAACGAGGGCCGCTGTCGCCGCTGCGGCACCTGCATGGGCGCCTGCCCCGTTCGGGTCATCTCCTTCGAGAACTATTCGGTCGACACGGTTGGGCAGCAGATCAAGGCGGTCGATGTCCCCGACGAATTCTCGGAAAAGCCGCGCATCCTGCTGCTGGCGTGCGAGAACGACGCCTATCCGGCGCTCGACATGGCCGCGCTCAACCGCATTCAGTCGAGCGCGTTCGTGCGCGCGGTTCCCGTGCGCTGCCTGGGCTCGGTCAACACCATTTGGGTTACCGATGCGCTCAACTCAGGCTATGACGGCGTGATGCTGATGGGCTGCAAGCACGGCGACGACTACCAGTGCCACTTCGTGAAGGGCTCCGAGCTTGCCACTTACCGGATGAGCAAGATCGACGACACCCTGAAGCAACTCGGCCTCGAGCCCGAGCGGGTGGCGACCTACGAGGTTGCGATCACGGACATCGAGCGGGTTCCCCAACTGATCAACGACTACGCGGCCAAGATCGAAGAGATCGGATTGAGCCCGATGAAAGGCTTCTAGGAGGCAGGCATGAGTGATCTCAACGCACAGGCGGTGGCCAAGTACCGTACCAACTTCCTGAAGGAAGTCGAGGAGCGGGTCGAGGAAGGCGAATGGGTGAAGATGTGCATGCAGTGCGGGGTGTGCTCCGGCTCGTGCCCGCTCGGCCCCTACTGGGCACATCCGCCGCAGGAAATCTTCATGATGATTCGGGCGGGCCGGCGCGACGAGGTGCTGACCTCGGATTCGATGTGGATGTGCACCTCCTGCTACAACTGCATCGTGCGCTGCCCGCGCAAGCTTCCCATCACACACATCATGCATGGGCTCGCGAACTACGCGCACCGGTTGGGCCTGGCGCCGAAGAACCAGCCGACCCGCGTGTTCGCCACCCTGTTCTGGAATAACCTGATCAGGACCGGCAGGGTGAACGAGCTGAAACTCTCGCTCGCGCTGTATTTCAAGGATGGCTTCAAGCAGGGGATCCAGAACGCTCTCAACATGCAGAAGACCGGCTTGGGGCTGATGAAGGCGAAGCGGCTGAATCCGTTCGAACTCTTCTCCGGACACGGATGCAAGGACAAGAAGGGCATCGCGGCCATGCTCAAGAAGGCGCGCGAGATCGAGGCGAGTCGCAAACATTTTGCGAATTAAGGGGCGCATGCAAGACCGTCGCGCCGCCATGGGCGGACCCGGGGAAAGGGCGATGTGGCGAGCGCGGTCTTGTGCATTTTCCTGTTAAGTGGAGTCAAGGCATATGGCCAAGAAGGAATACGCGTTTTATCCGGGTTGCTCATCCCAGTCGAAGGCCTCGGCGTCCAATTATCTGACGTCGGTCAATTCCATGTGCAAGACGCTGGACATCAAGCTGACCGAGATCCCGGACTGGAACTGTTGCGGTGCGTCCATTGGCTATGCCGAGGGCGGCGAGCTCCCGCGGCACGTGATGAACGCGCGCAACTTCGCGCTCGCCGAACAGCACCTGCCAGGGCAGCAGGTAGTGGCGACCTGTGCCGCCTGCTGGCTGGGGGCGCGGGAAACCAAGGAGCGCCTCGACGCCAGCGCTCAGTTGATGGCGGACACCAACGAGGCGCTCAAGGAGGCCGGGCTCCACTACAAGGCCGAGGTCGAGATTCGGCACATGGTGGAGGTTCTCATCGAGGACTTCGGCTACGACGCGCTGGGCAAGCCGGTGGTGAAACCGCTCGGCGGACTCAAGATTGCGGGCTACGTCGGTTGCCAGACCAACCGTCCCTTCGGCATCGCCGGGGAGTCGTTCGAGAACCCCATGTACCTCGACAAGCTGGTCGAGACCCTTGGCGCCGAGCCGGTCGCCAACTATGAGCAGAAGGTGACCTGCTGCGGCGGAGCGTTGGCGTTCTCGGAGACCGAGAAGAGCCAGGCACAGATCAAGAACATCGTGGAGTCCGCCTACGACCAAGGCGCCGACCTGATCGTGACGCCCTGTCCGCTGTGCCAGGCCAACGTCGAGATCTACCAGGAGCAGATCAACAAGCGCTACGGCACCAAATTCAATATGCCTGTGACGTATTACAGCCAGTTGATGTCGGTGGCCTATGGCGGCTCCACCAAGGACGCAGGCCTCGACGGGCAGTTGATCCGCGCGCCGAAGCTGGAAGAGATCGCCAAGAAATAGGGGCGTCGCCCCCAGGAAGAGGGGCGTGCCCCGGTTGCGCCGAGAGGTGTAGGGGACCATGCAGGCCATTACGAGTTTCGACGAATATCAGGATCTGGTTCACCAGGCCGTCTACGAGGTGGACGAGTTGCGTGCCTGCATCGAGGACGACCTCGAGGAGATGGAGCGATACATGCCCTTCATCGACCAGATGGACGCGCAGCTGCGCGCGCTGTACGCGGACATGGTCGAAGGCCGCTACCTGTTCGCGGACGCGGATCTGCCCTTTATGACGCTCGTCAAGAGCCATGGTCAGCACATTCCCTTCCGGCGCCTCCTGGAGACGATCAACACGGTCCACCGGAAGGGCCTGAGCGCGCGCTGACGGACCGCGGGGTCGGCGCAGCCGCTTTTTTCCCGTTACCTCGGATTCGGCTTTGCACTGGAGTCTCGCGCATTCGGCGGCGGTCGGCGCGCTGTTCGTCTGGACGGGGTTCGTGCGCTCCGGCCTCGGCTTCGGCGGCGCTGCCTTAGGCCTACCCCTGCTGCTGTTCCTCGATCCGCATCCGCTCGCCTGGCTGCCTATCATCGGCTTCCACCTGCTGTTCTTTTCGGCGCTGACTTTGCGCAGCCGGCTGTCCAATGTCGATTGGGCCTACCTGGGCGCATCGACGCGCTTCATCATCCCGGCCGCCCTCGTGGGCGTAGTGGGGCTCGTGCATTTGCCGATCGCCTGGCTCGACCGCTTCATTTACGGCGTAAGCCTTTTCTATGGCGCGCTCTGGTTCCTCAACTGGACGATCGGCAGCCGGCGCGCATGGGCGGACAAGCTGCTGCTGCTCGCAGGGGGCTACGTGGCGGGCACGTCGCTCACGGGTGCGCCGCTCATGGTGGCGGTGTTCATGCGCAACGTGGCGAAGGAGCGGCTGCGCGATACGCTGTTTGTCCTTTGGTTCGTTCTGGTGGCGCTCAAGATGGCGACCTTGAGCGCGCTTGGGGTCGATCTCCACATGAAGACGGCAGTCCTCCTGTTGCCGGTCGCCGCGGTCGGCCACTGGCTCGGACTGAAGGTTCATCATCGGATTGCGCGCGACGAACGCCAGTTCAGGCGCCTGATCGGGGCGGGGCTCTTGGTGGTGAGCCTGCTCGGGCTTCTCGCCTGAGCCAAGGGGGCGAGCGTCCCCGGCGTCATGGGGGGGCTCCCCGGGGCGGGCATAGGCCGACGCGCCGTGCAGGAGGCGCGCGGAGCGCCAGGGACGCCTAGCGCGGCGCGTCCGTGCCGAGGGGCGGTTACGGGCGTCGGTCTCGCCCGAAGGACAGCAGGGAACGGCCGAGATAGGACGCCAGGACACCCAGCAGGGCACCGCCCACGATGTCGGCCGGGAAGTGGGCGCCGACAACGACGCGCGACAGGGCCACGCCGCATGCGAAGCACCACAGCACGATACGCACAGGCGCGCGGGTGCCGGGCGAAAGGCTCGCAGCCAACAAGAAAGCGAACGCGCTGTGGCCGGAAGGGAAGCTATAGCGGTACTCGGGGGCACCGATCACATGAACGAGCGCACCGAGTACGGCCAGCGGACGGGGGAAGTCCAAGGATACCTTGAGCAGCCCAACGGCCCAGGCGCCCAGGCCGAAGCCCACCCCGAATGCGGCGACATTTCCGCGCGGCAGCCAACGGGGCCGCCAAGCCGAAAGGAGCCAAGCCGCCAGCAGGTACACGGGGAACGTGTCAGGGCTTCCGACGCGGGTCAGCACGGCCGCCGCCGCATCCACCGCGGGTAGGCGCACGCCGTTGATCCACTGGAACAGCGTTAGGTTGAGGCCCCCCCAGCTATACAGCGGATTGGCGGGCGTGAGCATCAGACGAGCGAGAACCCAGTGGCCCACAGCACGATTCCGGCGGCGGCGCTCGCCCCCGCAACGGCGAAAAGCCATGCGCGCCCGGTCAATGCCGTGATGCTCGCCAGAGAAATGGCGATTTGCAGGAAGATCATGGCGAGCGCCATGCTGGTATAGGGGCGGTCCAGGCGGTCGCTCTCCGCGTCGGCATGTTCGCTGGCGGCCTCGAAGGCATCCGCCTTCGTTTTTACCTGATCCTTCTGCGCGCGGTACTTCTCGATCTTCGCGGCGAACGGCTTCGCCCGCTCAGGGGGCAAGAGCTCCAATGCCAGTTCCATCACGTGCTCCTTCGTGCTGATGGCTTGGTAGTAGTTCCACTGGTCGGTCGCTTGCGCCTTCTTGAGGACCGACTCATTCTTGTAGAGCAGCACCTCATGCATTAAGCGGCTACCCTGATAGCCAACGATGGCGCCCAGCGTGGCGAGCAGCGCCGTAAAAATGGCGACCCATTGGGCGAGGTTGTGGCTGTGGGCGCCATGCGGAATGTCATGGCTGGGGTCGTGCAGCGTTGCGTGACTCATGTGCGCTCCGAGAGAAATGTCTGGGATCTCCTGGAATGATAATGGAAGAAAGGCACGGCAGGGGAGGGGGCCGGCCACGCCTCAGCGGCTTCGAGCGTTTCAGCGCTGCCAACACGCCGCGCGCGCGGGGCCGGCATTCCAGCTGACCCGTGTTCCCGATCGCTTCTTTTCGATGCGCCGTGCACCGGGTGCGACGCCGCCCAATGCTGCCGGCGAACAGCTCATAAAGGTATAATAGGGTCGCAAGATCCGATGATATGATGCCCTGAGGCATGGCCACAGGGGACAGGCACGGGCCAACGGCCCGCGCGTGTTGGTTGGGAACGCATGCGGTGCGGTGCCGGCGGGCGGCGCCGGCCCGTCGCGGAGGCTCGACAGTCAAAGTGGTGAAAAGAAACGTTCCGATAGACGAGTTGCGTGTGGGCCACGTCGTCGATCTGTCCAATGCTTGGCTGGATCATCCGTTTTTGCGCAGCAGGTTCCGCGTGAGCTCGCAGGAGCAGATCGCAAAGATGCGCCGGCACGGCATGCGCCAGGTCCTCGTCGACTTCGACAAAAGCGACGTGCGACAGCCCGGTTCTATCGCGGAACTGGCCTACGTCAGCCACAACGATGCCACGCCCGATCCCAAGGACCAGTCGCCGCCGCCGGCATGGAACCCGGACAACCTAGTGCCGCAGGAGCTGGGGGCGGTGCTGGGCGATCGGCGCATCTCGGGGGAAGGCAAGGCACGCGCCGTATACCGCCACAGCGTGAAGATGATGGAGCGATTGCTGGAGGCGCCGACCGCGGAGAATATCAAGGCGGGCAAGTCGGCCATCTTTTCGGTGACCGATATGATCCTCACCGACGATCAAACGGCATCCGCCCTGCTGCGGATCACGCAGCACGACTTCTATACCTATACGCACTCGGTCAACGTCGGCGTCAGCAGCTTGATGCTGGCGAAAGCCCTTTTCGGCCAGTCCGACGCGCACAACCTGCATGAGTTGGGGGCGGGATTCTTCCTGCACGATCTCGGCAAGGTCAAAGTGGATCCGGAAATCATCAACAAACCGGCGAAGCTCACGGAGGAGGAGATGCGGCGCATGCGCATCCATCCGTACCAGGGCTGTAAGCTCCTGCAGGGCGCCGATGCGCTTTCCGAGGAGTGCCGCGTCGTCGTGATGGAGCACCACGAACTGATGGACGGCAACGGCTATCCGAGACGTTTGGCGGGAGAGGAAATCCACATCTACAGCCGAATCTGCTGCATCGCCGACGTGTTTGACGCGCTCACGGCGGAGCGTTCCTACAAGAAGGCCATGGCGCCTTTTGACGCCCTGACTTTGATGCGCGACCGGATGGGGGCGCATTTCGATCGGCGGTTGTTCGGCGCCTTCGTGCGGCTGTACGCCTGAGGCGTGCCTTGTTGGTCCACGCGTCGCGGGCCTGGATTGGCTTCCCCGCGAGAGGCCGTGGTTGGTGATCGGCCTTTGCTTGTCGGACGAATTCGCGACGACAACGAGATGGGCGGGGCCGTGTGCGGGCTCGCGACCGCGGCTCACCGGCAAGTCCTGGACCTCAGCAAGGCTTTCGAGAACACCGGCGACCGGCACGACGACGACTCATCGGCGGCGCGGGCTACACGTCCCTATGGTGTCATGCGGTTCGCGGTTCGGCCCTCGCCTGACATGGTGTGGGGACGCCTCGTGAACGCGGCAAGGAGACTGGGGCTGCCCCGCCGTTCTTTCTTTGACACCCGCCCGCGTGTTTCATAAAGTGGGAGATAGTGGTGGGAGCGTCATCTTGTTGGCGCATATCGCAAGTAGGATGGGCGCCATGTTTGATCACCTTGGCTCCCACAATCGTAGCGTCAGGAGGGCGGAATGGAAAGATCAGCGGGGACGGGCGCGGTGCCCCTTTCACCGGAGGAACTCCACGCCGTCGATGCCTATTGGCGCGCGGCCAATTACCTCTCAATCGGCCAGATCTACCTGCTCGACAATCCCCTTCTTCGCGAGCCCCTCAAGCTCGAGCATGTCAAGCCCCGTTTGCTCGGACATTGGGGCACGACGCCCGGCCTCAATTTCCTTTACGTGCACCTCAATCGGGTGATCAAGGCGCATGACGCCAACATGATTTTCGTGGCGGGGACCGGGCATGGCGGACCGGCCTTGGTGGCCAACACCTGGCTGGAGGGGAGCTACAGCGAGCTCTATCCCAACATCGCGCAAGACGAAGACGGCATGAGACGCCTCTTCAGGCAGTTTTCGTTTCCCGGCGGCGTGGGAAGCCACGCCACGCCCGAGACGCCGGGCTCCATCCATGAAGGGGGCGAGCTTGGGTATTCGATGTCCCACGCGTTCGGGGCGGTCTTCGACAACCCGGATCTCGTGGTCGCCTGCGTGGTCGGCGACGGGGAGGCCGAGACCGGTCCGCTCGCGACGTCCTGGCATTCCAACAAATTCTTGAATCCCGTCCGGGACGGGGCCGTGCTCCCCATTCTCCACCTGAACGGCTACAAGATCGCCAATCCCACGCTGCTGGCACGGGTGCCGCGCGCGCAGCTCATCAGCCTGTTCGAGGGGTACGGCTATCGTCCTTACCTCGTGGAGGGCTCGGACCCGCGCCAGATGCACCAGAAAATGGCCGCCACGCTCGACGAGGTCATGGGCGAGATCCGCTCGATTCAGCGCGTGGCGAGAGAGACTGGGCATCTCGCCCGGCCCGCCTGGCCGATGATCATTTTGATCTCCCCCAAGGGATGGACCGGCCCCAAGGAGGTCGACGGGAAGAAGGCGGAAGGATTCTGGCGTTCGCATCAGGTGCCCTTCGCCAACATGACGCCCGAGCACCTTGCGCTGCTCGATGGCTGGATGAAGAGTTATCGGCCCGAGGAGCTGTTCGATGCGAACGGCGCCCCGATCGAGATGTTGCGTGCGCTTCCGCCGGCTGGAACGCGCCGCATGGGGCTCAATCCCCACGCCAATGGGGGGCTCATGCTGCGTGAGCTGCGCCTTCCCGAGTTCCGTGAGTATGCCGTCGATATCCCGGGGCCGGGGAGCATCGATGCGGAAGGGACCCGCGTGATGGGACGGTTCCTGCGCGATGTCATGCGATTGAACGAAGCGCGGGGAAATTTCCGGGTGTTCGGGCCTGATGAGACGGCCTCCAACCGCCTCGACGCGCTGTTTGAGGTCACCGAGCGGGCCTGGATGGCGGAGCGCTTGCCGGAGGACGAGCATCTGGCGCCGGAGGGCCGGGTGATGGAGATCCTCTCCGAGCATACCTGCCAAGGCTGGCTCGAGGGCTATCTGCTGACCGGGCGCCATGGCTTGTTTTCCTGTTATGAGGCGTTCATCCACATCGTCGATTCCATGTTCAACCAGCATGCGAAGTGGCTCAAGATCAGCAAGGAGATCCCCTGGCGCCACTCGATTGCCTCCTTGAACTATCTTTTGACCTCCCATGTCTGGCGCCAGGATCACAACGGCTTCTCGCATCAGGATCCCGGGTTCGTCGACCACGTCGTCAATAAGAAAGCGGACATCATCCGCGTCTATCTGCCGCCCGATGCCAATACGCTGCTCTATGTGACCGACCGGTGCCTGCGCTCGCGTGACCGCATCAACGTGGTCGTGGCCGGGAAACAGCCGGAACTGCAGTGGCTGGACATGGAGCAGGCGATCAAGCATTGCACGGCCGGCGTCGGAATATGGGATTGGGCGAGCAATGACCAGGACAGCGAGCCCGACGTGGTGATGGCGGCGGCCGGCGACGTGGCGACGCTGGAGACGTTGGCCGCCGTCAAGATCCTGCGCGAGCATCTGCCGGAGCTCAAGGTGCGCGTCATCAACGTGGTCGACCTGATGACCCTCCAGCCGCGCGAGGAGCATCCGCACGGTCTGTCGGACCGGGAATTCGAGATCTTGTTCACCAGCGACAAGCCGATCATTTTCGCCTATCACGGCTATCCCTGGCTGATCCACCGCCTGACCTACCGGCGTCCCAACCACGATGCCATGCATGTGCGCGGCTATAAGGAGGAGGGCACGACGACGACGCCATTCGACATGTGCGTGCGCAACGACCTGGACCGCTTCCATCTGGTGGCCGACGTGATTGATCGGGTGCCGCGGCTCGGCTACCGCGCCGCCTATCTCAAGCTGTACGTGCGGGACAAGCTGATTGAGCACAAGGAATATATCGCGCGCCACGGCGAGGACATGCCGGAGATCAGCCAGTGGCGCTGGCCTGGGTGACGCGCGTTCGCGTCGCGCTGGGGCGGCATGCGGCCGGTCGCCGGGCGGGGCTGGGTCAGCCTCGCCCGGCGGGGCCGGTTGTCATCACGGGGCCCGCTGGGCCGGGGGCCCCAGTCAGGCGGACGACGAGTCCATCCTCAAGCGGGCCATCGAGGGGAATCCGGACGCGATATCCGCTTCCGGGCGCTTCCGAGACCGGCGAGCCGCCCTCGTCAACCATGTGGGTGAGCCGGAGGCGCCGGTTGCCGGATGGATGCATGATCTCCAGCCAGTCGCCCACCCGGAAGCGATTCTTGACGCAAACCAGGCTCAAGCCGGTCGCCGTGTCGTGAGCGAGAATGTCGCCGACGTATTGGGCCCGTTTGCTTTCTGAGTGGCCCTGGCGATAATTCTGGTGGCTCTCCGGCGCGTGCCGGTCGAAGAATCCCGCCGTATAGCCGCGTGACGCCAGGCTTTCGAGGTCGTTGAGGCAGGCGGGATCGAAAGGACGCCCTTGGGCGCCGTCGTCGATGGCCTTGCGATAGACTTGGGCGGTGCGCGCCACGTAGTAGGTCGACTTGGTGCGGCCTTCGATCTTGAGCGAGTCGATGCCCAGCTGCACCAGCCGCTCCACATGTTCGGCGCCCCGCAGATCCTTCGAATTCAGAATATAGGTTCCATGCTCGTCCTCCAGAATGGGCATGAATTGCTGCGGGCGGGCGGACTCTTCGAGGAGGTATAGGCCGTCTGCGAGGGGGTGGCGAACGGTGCCGTCGCTGCCCATCGCGATCGCGGGGCGCAGGCCGACGTTGCCCGACGCGTCTTCTTGCGCGGGATGCAGCGCATATTCCCAGCGGCACGAGTTGGTGCAGGTGCCCTGGTTTGCATCGCGGTGGTTGAAATAGCCGGACAGCAGGCAGCGTCCGGAATAGGCGATGCACAGGGCGCCATGGATGAACACTTCCAGTTCCATGTCCGGGCACTGTTGCCGGATTTCCTCGATCTCGCTCAAGGACAGCTCGCGCGAGAGGATCACGCGCGCGAGCCCGACCGCTTTCCAGAATTTCACCGCCGCATGGTTGACCGTGTTCGCCTGCACGGACAGATGGATCGGCATCTCCGGCCAGCGTTCCCGAACGAGCCCGATGAGGCCCGGATCGGCCATGATGAGGGCATCGGGGCCGCACGCGATGACCGCTGCCATGTCGCGAGCGTAGGTCTTGACCTTCGCGTTGTGCGCCATCAGGTTGCTCGCGACGTAAAACTTCTTGCCCAGGGCGTGGGCATGCTCGATGCCGGTGGCCAGTTGTTCGAGCTGGAATTCGTTGTTGCGCGCCCGCAGGGAGTAGCGGGGCTGCCCGGCATAGACCGCGTCGGCGCCGAAAAGGAAGGCGTAGCGCAGCTTCTCGAGATTGCCGGCCGGCAGCAGGAGTTCAGGCTTGTGTCGCATGATGGTAAACTGTGCGGGTGGCTCGCTGAAATCCGCGCGCGGCCGCGTCCATCCCCAAAAACCGCCATCATAACATCATGCCGCGCCCCTCCTTCGTGCACTTGAGGCTTCACAGCGAATATTCCGTCGTCGACGGCATCGTGCGCATTCACGATGCGGTGGCGCGCGCGAAGGACGACGGGATGCCGGCGCTTGCGCTCACCGACTTGGGCAATCTGTTCGGCATGGTGAAGTTCTATCAGGCGGCTCGCTCGCAGGGCATCAAGCCCATCATCGGCTGCGATGCGTGGATCGATGAGGAGGGGGGCAGAGATTCGCGCGCGCGGGTGTTGCTCCTATGCCAGTCGCGTGACGGCTACCGGCGGTTGTGCGAGCTCCTCTCGCGCGCCTACCGAAGCAATCAGCGGCACGGCCGCGCGTACATCCGCAAGGGCTGGTTGCGCGAAGGAGGGACCGAGGGGTTGATTGCCCTGTCCGGCGCACATATGGGCGATATCGGCATCGCCTTGGCGGCCGACCACGGGGATGAGGCGATGCGCCTGGCGGAGGGCTGGCGCACGCTTTTCCCCGGCCGCTTCTACATTGAGCTGCAGCGTCCGGGGGGGGGGCAGGCGGAGGCCTATCTACGCCAGGCGGTGCGGCTTGCCAGCGAAGCGGGGCTTCCCGTCGTGGCGACGCAGCCGATCCAGTTTCTCAATCGCGATGATCACAAGGCGCACGAGGCGCGGGTGTGCATCGCGGAAGGGGCGATCCTCGGGGATCCGCGCAGGCCCCGTGCGTTCACCGAAGAACAATATTTCAAGAGCGCGCAGGAGATGGCGGTGCTGTTCCAGGACCTTCCCCAGGCCCTGGAAAACAGCGTGGAGATTGCCAAGCGGTGCAATCTGACGGTGCAGCTCGGCAAGAGCAAGTTGCCGCAGTTTCCCACCCCGGACGGCGTCGGTCTTGACGACTACCTGTGCCTGCGTGCGCACGAGGGGTTGATTCGGCGGCTCGAGGCGCTGTACCCCAACGCCTCGGTACGGGAGGAGCAACGGCCGATCTACGAGGAAAGGCTCAAGTTTGAGACCGACACCATCTTGCAAATGGGCTTCTCCGGCTACTTTCTGATCGTCGCGGATTTCATCAACTGGGCCAAGAACAATGGCGTTCCGGTAGGGCCGGGACGGGGATCCGGCGCGGGATCCCTGGTCGCTTATTCCATCGGGATCACCGATCTCGATCCTTTGCGCTACGACTTGCTGTTCGAGCGGTTTCTCAATCCCGAGCGGGTATCGATGCCCGACTTTGACGTCGATTTCTGCCAGGATGGGCGCGAGCGCGTCATCGACTATGTGAAGGAGGCCTATGGGGCGGAGAGCGTGTCCCAGATCGCCACCTTCGGTACCCTCGGGTCGAAGTCGGTGATCCGGGATGTGGGGCGCGTTCTCGACATGCCCTACAGCTTTTGCGACCTGCTGTCCAAGCTCGTGCCCATGGAAGGGGTGAAGCCGGTTTCGCTCCAGAAGGCGCTGGAACTCGAACCGCAGCTCAGGGAGCGCTACGAGCGCGAGGAGGAGGTTCGGGAGCTTTTCGACCTTGCCGAGAAGCTTGAGGAATTGACCCGCAATATCGGCATGCATGCGGGCGGCGTCCTGATCGCGCCGGGGAAGATCACGGACTTCTGTCCGGTCTACTGCGCCCAGGGCACGGACTCGGTGGTCAGCCAGTTCGACAAGGACGACGTCGAGCAGGCCGGTCTGGTGAAGTTCGACTTCCTCGGCTTGCGTACGCTCACGATCATCGACTGGGCCGTCCGCCATGTCCGCGACCTCGAGCATGCGGCGACGGGTGCCGAGTCGGCGTTCGGCATCGATCATCTGCCGCTGGACGACGTCAGGACCTACGATCTGCTAAAGGCATGCAACACCACGGCCGTCTTCCAGCTGGAATCGCGCGGCATGAAAGATCTCATCCGGCGCTTGCAGCCGGATTGCTTCGACGACATCGTGGCGCTGGTCGCGCTTTTTCGTCCCGGCCCACTCGGCTCCGGCATGGTGGACGACTTCATCAACCGGAAGCACGGCAAGGCGCGGGTGGACTATCTGCACCCCAAGCTCGAGGCGGTCCTGAAACCGACCTACGGTGTGATCGTCTACCAGGAACAGGTGATGCAGATCGCGCAGATCCTGGGAGGCTACTCGCTGGGGGGCGCCGATCTGCTGCGGCGCGCGATGGGCAAGAAGAAGGCGGAGGAAATGGCCAAGCACCGTGGCATCTTCGTCGAGGGCGCGGTGAAGGGGGGCGTGGAGGCGAAGCAGGCCGAGCACCTGTTCGACCTGATGGAGAAATTCGCGGAATACGGCTTCAACAAGTCGCACTCGGCGGCCTACGCCCTCGTGGCCTATCAGACGGCCTATCTCAAGGCGCACCATCCGGCGGCATTCATGGCCGCTACGCTGTCGTCCGACATGGATGACACGGACAAGGTGCAGGTGGCGTACGAGGACTGCGTTGCGCATGGCCTGACCCTGCTCGCGCCCGATGTCAACGTCAGCGGCTACCGGTTCGTGCCCGTCGGGCCCAAGGACATCCGCTATGGGCTGGGCGCCGTCAAGGGGACGGGGGAGGCGGCGATCGAGGCGATCGTCAAGGCGCGAGAGTCAGGCGGTCCCTTCCGCGACCTGTTCGATCTGTGTCGGCGGGTAGACAAGCGCTTGGTGAACCGGCGTGTGCTGGAATCCTTGATTCGCGCCGGCGCCCTGGATGGACTTGATGATCATCGGGCGCGCCTGCTGGCGTCCGTTGGCCTGGCCTTGGAGTATGCCGAACAGGACAGCCGAAACGCCAATCAGGCGAGCCTGTTCAATTTGCTCGGGGACGAGGACGTCGGTAAGGTCACGCTGGTCGAGGTGCCGCGCTGGTCGGAAAAGGATCGCCTGCTCTACGAGAAGCTGAGCCTGGGCTTCTATTTCAGCGGGCATCCCTTTACGGTGTATGGCGAGGAGCTTCGCCCCTTCGTGAGGACACGCCTCAATGCTATTGTTCCCCAATCGCAGCCCGTAGTGCTCGCGGGCGTGATCTATGGGATCCGGACCCAGATGACGCGCCGGGGAAAGATGGCGTTCGTCGCGCTCGACGATGCCTCCGCGCAAGTGGAAGTCGCCGTGTTCAGGGAACTGTTCGAGGCCCACCGGGACTGCCTCAAGGAGGACCAGCTCCTGGTCGTGGAGGGGAAGGTGTCGAAGGACGACTATTCGGGCGGGTTGCGCGTCACGGCGGATAAGCTGTACGACTTGGCCGGCGCACGCAGCCGCTTCGCCAAAGCGGTGCGCCTGACGTGCAACGGCGGGTCCAGAGGGGACAAGCTCCAGGAGATCCTGGCGCCGTTTCGCAACGGGCCCTGTCCGGTCGTGGTCGCATACCGCAACGGCCGGGCGCGTTGCGAGATTGAACTGGGCGAGTCCTGGCGCGTGCATGTGCACGACGACCTGCTCAGGTCCCTGCAGGACTGGCTGTCTACCGACAATGTCGCCATCGACTACCCTTGACGCCCGCCCCGCGGGCCGCCCGGTCTGCCGGCTTTCGCCATGCCGCGAGGCACGGGATGCAAAAAATATTTGCACATTCAATTACTATATTATAAGATGCTAATTGTGTTCGGTACCTCATTCCTTTCCCAAGGAATTATCGGGCACAGTCTCCTCCATCCTCCTATTTAGGTGGAATTCGGCGCGGTCATTTTTGAACCGCGCTTTTTTTTTGCGCGTTGCGAAGCCAAGGCGCGGGCGGGGTCCGCGCGGTCAAGGCGTTGGTCGCGCGATACGCACGACAAGTATGGCGCGATTGACGCCGCCATCGTACGATCGCCTGCGGAGCCGGAAATCGCCAAATCGCGCCGGATCCTCCCGCGGAGCGCTTGCGCGCCCCCCGCATTCACGAACGGCCGATCGTCCCCGGCGCTTCGTGTCGACCTGTCCTCTTCAGGGGGAGGGCGGCCTGCCGGTCAAGCACTTGGCCGTAGACACGGCATTTTTGCGCGTCGGTTTCGGAGGGCTGTCGGAAGATTGGTATCATGAGCGATGCGTTGCCATCCGGAGCGAGCGAAATGAGGCACCCTGAACTGATCGACCAGTCCCTGCTGGACCGTGTGATCGCGGCCGCGGAACAGGCGGTACGTCGCCGAAAGAACTACAATTTTCACAAAACGGACGAGGCGGCCTGCCACCGGCTGCTGAATGCGCTGGAAATGGACTCTTATATTCGACCCCATCGCCATTGCGCCCCCTCCAAGGACGAAACCATGGTGGCCCTGCGCGGGCGTCTGGGCATCGTGTTCTTCGACGACGAGGGGAATGTTGTTTCCAGCGCGGTCCTTGAACCGCTGGGGACGCACCTCGGCGTGAATATCCCGTGCGGCGCATGGCACACGATGGTGGCCTTGGCTCCCGGCAGTGTTTTCTTCGAGGCCAAGGCCGGCCCCTATGTCCCGCTCGCGGACGGGGAGAAGGCGCCTTGGGCGCCCGCCGAGGGGAACGGCGAGGCGGGCGCGTATCTACGAAATCTGAGGGCGCTTTTTTCCTGATGAGCGACTGCGCGGCCCCCTGGGATCAGCCGGTTGGCTCGCGGGTGAAGGCAGCATATTCGCCTTCGCCGGGAGCGAGTTCGATGCGTTCGACCCGAGCACCCGCAGGGCCCCGGCGGGCCCAATCGACGAGCGCCGCGACGCGTTCCGCGGATCCCTGAACCATGGCTTCGAGCGAGCCGTCCTTGCGGTTGCGAACCCAGCCGGTGACCCCTAACCCTTGCGCCTGGATCCGCATGGATTCGCGGAAAAAGACGCCCTGTACGCGTCCGTAAATTCTGATGCGCTGGGTCTGCCGCATGGATGGCCGCGCCCCCGAAATCGGATTGCAAAAGTGCCGCACCGGGATTAGAGTATCGCTGTTCGCTGGGTTCCGCGCCCATGATGTCCCGCATGGACGAGAAGCGCCTCCGGCAGATTGGATTATAGCCCGAGCGGCTGCTGGGTCGCCGGAGGCTGTCCGTCGAACCTGAGGGAGCGGGCCCGGCGGCGGGCACACGCCGGCCCTGTTTGGTCTCGGGCCGCAGCCAGGGAATTAGGGACCCAAGAGGGGGAGGAGCGCCCGAAGTTGAGCGCTCAGCGTCTCCGGCGCGGCAGTCCGCGGCGATAAGCGGTTGGGAGGATGCCGCGCCGGATGGGCGCATGTGCAATTTTCATACGGTATGCGCGTGAAGGTCCCCGGGTACGGAAAGGGGAACAGCGCGCCGACCGTGTGCTCCGAAGGACGTCCCCGCGGGGGACGGCTGAGGCCTTCGGGGCTTCGCCTTTCGCCGACATGATCGTCTGCCTTGTCCGGGACAAGGCGGCACCCCGGCGTGCGTCGTGTCGACCGGTCTGTCCACATCGCACCTCCTTGCACGGCAATGGGCTCCGACTTGAAGCCGGCGGAAGGGCCGAGGATGGGCAACATGGTTTGCTTCGGGCTCCCTGAAGCGGCGCGGGGCGGTCCGCTGTCTCGCGCGGGTTTCCGTGGATCGCCTCCAGATTCCGCTACTTGACCCGCATGCCGGGTCGCGCGCCTGGGTCGGGCGTGAGCAGGAAAGGCCCTGCGCCATCGGATGCGGCAAGCACCATGCCTTGCGATTCGCCGAAGCGCATCTTGCGCGCCGCGAGATTGGCAACCATGAGGGTTAGCCGCCCGACCAGATCCTCTGGCGTATAGCTCGCCTTGATGCCGGCGAAGACCGTTCGCTGTTCCGACCCGATGTCGAGGGTAAGCTTGAGCAGTTTGTCCGCACCCGCCACCGCCTCGGCCGCGACGATGCGCGCAACCCGCAAGTCGATCTTGTTGAAGTCCTCAATGCCGACCGTGGGCTGCAGGGGTTGGGTCGCATGCTGCTGGGCCTGTCCATGGCGCGCTTGGGAATGCGGCGCCGGCGCCTCGGCGCTCTTGAGGCTGTCCGCGCTCGCCGCAAGCAAGGCGGCAATCTGTTGGGGCTCCACGCGCACCATGAGATGCTGGTATTCCCCGATGATGTGCCCGGGCGACAGCAATTCGGCGGCATCGCTCCATGCCAAGGGAGGGATGCGCAGGAATGTCTCCACGGCTTGGGCCAAGTGGGGTAGGCAGGGCTTGAGAAATAAAGTCAGCAGGCGGAAGACCTGGATCGCGGTGCTGGCGACCTCGTGCAGGGCATCCGCGTGCGACGGATCCTTCGCGAGTTCCCAGGGCTTCTGGGCATCCACGTAGGCGTTGACCCGGTCGGCGGCGGCCATGATCTCGCGAACGGCCTTGCCGTAGGCGCGCTGCTCATAATGTTCGGCGATCTGAGGCGCCGCCTTTTGCAGCGATTCGACGAGCAGCAGGCTGTCCTCGCCGCGCAGCGTGCCGATCCGGCCGGCGAAGCGCTTGGTGAGGAATCCGGCGGCGCGGCTGGCGATGTTCACGTACTTGCCGACCAGGTCGCTGTTCACTCGCTGCATGAAATCCTCGAGGTTGAGATCGAGATCTTCCGCGTGGGGCGTCAGTTTGGCGGCGAAATAATAGCGCAGGTACTCGGGATCGAGGTGGCGCAGATAATTCTCGGCGGTGATGAATGTCCCCCGCGACTTGGACATCTTCTGGCCGTTCACGGTCAGGAATCCATGTGCGAAGATGGCCGTCGGCGTTCGATAGCCGGAGAATCGCAGCATGGCAGGCCAGAAGAGCGCATGGAAGTAGAGGATGTCCTTGCCGATGAAGTGGTAAAGTTCAGTTTGGGCTTCCGGTTTCCAGAAGGCATCGAAGTCGAGCTTCCGCTGCTCGGCCAGATGCGCGAAGGCGGCCATGTAGCCGATGGGGGCGTCCAGCCATACATAGAAATACTTGCCGGGCGCATCCGGGATTTCAAATCCGAAATAGGGCGCATCGCGCGAGATGTCCCAGTCTTGCAGGCCGGCCTGCAGCCACTCGGCCATCTTGTTGGCTGCTTCGTCCTGCAGATGGCCGGCCCGCGTCCAGCTCTTGAGAAATGAATCGCATGCCCCCAGCTTGAAGAAGTAGTGCTCAGACTGCTTCCGGATCGGTGCGCTTCCCGACACGGCGGAGACCGGGTTGATCAGCTCGGTCGGGGCGTACGCGCTGCCGCACACTTCACAGCTGTCGCCATATTGATTCTGGGCGTGGCACTTGGGACACTCGCCGCGGATGAAGCGATCAGGCAGGAACATCTCCCGTTCCGGATCGTACATCTGCTCGATAGTGCGGACCGCGATCAGTCCCGCGTCCTTGAGGCGAAGGTAAATTTGTTGCGAGAGCTCCCGGTTTTCCGCGGAGTTGGTGGAATAGTAGCTGTCGAAAGCAACATGAAAACCCGTGAAGTCCCGCAGATGTTCCTCGTGCACGCGCGCGATCAAGGTCTCCGGGCTGATGCCTTCCTGCTGGGCCCTGAGCATGATCGGCGTGCCATGCGTGTCGTCGGCGCACACATAGTAGCAATCGGCGCCGCGCATCTTCTGGAAGCGGACCCAGATATCCGTCTGGATATACTCCACGAGGTGCCCGAGATGGATGCTGCCGTTGGCATACGGGAGGGCGGAAGTGACGAGTATTTTTCGGGTCATGGTGGCCGCGCCGGGTCCTGAGGAAACGCTCATTTTAGCCGCAGGCGACCGGGAATGCACTCCCGGCCGCGTACGAGGGACCGCAACCCCCCCCAAAAGGGGTGGTATCCCGGTGCCCAAATATTGTTTAAACTCTCTCGTCAAATCATGTTGTGATTAAAGGATAAAGGAGTCCTACATGGCAATTTCGGAACTGCAGGTCCAGACGGCGCTCAAGGAGGTCATCGACCCGCACACGCAGAAGGACATGGTGGCAGAGAAAGCCGTACGCAACCTCAAGGTCGACGGAAACGACATCGCCTTGGACATTGTCCTGAGCTATCCGGCAAAAAGCGTGGCCGACGGCGTCCGCACGCTGGTGGCGGACAAGCTGAAGAGCCTTCCCGGCGTGGGCCGGGTGGAGGTCAATGTCAGCTGGAAGATCGTCTCGCACAGCGTGCAGCGGGGCGTCAAGCTCATTCCGAATGTGAAAAACATCATCGCGGTTGCTTCTGGCAAGGGGGGCGTCGGGAAATCCACCACCGCCGTCAATTTGGCTCTCGCGCTTTCGGCGGAAGGCGCCTCCGTCGGCATTCTGGATGCCGACATCTACGGGCCGTCGCAGCCCACCATGCTTGGCATCGAAGGGCGGCCCGAGTCGCGTGACGGGAAGAGCCTGGAACCGATGGAGGGGCATGGGGTGCAGGCGATGTCGATCGGCTTTCTCATCGATGTCGAAACGCCCATGGTGTGGCGCGGCCCGATGGTCACGCAGGCCCTGGAGCAGCTGCTCAACGATACCCGCTGGCGTGATCTCGACTACCTGGTCATCGACCTTCCGCCCGGTACCGGCGATATCCAGCTGACGCTCGCCCAGCGCGTTCCCGTCACCGGCGCGGTCATCGTGACCACGCCGCAGGATATTGCCCTCATCGACGCGCGCAAAGGACTCAAGATGTTTGAGAAGGTCGGCATACCGATCATCGGCATCGTTGAGAACATGAGCATTCACATCTGCTCGAACTGCGGCCATGAGGAGCGGATCTTCGGCGAGGGCGGGGGGGAGCGGATGTGCAAGGATTATGGCGTGGAGTTCCTGGGTGCGCTGCCGCTCGACATTCATATTCGCGAGCAGGCCGACTCGGGGCATCCGACCGTCGCGGTCGATCCCGACAGCCGGATCAGTCAGATCTACCGCGAGATTGCCCGTCGCGTCGCGATCAAGATCGCCGAACAGGGGGTCGACCACAGCGCGAAGTTTCCCAGCATCGTCATTCAAAACACTTGAGCGGCCTCAAGGGGCACGTGAGGTGCCCCGGGACCGCTTTTCCGCCATCGCCTGAGTGTACGCATGAGCATAAAATCGGACAGCTGGATCCGCCGCATGGCGGAGGAACACGGCATGATCGAGCCGTATGAACCGCACCAGGTCAAGGAAGTGGGCGGACAACGGGTGGTCTCCTTCGGGACCTCGAGCTACGGGTACGATATTCGCTGCTCGGACGAATTCAAACTCTTCACCAATTTGAACAGCTGCATCGTCGACCCCAAGAATTTCGATCCCAATTCGTTCGTCGATGTGAAAGGCGATGTCTGCATCATCCCCCCCAATTCGTTTGCCCTGGCGCGGACGGTGGAATACTTCCGGATCCCGCGCAACGTCCTGACGGTGTGCCTGGGCAAATCGACCTACGCCCGCTGCGGCATCATCGTGAACGTGACGCCCTTCGAGCCGGAGTGGGAAGGCTACGTGACGCTGGAGTTCTCCAATACCACGCCCCTGCCGGCGAAGATCTATGCCAATGAGGGTGTGGCCCAGGTGCTCTTCTTCGAGTCCGACGAGGTGTGCGAGACGTCCTACCGCGACCGGGGCGGCAAATACCAGGGCCAGCGCGGTGTCACCTTGCCCAAGATCTGAACATCGGACAGCCAGCGGGTGATGCCTGCGGATCGGCCGGCTGTTCTGCAATAGGGGCCGGGCGCGACGCCGTCTGCCTGGTATCGGGTCCCGAGAATGACCCGTTGGCTCCCGGCTCAGGGCATGTTGGCGAGGTTTCCCAGGAGCGCCTGCATGAAGTCCTTGGCTTCGAGGGACACCCACGCGATGAGCGGCGTGAGGGCGATGGCGCTGACCAGGGAATAGGTGATCATGCGGCGTTTGTTCGTGCCGAGCGACTGGAAAATGATCACCACCGTGAACGTCCCAAGCAGAAGCGGGCCGAGGAATACGGCATAGAAAAGCCCTTTCCCCTGGATGAACCGCGTCATCTTCTTGCCGCGCTTCCTCTCGATGAACCGTCGGATCGCGGGGATATGGTCCACCCGGTCGATGGCGAGGACGAGCGCCGCTGCCAGAAGGAAGTTGCTGATGGCCGCGACGATGCAGACGGGCAGCCAGGGAAGGCCTCCGTCGATACCCAGGAGAATGGCGCCCGCTCTGCCGGTCAACGGGTTGACCGTCGCGACGACGACTGTAATCCATTTCTCCCAGGCATCCATTCGAGGCTCTCCTTGATCGTTTTTCCTGCGGGCTGGACGGGCGCCTCCCAGGGGTGGCCCGGCGCGCGGGAGGACTTCCCGTGCCAGGCCCACTGTGCCCGTCCAAGAGCCCCCCTTATTGTAATGCAAGCCGCCTCACTTCCCCATGCCCTGTGGCCGGTGCACGCGCTGTGCCCAGAAGGCCGCGAGCCGGCGGTGGAATCTACCTGCGCTCCGGGAAGCGGTTGCTTGAGCGGACTCGGCCAGGGGGATGCAAGACGCCATCCGATCCGAAAGGCGCGCGCTGCCGGTTCTTGACAACGAGGAAAACGGACGGGTTGGGCATGAGTCCCCCGGTGTCGCGTCGCCGCCCGATGGCGCTCTGTCGGCAATCAGTGCGCGATGGCGAACACCGACGGCTCGAGGGCCTTTTTTGGCGCACCCCGGGGCGGGATTTTTTCCCCGCGAACGGACCGGCATCCCGGTTCCGGCCACGGGGGCGGGCGTGGACGCTCAGGCCTCGGGTGCAAGCGGTTCGGCCCTAGACTGTCGCTATGGGCTAGAATGAGACTGCTGGCAATATGGGACCGGCGCCCGTCGTCCGGCCGAAGGGATGCCTGCGGTCGGCCACGGCTGGCAGAGGAACGGGTGAATGCGGGGGGGGGGGGGCGGTTATGACCGTCAGCACATCGGAAATCGTGCAATCGGGGTTGCGGATTGTCTTGATCGTGATCATGGCCTGGCTCGCCTTGCACGGCGTCGAGCGGGGCCTGCGGGGTGCCCGGCGCCACCTGGTGAAGCGGGCCGGGCCGGACGCCCCGCCGGGAGACGCGCAGCGCATCGAGACCCTGGCGCGCGTCCTGCGGTACACGTTTACCGTGGTCTTGCTGGTCGTCGCCCTCCTGATGATCATGGGGGCCTTAGGGATCTCCTTGGCGCCGTTGATTGCCACGGCCAGCGTGGCCGGCATTGCCGTGGGGTTCGGCGCGCAGAGCCTGGTGAAGGATTATTTCACGGGATTCTTCCTGCTTGTGGAGAACCAGTTGCGGATCAATGACATCGTCGAAGTCGCCGGCAAGACGGGGGTGGTCGAAGAAATCACGCTGCGCCATGTTCGCCTGAGGGACGAGGAGGGTAAGGTTCATTTCGTGCCCAATGGCCTGATCGGGACCGTCACCAATATGACGCGCGAATTCGCCTGGTCGGTCGTGGACCTGCAGCTTCCCTATGCGTGCGACCTGGATCGCGTGTTCCAGATGATTCGTGGGGTTGCCGCCCAGATGCGGAAAGATCCCGATTTCGCGAAGATCATTCTCGCCGAGGCGGAAATCGACGGCGTCGAGCGTTTTGACGCTTCGACGGTGGTGGTGCGTACCCGCTTGCGCGTGACGGCGGTGGAGCAGGGGACGATTCGCCGGGAGTTTCTGCGCCGCATGAAGGGCGCCTTGGATCAGGCGGCGCAAACCGACTGACGGCGGTGCGCCCCGCCGGTCGGCAAAGTCAGCCTGGGGTGCGCCGGTAGATCACGAAATCGTAGGTGAGCCCGGCCGCGGGCTCGCTGTGGCGAGTGCGCTCGGTCTCCCGCCACTGGCTGCGGTCGAAGGCGGGAAAGCAAGCGTCTCCGGTAATGTCGGCCTGGATTTCGGTGAGATAGAGGCGGCTGGCATAGGGCAATGCCTGGGCATAGAGTTCCGCGCCCCCGACAAAGAAAATTTCCTCGTCCGCCCGGCTGGCCTGCAGGGCCTCCTCGAGGGAGTGCACCGTCAAGCAGCCGGACGCTTGATAGTCCGGCTGCCGTGTGATGATGACGGTGGTCCGGCCGGGCAACGCGCGCCCGATCGATTCGAAGGTCCTTCTTCCCATCAGGATGTGGTGTCCCAGGGTCAGCGTCTTGAAACGCTTGAGATCCTCGGGCAGGCGCCAAGGCAGCGCGTTGTTTGCGCCGATCGTGCGGTTGCGGGCGAGAGCGGCGATGATCGAGATGCGGTGCGCGGCGCCGCCGGGGAGCTGCGTCGCGGGCGCCGCGGTATTGCTTGGCATGGTTTTGTCCTGGACTGGCATGCGTTTATCGGGCCTCCGGGGAGAAGCCTCAGACCGCGACGGGTGCCTTGATCGGTGGGTGCGGGTCGTATCCTTCCAAGGTAAAATCCTCGTAGCGGAAGTGGAAGAGGTCGGCGACAGACGGATTGAGTGTCATCCTCGGCAAGGTGCGCGGTTCGCGCGCGAGCTGTTCGCGGGCCTGGGCGAGATGGTTGCGATAGAGGTGCGCATCGCCCAGCGTGTGGACGAATTCGCCTGGCCGCAGCCCGCAGACCTGCGCGATCATCAGGGTGAGAAGCGCATAGGAGGCGATGTTGAACGGCACGCCCAAGAAAACGTCCGCGCTGCGTTGGTAAAGCTGGCAGGAGAGTCTTCCGTCGGCGACATAGAATTGAAACAGCGCATGGCAGGGCGGCAGCTTCATGTGTTCAATCTCGCCGACATTCCAAGCGCTGACCACCATGCGCCGGGAGTCCGGCGTCTCGCGGATCTGCCCAAGGATTTGGGCGAGCTGGTCCACCGAGCGGCCGTCGCGGGTCGGCCAGGCCCGCCACTGCTTGCCATAGACCGGCCCCAGCTCACCGTTCGCGTCGGCCCACTCGTCCCAGATGCTGACGCCGTGCTCCTTGAGGAAGGCGATGTTGGTGTCCCCCTTGAGAAACCACAGGAGTTCGTAAATGATCGATCTCAGGTGGACTTTTTTGGTGGTGAGCAGCGGAAAGCCTGCCGCGAGATTGAAACGCATCTGGTAGCCGAACACGCTGAGCGTGCCGGTGCCTGTCCGATCGGTTTTCTGATGGCCGTCGGCCAGGATGTGTTGCATGAGATCGAGGTACTGGCGCATGGACCGTTCCCAAGGCGATAGCGGGGCGCGTCAATTGTAACCGAGTTTGCCAGGCCCTTGCGAGACGCCGCCTTTTTGCACCTTGGGAATCCATCGGCGGCAGAAATGTGCTCCCTTGGCCTCGTTGACGTCGATCAGCGGGGCGAGCGCGGCCGCTGGGGTGAGGAGGGCGCCCAGGGCAACGCTCGCGGCACCGCGGGCGAGGATCGAACGCGCGCTGAGCGAAACGGTCGGATGCCTGAAGTTGCCTCCGATACGGACCGGGGACCGGAAACTGATGAGTCCGATGTGCTTGGGAAGCGCCCGCAAGACGAGGGCGAGGCGTTCGTCGCGCATGTCGACGTGCCCATCGAGAAGAAAGGTCGCATCCGGCGTGTCGATGCCGAAGGCCTTGGTCGCGACCACGCCGTTGCGGATCGACAGGTCGGCGACTGCGCAATCGATGGGTTCCTTCTTGTCACCCTCCAGATAGGCGATCAACGCCTCCCAGCCGTGCAGTTGGCCAAGCGCCACCAGCAGCGAGCTGATTTCCCCTCCCGAGGAGGCGATGCCGATGCGGCCATTGGCGTGGGCGGCCATGTCGGCGAAGCTGTCGCCGCGGGTCGTGATGTGGGCTTTGCCGCCGAACTCTCCGGCGCTCCTGCGGGTGAGCTTGAAGCGCGGAAACAGCCGCCGCAGCCGAATGCTTCGTAGGGTACTGGTGACCGAGACTGCGAGCGGATGTTGCCGCCCATTGACGGCAATGGTGGAGGCGATGTGTCCGCCCGCCACGCCCAGATCCAGGGGGCTGAAGGTGAGATGTCCGTCTTGCAAGATGAGATGGGTGGTCAGGTCGTCGAGGGGAAGGTCGCGGGTCACGATGTGCGCCCCACGGAAGGTGACGTTTGCGTCAGCCGCCTTCAGGCGGCGGATACTGAAGGGCTGGCGCGGGAATATCCGGGGGCCGCGAAGGTGGAGGCCGGGCTTGGTCGGGGCCCCGATGAATCCCGCGAGGTCGCGGTAGTCCAGGTCATGCGAGAAGAGATGTCCGCGAATGACCGGTCGTGCGCCTGACGTATCGATGCTGAGCCGTCCGGACAGGTCGCTGCGGCCGACCGTTCCGCGGAACGGTCCAAAGGACCACAAGCCGGCGTGCCGTATGAGGTGGCCGGACAAGCGGTAGGGAGGCACCGAAGGTGCCGGCAAACCGAGGATCTCATAAAGGCTCGCCAGGTTGTCGCCACGCAAATCAAGCTCGACATTGACGCCTCCAAGGCGCATGGGGTCCGTCAGGGTGCCGCGCACCTTCGCCTGCGTGCCGCCGATGCGGGCGGCCAGCGCGAGAGGGTAGGGGCGTCCGGAAACGCGCCAGGAGACAATGGAGCCTGCGTGTCCGTGCAGGGAGAAAGGCGCGCCTTTGAAGCGCCCTCGACCGTTCACGGACAGCCAAGGTTCGGCGTGTCCGGGGGCAAGCGGCAGCGTATGGGCATCGAGGGTGATGGCCGTGCGGGTGCGCGGGTCGCGATACTGGATGACGCCGCTCTCTATCGTCAGGAGGCCGATGCTCGGCAGTTCGGCGGGCCGGCCCGGGAACGCCCAGTTGGCCGTCCCGGCGGCGTTTCTTTCGAGGAGGATGTCGGGATCCAGGAGGTCGAGCCGGCGCAGCACGAGACGTCCTTTGAAGAGATCCCGGAGGCTCAGGCGCGCCGTGATCCTTAGGAAGGTTGCCATATTGGGACGCGAGCCCCAGGCCACATTGGCCACGGTGACATCGCCGGCGCGCAAGGTGGGCGTCATGGACAGCGTGAAACCGACATTTCCGCCGATCGCGACGCGGCGTCCGAGCCTGGCGCTCAGGAGCCCGGCGGCGGGGCCGCGCAGGAGATTGGGGTCCAGATAGACGGTGACGGCGAAGGTGATGATTGCCGCGAGCAGCACGCCCGCCCACCGAGTTCCTGCGCTGA
The DNA here is from genome assembly GCA_021788645.1 of Pseudomonadota bacterium. Lineage (GTDB taxonomy): Bacteria > Pseudomonadota > Gammaproteobacteria > Burkholderiales > JAKAFK01 > JAKAFK01. The sequence goes on from JAJYKK010000001.1 coordinate 39,736, forward strand.
GGGCCATGCCTTGCTCCCGGTTGGCCTGGCCTGTCGTGGCCCCGCATGGGACGGCGCAAGATGGGCATCGGCGCCCGCGTGCGTCTGGGCGGCGGGCTGGGTTCCTGGCCGATGCGCGCTTCAGAAGCGCAGCGCGTGTCTCATGTTGGCACCAATGGCGGCAGCCATTTGCAGCCAGGGTTGTGCGAGCTCTGGAGGGAGCTCCTCGAAAAGGGCCTCGCGGAAAAGCGCGAGCCAGACCGTCATCACCTCGGGGGTGAGGTGCAGGGGCGCGTGTTGCCCCATCATGTCAAAAGGCCGCCGGGAGGCGATGCGCCCCCCCATGGCGACCCACCAGAAGTCGGCCACGTGCGCCTCATGGGCCGCGGCATCCGTGAGCTGGCCGAAGAACGGCGCGATGCGGGCGTCACGGTAGATCTTTTGGTAAAACGCATGCACTACGCGTTCGACCGCCACGCGGCCGATTTGCGTGGCGAGGGGCTCAAGCGTGCGCATCCAGGGGCTGCCAGCGGCCGTTGATGAGGCCGTGCAGAGGGCGGAATTTGATTTTGTAGGCCATTTTTCGGCTTTCTGCAATCCAGTAGCCCAGATACAAGAACGGCAGCCCTAGCCTCCGACACAGCGCGGCCTGCCACACCACGTTGTAAGTCCCGAAGCTGGATTTCAGGATATCGGGATCGTAAAAAGTATAGACGGAGGACAACCCGTCGTCCAGCTCGTCAATCACGCTGACCATGCGAAGCTTGCCGTCTTCCCGGAACTCGACGAGTCTCGTCGCGACGTTGCTTTGCAGGAGGAAGTGACTGAACTGCTCCCGGCTGTCCTGGTCCATCCCGCCGCCCGGGTGGCGCTGCAGCTGGTAGCGCCGGTACAGCGCGTATTGCTCTGGGCTGAATTGAAGGTCCCGGAAGGCGGCGGTGAGGTGGCCGTGATCCTTGAGGGCGCGCCGTTGCGATCGCGTGGGGAGAAACTCGTCGACCAGGAGTCGGACGGGCACGCAGGCGTGGCATTGATCGCAATGCGGCCGATAGGTGTAAAGGCCGCTACGGCGGAACCCGAACCGGATCAGCTCGCTGTAGGTTTTGGTGTCGATCAGGTAGGCAGGAGTGGCTACCTTGGAGCGGGCACGCTTCGGGGCAAGATAGCTGCAGGGGTAGGAAGAGGTCACGTAGAACTGGAGATGCTGCGCGAAGCCATCATGGAACATGTTCATCGGGGGCGGTCCTCCGGTATCCGATGCGCGGGTAGCGACGGGTCAGGTGCCGTGGCCTATGCTTCCCTGACATGGGGCTGCGCGGCGCGCGGTTCGGCGGCATCGGGTCCGCTCGCCCACACGGCCGCCGGCGCAAGCCGCCAATCCGCTGGCGCCGGCGGATGCGTTGCCGACGCTCGCAGCTGGCGCGCAAACTCGGCACGAGGGATTTCCCGGGCGCCCAAAGACGCGAGATGGTGCGTGCTCATTTGACAGTCGATTAATTCAAACCCCCATCGCTCGAGGTTCTTGGCGAGGTGCACAAATGCAATTTTCGACGCGTCGGGCAGGCGGGAGAACATCGATTCCCCAAAAAACACCGTTCCCAGCGCCAGCCCATAGAGTCCGCCGGCCAACTGCCCGTCGACCCAGGTTTCCACGGAATGGGCGATGCCGAGTTCGTGCAAGCGAGAATACGCCCGAACCATGCGCGGCGTGATCCAAGTGCTGCTCTGGCCGGCGCGTGGCGCTGCGCAGCCCAGCATGACTTGGTGAAACGCGGTATCGCAGCGGACCTCGTAGCGAGGTTTCCTCAAGGTCTTGCGCAACGAGCGCGAGACGCGAAGTTCGGCCGGGTAAAGCACCATTCGCGGGTCCGGGCTCCACCACAAAATGGGATCCCCGGCATTGAACCAGGGAAAAATCCCGCGGGAGTAGGCGTCGACCAACCGTTCCGGGGACAGGTCCGCACCGGCCGCGAGCAAGCCATTGGGTTCGGTCAGCGCCTGTCCGAGGGGCGGGAACGGGTCGTGTGCGCCAAGCCAGGGGATCATGATTTTTCATTCTAGCCCACTTTGGGCGACCCCAAGCGTTTCTCGTCGACGACGCGGGTGGTCGGCTTCTGGCGGCGTTGTGAAAGAACACAACAAAAGATATACTGATCCATTGATCCGGTGACAACGATTTGCCCGGGACGAGACGGGCATCGCGAGCGAGAACATGGCCTTAAGGCCGTGGATGTGGGAGACGATGGCGAGAACAAGAAGAAAACAGCCGGGGCCGCCTGCTGGGGGCCCCGGTACTCCAACGGACTATTCCTGCCGCACGCCCCGCCGAGGCCTTTCAATCCTTCCGTTCCAGGTCGGCACGTTTTCTGAGGTAGTCGTCGCGCGCCAGCTCCCCTCGCGCGTACGCTTCGTCCAGCAAGTCCAGCGCTTTGGAGCGCGGTTTGGCCTCCCGCCGGCCGGCCGACAGCAAATACTTGAGCAGCGCGGCGAGCAGAAGAATCGGGACAAGCCACATGAATGCCATCCAGAGCCACGCCAGCACGCTCCAAAGGCCGCCTTGCAGCATCCACGCATGGCCGAATCCGTACATATGTCCATAATACATGGTCGAATGCTCAAGCTCCTGACGGATCTGCCGTAAATCAGTCCATGGGGTATTCTGTGCGCATGACTTGGGACGTGTGTCCCCGTCCGTCTCGGGAAATGGAGGGCTTCTCCATCACCTCGCCTTGGCGCCGCCGGTCTTCGCGGATCCGCACGCGGATCGACAGGCCCGGGCATGTGCGGCGCCGGCCAATCCTCTGTGCGAAATGCTACGCGCTTTCATTGCCGTGCTCAAGCCCATGCGCGGTACGCCTCAAGCGCGTGCGGCAGTCGCTCTGAGGCGCCGACGATGGGAATTCTCGGAACGTTTTTCAAGAGGGCCCCCGGGCCAGGCGGGGCGGATCAGGACGGCGGCCGCCATGCGCCTGACACCCAGCCCCTCGAAGGATCGCCACCGGGCCGGGATGCCCAGGGGGACGCACCGGAAGGGGCGAATCGCGCGGAGGTCGATACAGACGCGTTGCCCGAGCGCGAGTCCGTCGCCGCGGTCTTGCCCGTCGCCACGCATGGCGAACGCACCAGCGCACGCGCCTTGCGGCAACGGGTCCTGGGACGTCGCCCGATCCTTGACGGTGAGCAGCATCTCATCGGCTACGAATTGGCCCTGCGCACGCACGCGCCGCCTGAAGACAACCCCGCCTTGGCGCAGATGTACGACGACCTGCTCTTGCGCAGCTTGGCGACGCTGCCGCTCGTCCGCTTGGCGAAGGGCATGCGGACATGGGTCAGCCTGTCGCTCGCGAGCCTCGACCATCCCGCGCTTCGTATCCTGCCGCAAGAGGGCATCACGCTGGTGTTGCGGGTCTTGCCCGGGGAGGAGGGAGAGGCCGTCTCGCACATCGGCCGATTGGCGGCGGAAGGCTACGCGGTGGCGCTCGACGATGCACCGTTCGACCCGGGTTTCGTGGCGCGCTGCGTGCATCAGCTTGCTTTCGTCAGGCTCGATCTTGGCCGCCGCGATGCGCTGGCACTGGATCAGCGGATTCGCGCCCTAGGGGTCCGGAGCACGACGCCGCTGGTGGTGCAGGGGGTCGATACCGACGATGGCTTCGAGGCCTGCCGCAACCTCGCCTTCCAATGGTTCCAGGGGTATTATTTTGCCCAGCGGCAGCCTGCAAAGCCCGCGCGCATCGACAGCGAGCGCATGCGCGTGATCGAGCTTCTCAACAAGGTCGCCTCGCGGGCGGACATCAAGGAACTCGAGGCGCAGATCAAACGCGACGCCGCGCTCTCGTATAAGTTGATGCGCTACATCAATTCCCCGGGCTGCGGGCTGACGCAGAAGGTGCGCTCGATCGGGCATGCCTTGGTGGCCTTGGGATATGGCCCGCTCTACCGGTGGCTGACGCTGCTGCTCTTTACCAGTGCGCAGCTGGATGTGCGCGCCCAGGCGCTGCTGCGCGATGCGACGGTCCGCGGACGGCTGATGGAAACTCTGGGCCTGCAGCGCCTGCCACCGCTGGAGGCCGACGGACTCTTCATCACCGGCATTTTTTCCTTGCTTGACGTGCTTCTCAACATGCCGATGGAACAGGCGCTGGCGCGCATCAGCTTGCCCGAGCCGGTCGCCGAGGCGTTGCTCAAGCGGCAGGGCCCCTATGCGTCCTTGCTGGCGCTCGCCGTCGCCTGCGGTTCCGACGACCGGGAGCGCACCGAAGAGTATGCGGCAGCGTGCCTGCTCGATGCCGAAACCGTCAATGCGGCCCACGTCGATGCCATGATCTGGGCGGAAGAATTGGAAGGCTGATGCGCGGGCTCCGCGACCTAATGAAGAGGGGCTCTCGTCAGGCGGGGCGCCCGTCCGGGACGGGCGCTGAAGCGCGGGCCTTGTGCGGCGAAGGGCGCCGCGCGTCCTCACGCCGCGGTGTTGATGTTCTGGCCCAGGTGGGGCGGAAGGTTCTGGGGGGAGGTCGGACGCGGCAACGCATTGATCAGCGTAGCGGCGCTTTGGGCCTCGAGGTTGAGTGCCTTTCGCAGGACGGCGACCGAAGTCGCGCTGGGGTTTGCCTGAGCGGTGACCTGGGATGCGAGAGCGTTTGACAGGCTGGCAATATCCATAATGTTTCCCCTTTCGGTAAAGCGGCACAGCCGTTCCGGCTGCTGAACACGGAGGTCCCGAATTCTTTAACGGTTGCCGGTGGGGAAGACTTTAGGGCGCCCCCCAGTTCGCGTGTCTGGTGGTTCGGCGCCCCAGAGAAAGCCGGGGCGCCGAGCAGCGAGGGGCGCATTGGCGCACGGCCCTCCGGTCGCTTTAGCGACCCCGCACTATGCCTTGGGAGAGAAGGCGACGCACCAGCCGTTGGGGCTGATCGACCCGGCTACGACCTTGCAGGTCCCATTGGCCGCGGGCGACCCGCCAGGGATGAACTGGATGCACTTGGAGCAGTGATTGGCACCGTTCGGATGGTCGCGATACTGCATGGCCGCCTTGGGTACCTTTGCGGCCTCCGCGGTGCGGCTCGCGATCAGTCCGGGAACCACGCTGAGTCCTGCCAGCGCGGCCGCGCCCTTGAGAATCGAACGGCGGCTCATTTTCTTTCCGTTGTCTTCCATTTGCTTACTCTCCTTATAGTTTGGTAAAAAGACCGGTTTACACGGATGGATGTGCTCCGTTGGGAACCGCTCTCATTTATACACCGCATGATCCGTGGTGGCAATATGGCGCGAGGCCGCAGGCCCGCAGGAACGGGGCATGACCATGCCGCAGGCAGACCGACGGGCGCAGGCGCCCGGCACGACGCGAACCGCTTCACTGGTGCGCGCGCTCAAGCATCGCAATTATCGCCTTTTCTTCGGCGGGCAGATCATTTCCCTCACCGGGACCTGGATGCAGTCGGTCGCGCAGTCCTGGCTCGTCTATCGCCTTTCCGGCTCCAGCGTGTTGCTTGGCTTGGTGGGGTTTTCCACGCAGATCCCCGTGTTTGCCCTGGCGGCGGTTGGGGGCATGGTCGCAGACCGGCATTCGCGCCACCGCATTCTGATCTTCACGCAGAGCACCGCGATGCTGCTGGCGTTCGTGCTGGCGGCGCTGACCCTCTCGGCGCGCGTCGCCATCTGGGAGATCTTTGTGCTCGCCACGTTGCTCGGTGTGGTGAACGCGTTCGATATCCCCGCCCGGCAAGCATTTGCCGTCGATATGGTGGGCAAGGCGGATCTCATCAATGCGATCGCACTGAATTCATCGATGGTCAATGGGGCGCGGGTGCTCGGTCCTGCGCTCGCCGGGATTCTGGTGGCCTCGGTGGGGGAGGGCTGGTGCTTCCTCTTGAATGGCGTGAGTTACCTCGCCGTCATTGCCGGGTTGTTGGCCATGCGTCTCGCGCCCCGCAAGCCGGCGGCACGTCATCCGCCGGCGCTTGCCCACATGGGGGAGGGCTTTCGTTACGTGGGGCGGACTCGCCCGGTGAAGGCGCTGCTCCTCTTGCTCGGGCTGATCAGTCTGTCCGGGATGCCCTACGCCGTCCTCATGCCGATATTCGCCGGGCGCATTCTGCACGGTGGTGCGCGCGGGCTGGGGATCCTGATGGCGATGGCGGGTGCGGGCGCGCTTGTCGGCGCACTCAGCCTGGCGGCCCGCCGCCATGTTCACGGGCTTGGAGGCTGGATCGCCGGCGCCGCCGCCGGATTCGGCGCGAGCCTGACTCTGTTCTCCCTCTCCCATTGGTTCTGGGTGTCGGCGTTTCTCTTGCTGCCCGTCGGCTTCTTCGTGATGGTCCAGATGGCCGCAAGCAATACGCTGATTCAGGTCATGGTGCCTGATGCCCTGCGCGGCCGCGTGATGGCGGTGTATTCGATGATGTTCATGGGCATGGCCCCTTTCGGCGCCCTGACGGCGGGCATGGTGGCGGCCCGTTTCGGGGCGCCACGGACGGTGGCGGCAGGCGGCATCATCTGCCTGATCGGTGCCATGGCCTTCGCGCTTTTCCTGCCTCGGCTTCGGGGTGAGGTACAGGATTTGATCGTGGCACAGGAAATGACCGGCGGCGAGCCTGCGGAAGAGATGACGGGCCGAGGCTTGGGCGCGGAGTTCGACAGGCGCCGTCTCTCCTTGCAGGCTCAAGACACCTCGCGCCAATAGGCGCGCTTCATGAGATAGGCGACAACGGACAGCAGGAGCGCGAATCCAATGACATATGGGCCGAGGCGTTCGCGCTCGAGCTTGGACGGATCCGAGGTGTACTCAAGCCATACGGTGATGGCGCCGATGACTTGGTTCACCTGCCTGGGGGTCAGGCGACCGCGCTGGATGAGCCGGCCCTTCGCGTCCCGTATGCCGCTGATGGGCGCCAGGACATTGGGCATGGCGGCGTCGGGAAAGAGGTGGTTGTTCCATCCGCTCGGCCGTGTCGGATCGAAATAGAAGCTTCGCAGGTAGGTATATATCCAGGCGCCTCCGCGCAAGCGAGCTTCGAGGGTGAGATCCGGAGGGGCCACCCCGAACCAGGCCGCGGCGTCCCGGGCGGACAGGGTGGGCACCATCCCCTGCGCGAAGTGCGCGCCGCCGGGAAACATCAACTCCTGCCGGACGGCGTCTTTCGAGAAGCCGAGATCCCGGGTGAGCCTGTCGTAGCGTATCCATTTCACGCTGTGGCAGGAGAGGCAGTACTGTGCGAACCACTGCGCGCCGCGGCGGATCGTGGCTCGGTCGAAGGCGGCCGGCGGGGAGAGGAGCGGCGTGGTCTGCGCGGCGGCATGCGCCGCGACGACGGCCAGGGCCAGGAAGAGAACTGAGAGGCGTGCGATCATGAGGCGGAAATCCTTTGCGGCACCGGGCGGGTGGGTTCGAGCCGGCTGACGAGGGGCAGGCTCAGGAAGAACAGAAAATAGAGCGCCAGGAAGATCCGGGCGGGCAGCAGCAGCGCAGGGGTGGCGGGCTGCATGCCGATCCACCCCAAGGCGAGCAGGGTGAGGGCGAAAGCGATTACCATCCACCGGTAGACCGGGCGGTAACGCGATGACTTGACCGGGCTGTAATCGAGCCAGGGCAGCAGGAAAGGCGCGATAATCGCGGCAAACAGAATACCGATGCCGACTGCTTTGTTCGGGACCGCGCGCAGCATGGCGTAATAGGGGGCCAAGTACCAGGCAGGCGTGACATCCGGCGGGGTCTTCAGGGGATTGGCGGGGCTAAAATTGTAAGTTTCGATGAATAACCCATGGAAGGTCGGTGCATAGAACACGATCGCGCAGAAGACGACCAGAAAGACGCCCACGCCGAACATGTCCTTGACGGTGTAATAGGGATGAAACGGAATGCCGTCCACCGGCCGTCCGCGAGCGTCCAAATGTTCCCGAATCTCCACGCCGTCCGGATTGTTGGAGCCGACCTCGTGCAGCGCCAGCAAGTGCGTGAGGATCAGGACGGCAAGGAGCGCGGGCAGCAGCACGGCATGGAAGGCCACGAAGCGCGTCAAGGTCGGCGTGCCGACCCCGAAGCTTCCGCGCAGCACGGATGCGAGCCAGTCGCCCAGGTAGGGAATGGCGGCAATGATAGAGGTGATGACCTCCCCGCCCCAGTAAGACATGTTGCCGAACGGGAGCACATAGCCGAAGTAGGCTTCGCCCATGAGGCAAACGTACAATGCGACGCCCACCAGCCAGAGGAGCTCGCGCGGCCGCTTGAACGATCCGTAGAGATAGCCGCGCAGCATGTGCAGGTAGATGACGATGAAGAACAGGGAGGCTCCCGTGGTGTGGATGTAGCGGACCAGCCACCCCCACTTCACGTCGTACATGATGGTCTGGACGGAATTGAACGCCGCCTTTGCGCTCGGCTGATAGTGGGCGAGGAGCAAGATCCCGGAAATGATTTGTGCGGCGAACACGAACAGGGCGAGGGATCCGAAGAAATACCAGAAGTTGAAGTTCTTGGGCGCGTAATATTCGGTCATGCTCGTGCGCACAAGGGCGCTGAAAGGAAACCGTCGGTCCACCCACGCGGTCAGTCGGCCCATGTCTTGGTGTTCCTCCGCAAAAGCCCGAGTCCTTTCGCCACCCGGGCGGTCCTCGGCGCGTGCCTCAACACAGTTTGCTTTCGGGATACATGGCGGTCACGGTGATCTGCTTCTCGTCCTCGCTGAAGTGATAGACCGGAATCGCCATGTTTCGGGGTGCCGGCACGCCCTTGAATACCCGTCCCGACAGGTCGTAGAGCGAGCCGTGGCAGGGGCAGTGGAAGCCGCCGAGCCAGCGGGGTCCGACCGAACCTTTGCGGGGCTTGTACAAGGGGGTGCAGCACAGATGGGTGCACACCCGAACCATGACGAGCCACTGCGGCTTGAGGGACCGGAATCTATTCCTGCATGCCGGGGGCTGTTGCGGCACCGCGCAGCTCGGGTCGCGCAGCAGCGGTTCCACCGCCGGCAAGGTGGCCAGCATCTCCGGCGTTCGGTTCACCACGATCAGCGGCTTGTCTTGCCACGGTACGGTGACCTGCATGCCGGGCTCAATGGGGACCAAGGCGACGGTTGTTGCCGCTGCCGCTTTGACGCTTGCATCCGGTTCCAGGGTTTCGACCAGAGGCACGATCACGTAGGCCGTGCCGACGGCCCCGAGAATGGCCGTCGCGAGCGTCAGGAAGCGGCGTCTCCCGGCATGGGCGGCGAGGGGGTGGGCCTGCGCGGTCATGGCGTCGGGTCCGGTGGGTCGATCCATGGACCGTGCATTGTCAGAGCGACTGACTGTGCTGCGCGAGATATTCGGAGAGGGACTGGGCGTTTGCCTGGATGCCCGTTTCGCCCTTCTGCCAGCCAGCTGGGCAGACTTCCCCATGTTCCTCGTGAAATTGCAGCGCGTCGACCATGCGCAGCGCTTCGTCCACGTTGCGCCCGAGGGGCAGGTCGTTCACCAGTTGATGGCGGACGATCGCTTGGCGATCCAGAAGGAAGGTCGCGCGCAGCGCGACCGCATCATCGAGGAGGACGTCATAGGCGCGTGAGATGGCGCGGGTCGTGTCGGCCACCATGGGAAATCCGAGCGGGCCGACACCGCCCTGGGCAACAGGGGTCTTCCGCCAGGCCAGATGGGTATACTCGGAGTCCCCGCTCACCGATACCACAAGCGTGTGGCGTGCGCGGAACGCCTGAAGTCGGTGGTTAAAGGCGATGATTTCCGTGGGACACACGAAGGTGAAGTCCATCGGGTAGAAGAAAACGATCGCATGCCGGCCCGCGATGTAGCGGTAAAGATTGAAATCCGCGACGAGCGAGTCGTCGCCCATCACGGCTGCCGCGGTGAAGTCCGGTGCGCGTCGGGCAACAAGTACGGACATGGCTTGTTCCGTCCTCAGTGAGGGGATTGAATCGAGTCGCCGTTGCGGCGCCTGGCGGCTTCGCGCGGCGGTCCTTCAGGCGGCGTAGCGGGGCATCACCGGGTCGCTGGGGTCGCGCTTGCGCTCGCAATGCAAACGCCCATGCCGCCAGGAGCCGGCCGTGCGTTGCCCGGGCCGGGGGATGCACGCATGTTGCCGCAACCAGGCCAACTCCCTGCGCGTCTGAAGGTTCACGCGATAATTCACGACCGTGAACGAGCCCAGCAGCACCGCCTCGATCGCCAAGGCGGCGATCACCAATTTCGCGGAGAGAGGCGGCTTGAGACCGGGCATCAGGGATCGCGCTCGGAGAAAATGTGAAAATGCGTTCCACGGCCCTGCCTCTTGCCGGGACTCGCTACGCGAGGCGCATCGGTCGGCTTGACCCGGGGCGATTTCCGCTGCTTTCTGTATAGGCGGCATTTCCCAGCGGCGCAACTTAGAACTTAAGATCTGCCGCGACGGTCGTGCGCTTCAGGCGGGGAGGACGGGGAGGAAAAGGCTTGCGCGGTGCGGCGAGAGGGCGGCAGCGCCAGGGTCCTGAACCGGACCCCGGTATCGCGGCCGGCTAGTCCCCGGGACGATCCGGATCTTCTGACGGAAAACTTGCCACTACGCGCGGCAGGACGGCCGCCAGGACAAGAATCCCGACATAGGCGGCGGTATTTCGGATGTCCCCGACCGCCGCGCTGTAAGCCGCGAGCGCGATGCTGGAGACAATGGCGAGAGGGTACAGGAATCGGCCCATTTGATGCGATGCTCCACTAACGTCATTTCCTAGGCGCCAAGCGATGGGCTGAATCCCATGCGGCTCGAAATACTTGGCTTGACACAAGATTTAAATATAGCAAGAATGACGGGGCCAATGCAAACCAACAAATATAACCAGCGCCCGCATCGCATGCCGGGTGCGCTATCCCCCTAATGGTGTTGGCCTTTCGCCTTTATGCACAATTCAAGATGTAACGGCGGCTTGCCCATATTGGGGACATGCATATCTTGTTATAGTGCATAGATGCGGCATGTTATCAATACGTTGGTTGTTCTGAGAACGCGGTACTGCCTTCAACAAACACACTTCGCGGTAAAAATCAAGCCGATATTTGGGCGGCTATGCACAAAGTTATCAACAGAAATTGTGTATAAGCCGAATTTCCTTTAACGGCTGAGCAGCTTATTGCGAATGCGCTGGATGATCTTCCGCTTCCCGATGGCGCCTTTGCTGTTCCGGTCGGGCTTGCGGGCGCGAGAGAGCGTCAGACTCACTTCAAGTCCTTGTTCCGCCCGGTTGCGCAGCGTGAGGTCCCCGCCATGGGCGCGGGCGATGTTGCGGGCAATCGTCAAGCCGAGCCCGGTGCCCCCGCTTGCCCGGTTGCGCGAAACCTCGAGCCGGTAGAAGGGATCGAAGACCTTCTCCATCTCCGTTTCCGGAATCCCCGGACCCTGGTCCTGCACCCGGATGGCGAGCCGCTCCGGGCTGTCCTCGACGAAGAAGGCGGCTTCCCTGCCGTAGTTCACCGCGTTGTCGAGGATGTTGGCCAGACAGCGTTTGAGGGCTTGCGGATTGCCCAGGTACGGGGCCTCGACGCGCCCGGATATCGAGACATGGTGTCCCATCTCTTCGGCATCGCGCTGCAGGCTTTCGAGCAGCGCCATCACATCGACCGGTTGCACGGTCTCTTCCGTGCCGATGCCGCGAATGAAGTCCAGGGTTGCGGCGACCATTGATTCCATCTCGGCCAAATCGTTCACGAACTTGCTCTTCAGTTCGGGGTCGTCGAGGACCTCCACGCGCAGGCGCAGGCGCGTGATGGGCGTCTTGAGGTCATGCGAGACGGCCGCGAGAATGCGCGTGCGCTCGCGGATATACCCGACCAGCTGCGCCTGCATGGTGTTGAAGGCGTGCGCCGCGCGCCGGACCTCCACGGGGCCTTCTTCCGCCAGCGGGTGGCGGTGGATGTCGCGCCCCAAGGCTTCGGCGGCCGAGGCCAGAGCGCGTAGCGGGCTGGTCACCCAGCGCACGGCAATGAGGGAAAACAGGATGACGGTGGCCAGAAGGATCAGTATCTTGGGCAGCAGCCGATTGATTTCCTTGCCGGTCTCGTCCGGCAGGTCGGAGCGGAATGACACCCATGTCTGATCCCTCAGGCGGACCTGAACCTGAAACGTCAAGCCGTCGGGCGTGACCCGCGACGCCAGGACGTCAATGGGCCAACGGTTTCCGAGATAGCCACGCAGGATCACGTCGAACACCGCCGCATGGCTGCGCTGCCTGAAGTGCAGGCTATCCGGTTCCACGGGCGCCTTGTTCAGCCGGATGGACAGGGACGGCGTGCTCAGCATGGCCACGAGCTTGGGGCGCTCCGCGGGGCTCACGGCGTCCAGCACCTTCACGGTATCGGCGATATGCCGCGCGGTCTCGATGGTGTGCGTTTCATAGAAAAAATCCTCGCGATTGCCCTGTCGAATGGCGAGGCTGATGAATTGAGCGAGCACCAGAACGCTCATGAGGATCAGTATCATGCGCCCGAACAGGGATTGCGGGAGCGGAAACCAACGAATCATCGTTCTTTCTCGACCCGCGCGGCCAGTACGTAGCCTTGGCCGCGCACCGTCTTGATGATCGCGGATTCCTTGGGATCCTCGCGTAGGCGCTGGCGCAGACGGCTGACCTGCACATCGATGCTGCGGTCGAAGGGGAGCGCTTCCCGGCCCTGTCCGAGATCCATCAGCTGGTCGCGCGTGAGTACCCGATTGGGATGCTGCAGGAAGATCATGAGCAGGCGATACTCGGCCCCGCTCAAGGGTACAACCAGTCCATCCGGCGCAACCAGGTGGCGCGCGGCGGTGTCGAGCGCCCAGCCGGCGAAGCGGATGGTGCGCGCTTCGTCGGCCTGGATGGACTCGGGGATCGCCTTGGCGCGGCGGAGGATGCTCTTGATGCGGGCGAGCAGTTCGCGAGGATTGAATGGTTTGGCGAGATAATCGTCCGCACCCATTTCGAGGCCGACGATGCGATCCATGTCCTCGCCGCGCGCCGTCAGCATGATGACGGGGATTGCCGATGTCGCGCGCAGATTGCGGCACAAGACCAGGCCGTCGTCTCCCGGGAGCATCACGTCCAAAACGATCAGATCGACATGCGACTTGTCGAGCGCGGCCCACATGCCCCGACCATCCGCCACAGTCGTGATGCGATAGCCGTTCTTGCGCAAATAGTCCGCCAAAAGGTCGCGAATGTCGGCATCATCGTCGACGATGAGCAAATGGTCTTGGGTCATGGAGGCTCAATTTACACAGATTTCAGCCGGTACACGGCTGCCGAATTGTAACGCACTGTAACGGATTCCGGGGCTGTCACATTATGTTACAAAAATCACGGCCCTTGACATATACGCGTTACACGCCGGTGTTGTAATCTTGTCCGCTGACGCTTTGTCCGTCGCCCCTCCATCGATTGGCCGCACGTCGGTCAGTCGCGCCCCGGGGGCCTTTCTCCGGCTGGGGAGGGGCCCGAATAGGAGCGGAGGGCGAATTGTGCCCGGTGTATCGTTAACCTCGAAAGGAAAAGCAATGAAATACTCCGTATTGGCTGCCGCGTTGCTGGCCGTTGCCCTGACCGCTTGCCAGAAGAAAGAAGCCGCTCCCGCCGCTGGTCCCGCGACCGCGCCTTCCACTGCTGCGGCCCCTGCCGCTCCCTCGACGGCCGCTCCCGCCGCTGCCGCTCCTTCGACGGCTGCTCCGGCTGCTCCCTCGACCGCTGCTCCCGCTGCCGGCACGGCTCCTGCCATGCCGGCCGCCGGTACCGCTGCCAAGTAATCGGCCGCAGTAAGAGCCCCGCCGCCCGGGAATGTTCCCGGGCGGCGGGGCTTTTTTTTTTGCGCATTCCTGATTTCTCCGTCGGCGCGCGATCTTTTGCCTTGGATTTCCCTTATCCTGCCCGCCCTGCGCAGGCCGTTCGCCGCCATTGCCGGGCCCCTGGACTACAATAGAGGGGCCTGAGGCACGCCGAGGGGCGCCGCCGTGATCCTGGGGAATTGGCGATGGCCGATGTGCAAGAGATCCTGCGTCTGCTGTTCACCCGCTATCCTGAGCCGCACATTGCGCTTCGTTTCTCAACGCCGCTCGAGCTTCTGGTGGCTACCATCTTGTCGGCCCAGTCGACCGACGTGCGCGTGAATGAAGTGACCCGGGAATTGTTCAGGAAATATCGCACCGCCAAAGATTATGCCGAGGCGCAACCCGAGGCTTTGGAACAGGAGATCCGGTCAACCGGTTTCTACCGCCAGAAGGCGCGGGCGCTGATCGGCTGCGGACGGCGCCTGGCGTGCGACTTCGAGGGGCGGGTGCCGGCCTCCCGGGAGGCACTGGTTCGGCTGCCCGGTGTCGGCCGCAAGACCGCGAACGTGGTTCTTGGCAGCGCCTTCGGGGTGCCGGCGGTTGCCGTCGACACGCACGTCCTGCGCGTGTCCGCGCGCCTGGGGCTCGCCCATGCAAACGCACCCGAGCAGGTTGAAGCGCAACTGATGGCGTGCGTGCCTGAGGACAGGTGGACGGCGCTTGGCCTCGCGCTGATGCTGCACGGCCGTGAAACGTGTACGGCGCGGCGTCCCCGGTGCTGCGAGTGCGTGCTCTATGCGCCCTGCGAGTGGGCGCAAAAGCCGCCCTGCGCATGATGCGCCGGCGGCGCGCGCGACGCGGCGGCACATGCTTTCCGTTGAGAGGGTCCGAACGGCACGATGAACGTCTATTTCATGCGGCATGGGCAGACCAACTACAACGTGCGCGGATTGTGCAATGATGATCCGTCCCGGGATGTCCATCTGACGGCCCAGGGGGTCCAGCAGGCCGAGGGGGCGGCACAGGCCCTGCGCGAGGTTCCGATCGAGGCGATCCTCGTGTCGCGGCTTCCAAGGACGCGGCAGACGGCGGAAATCGTCAATCGCTACCATGGCGTGCCCATCACGGCGGTGGCGGCCCTCGACGATGTGCACACCGGTTGCGAAGGCAGGCCCGTGGCGATGCATCGCGAGGCCTTGCGATGCGACCCGATGCACGCGCGCGTCGACGGCGGGGAGACCCTTGCGGAACATAAGCGGCGCGTCTTCCAGTTCATCGATCGCCTCAAGGCGAGACCGGAACATACCATCCTCGTCGTTGCGCACGAGGAAACCCTGCGCGTGGCGACGGCGTATTTTCGCGGCGTTCCTGATGAAGCGATGTGGCGGCTGCATTTCGACAACGCCGACGTCGTGCCTTTCGAGCTTGAGGCGCATCGCGGTACCCGCTGCGGCTAGACGGTCTCGGTTGCGCGACTTATTGCTCGTAGAACTGATCCCCCTCGACGAACGACCAGACCCGCGAAATCCGCAGGATGCTGTGCTGTTCGGCATACTTGGGGGGCAGCGGGGCATAGGGGGCGGCCAGTTTGGCGATCCGGATGGCGGCCCGGTCGAGCACTTCCGAGCCGGAGGGCTGTTCGATCTCGATCCGCGCGAGGCTGCCGTCGGCCCGAATGAAGACGGCGACCCGCAAGCTTCCATACAGGTGGAGACGTTTGGCTTCTGCCGGATAGTTCAGGTTGCCGATGCGCTCGACTTTCTGTACCCAGCTGGCTTCATATTGTTCCAGGGCATAATCGCGCGGGCTCGGCTCGATGATACGGGTGCGCGCATCGAAGCCGTCGTTGGCACCGAGCGCTTGCGCCATGGCGAGGCTCGCGGCCGCAAGGTCTGCCGGCGCGGCGGGCCGGGAGGCCGATTCGCCGGGGACTGAATGAAATGGCGCAACG
Organism: Pseudomonadota bacterium; assembly: GCA_021788645.1. GTDB lineage: Bacteria > Pseudomonadota > Gammaproteobacteria > Burkholderiales > JAKAFK01 > JAKAFK01. The sequence goes on from JAJYKK010000001.1 coordinate 55,419, forward strand.
CCGGCGCGTCGGCGCATGCGCTCCGGCGAGCCGGCGTGAACCGTCCGGTGTGCGCTCGGGGTGGATGCGGAGCGCCTCCGGCGGTGCGGCGCAAGACGGCGCGGCGGCTTGGCGATGGTACGGTGGGCCGGAACGAGCGGCGGCGCGGGCGATTGCGGCGTGACGGCGGCCAATGGGGGAGAGGGCGGCGCGAGAGTCGCCTCCAGCGTCGTGGGCACATTGGCCGACGTCTGCCCATGGCCCGCGGAAACCGGGGAACGGTGGTGCGTCCAGAACAGGAGCAGCAGGTGCACGCAGACGGACAAGCCCAGGGCCGTCGCGAGCCGCTTCGCGGGCGCGTCATCAAATATCAAACCCACTCTCCTCGCGGGGGTACGTTCCGGGAGGACATTATAGCGACATCTCGTCCCGCGGCGGACTGCGGACCGGCCGGGCAGAAAAAAAAGAACCCCGGTTAAAGGGGAAAAACCGGGGTCCGAAGGACCTTAACGTAGATGTCAAGGTTGCCCGCCTAGGGAGGAAGGCGGGGAACGAACAACTCGCTCGTAAATTAAGACAAGAAAAGATCCGAATTGGTTCCGGCAATTTTCTATGCGGCGTGCACAGCGAGGATGAACATAAAAATGCCCCGGTTTAAAGGGGAGGAAAACCGGGGCAAAATGCCTTAATTGGGTTAAGGCTACCCGCTCAGGGAGGGGGAGCGGGGAGCAGCGTTGGCCGCTCACATCATCAGACTGCGGGGTTTGCTCGAAGTTCCTGAGAGATTAAAAATCGCGGTGAAGATTCCCTCGGTCTTCGGGCGACGCGACACGTCGGCCTGGGGCGGGCGTGCGGCGTTGCCTGCCGATGGCATGGTCTAGACTTCCCATTAGGGAATGCCTTGCTTTAAATGCGCCTGCGCCTGGTGTCGGCCGATGCCGGGGGAGGCAGTGGGGCGCGCTCGCGAGACGCCGAAAATGGGTCGGGCGGCGGGCGCCCCGGCGGGGGGATCCCATGGCGCAGGTTGTCGACCATCTTTATAGCCAGGAAATACGTCATGTCCTCGCGGGACCCTGGGTCGTGGATGTGGGCGCAAGCATTGGCGCTGCTGGAGGAGGCCGAGGGACTGCATCGGCGGTTCTTCCGCTTGGCGGTGGGCGAGGCGCATACCCCCGTCTGGGAACTTCCCGTCGACATTTTCGAGGACCAGGGAGGGCTCACCATCGTGGCGGCCTTGCCGGGGGTCTCGCCGGAGGCGGTCCGCATCGAGATCGGCTCCGGGATCGTGAGCATCGCTGCCGTACGTCCCATGCCGGTAGGGCCTGGGGCCACGGCGATCCACCGCCTCGAAATTCCGTACGGGCGCTTCGAGCGGCGGGTGGAGCTTCCTCCTGGGCGGTACCGGCTCGAGCATGAGCAGGTCGCCAACGGATGCCTGCTCCTGCGTCTGGGCAGACTGTCCGAATTTTGACGCGAGGTCTTGCAGCCATGCACGACGAACCCAGCCTTCACCCGGCCCCCAAGTCCGACGTGCCGAGCGAGTTGCCCGAGGATGCTACCATCATCCTTCCGGTGCGCAGCACAGTGCTCTTCCCGAACATGGTGATCCCATTGTCGGTAGGGCGCCAGCGCTCGATTTCAGCCGCCCAGGAGGCTGCGCGGCGGGAGGTGCCGCTCGGCATCATCCAGCAGCGCGATCCCTCGGTCGACCTGCCCAATGCCGCCGATCTTTATACCGTGGGCACGCTTGCGGCCATCCTGCGCTATGTGACTGCTCCGGACGGATCGCATCATGTCATTTGCCAAGGGCAGCAACGCTTCAGAGTCGTCGAGTTCATCGAGGGCTACCCCTTCTTTGCCGCGCGCATCGAGCGCGTGGCGCAGGAGGAGGCGCCCTCGCCCGCGCTCGAGGCGCGCCTTTTGCACCTGCGCCGTCAGGCGCTGGAAGCCCTCGAGCTGATGCCGCAGGCACCCGCTGAGCTGGCGGGGGCCATCGAGGCCGCCGGGTCGGGCGACGCATTGGCCGATCTCGTGGCCAGTTTCATGGACATCAAGCCCGCCGAGAAGCAGGAGGTGTTGGAGACCTTCGATCCCGTCGCGCGCGTGGAGAGAGTCAGCGCCTTCCTCGCCCATCGTCTGGCCGTGCTTCGCCTGTCGCAGGAAATCGACCAGCAGACCAAGGAAAGCATGGACAAGCGGCAGCGCGAATACCTGCTGCGTGAGCAACTCAAGACCATCCAGCGTGAACTCGGCGAGAGCGAGCCCGGCACCCTGGAGGTGGAGGAACTCACCCGGGCCGTGGCGGCTGCGCAAATGCCGGAGGAGGCGGCGGAACAAGCCAAGCGCGAACTTGCTCGCCTGGAGCGCATGCCGGAAGGCGCCATGGAATATTCGATGATTCGTGCCTACCTGGACTGGCTCGTCGCCCTGCCCTGGGCGAAACTCGGCGAGGAGCGGATCGACATTGCCGAGGCGCGCAGGATATTGGACGAAGATCACTACGGGCTGGAACGGATCAAGCGGCGCATCCTCGAGCATTTGGCGGTGCGCAAGCTCAATCCGTCCGGCAAGAGCCCCATATTGTGCTTCGTCGGACCGCCTGGCGTGGGCAAGACCTCGCTCGGCCGCTCGATCGCGCGCGCGACGGGACGCGCGTTCATCCGCGTCGCGCTGGGCGGCGTGCACGACGAGGCGGAAATCCGGGGCCACCGCCGCACCTATGTCGGCGCCCTGCCGGGGAATATCATCCAGGCCATCCGAAAGGCCGATACGCGCAACCCCGTCTTCATGCTGGACGAGCTGGACAAGCTGGGTGCCAGCTTTCAGGGGGATCCGTCGGCGGCGCTGCTCGAAGTCCTCGATCCGGAACAGAACGGCACCTTCCGCGATACCTATCTGGCCGTGCCTTTCGATCTGAGCAAGGTGATGTTCATCGGCACCGCGAACGTCCTTGACACGATCCCCGGACCCTTGCGTGACCGGATGGAAGTCATCGACCTGCCCGGATACACGGAGGACGAGAAGGTCGAGATCGCCCGCCGCTATCTCGTCCGGCGTGAACTTGAGGCAAGCGGCCTGACGCCTTCGCAATGCCAGATCGACGACGGGGCCTTGCGGGTCATCGTGCAGGACTATACCCGTGAGGCGGGGGTGCGCAATCTCGAGCGCGAGATCGGACGGGCGTTTCGGCACGTGGCCGTGCGCATTGCAGAGGGCGCCGAGCAGTCGATGCGCATCGCGGCCGACGATCTCGCAAGGATTCTCGGGCCCCGGCGCTTCGAAAGCGAGGTGGCCTTGCGCACCGCCATGCCGGGAGTTGCCACCGGGCTCGCGTGGACGCCGGTGGGCGGCGATATCCTATTCATTGAGGCGACCCGGATTCCCGGGGGCGGCCGGCTCATCCTGACGGGGCAATTGGGCGAAGTCATGAAGGAAAGCGCACAGGCGGCGCTGTCCCTGGTGAAATCGCGGATGGAGCGGTTGCGGCTCGCGCCGGACCTGTTCGAGAAGAGCGACATCCACATTCACATCCCTGCCGGCGCTATCCCCAAGGATGGGCCCAGCGCAGGCGTCGCCCTCTTCATTGCGCTCGTCTCCCTACTGACTGGGCAGACCGTGAGGGCGACGACGGCGATGACCGGAGAGATCAGCCTGCGCGGCCTCGTGATGCCGGTGGGCGGCATCAAGGAGAAAATGGTCGCCGCCGCCCGCGCCGGGATCTCGACCGTCTTGCTGCCGGCCCGCAATCACAAGGATTTCGAAGAGATCCCGCAGTCGGCTCGCGACCGGCTGTCCTTCGTCTGGCTCGAGTCGGTGGACGATGCGATAGGCGCTGCGTTCGAATCATCCGTTATTTCCGGGTAGAATCCCCTGAGCTCTCCGGAGCGTCGCCGCGTCAGGCGGCTCCTGATTTTGCGTCGCACGGGCGGCGCCTGCCGATGGCGCGGCCCAAGGAGAGGTTCGGGGCACGCCGTGCCCGCGACGCTTGCATGAGGATTTCACGCGCGTGGTGAGGATAGGCGTCGATCTTGGCGGCACCAAGATTGAGATCATCGCTCTCGACGAGACGGGGCATGAATTGTTTCGGCGACGCGTCGCGACGCCCCATGGGGATTACCGGGGGACGTTGGGCGCGATAGCCGATCTCGTGGAGGCGGCGGCGTCCTCGCTGGGGACCTCCGCGAGCATCGGTATCGGCACGCCGGGCACGTGCTCCCGAGCCACTGGCCTGCTCAAGAATTCCAACTCGACCGCGCTCAACGGCATGCCCCTTCAGGATGACCTGGAAGCGCTTCTCGGCGTTCCCGTGCGCATGGCCAATGATGCCAACTGCTTTGCCCTGTCCGAGGCGGTCGACGGTGCCGGGGTGGGCGCGCGCGTCGTGTTTGGTGTCATCCTGGGCACCGGTGTCGGCGGCGGCATCGTCGTCGATGGGCGGGTGCTGGTGGGACCCAACGGCATCGCGGGCGAGTGGGGACACAATCCTATGCCCTGGCCGGGATCGGACGAGATCCCTGGACCGCCCTGCTATTGCGGGAAGACCGGCTGCATCGAGACTTACCTTTCAGGCCCCGGGATGTCCTGGGACCATCGCAATGCCTGCGGTCAGACGCTCTCCCCCGCGGTCATCGCGCGCCATGCCGCGGCTGGCGACGAGGCCTGCGAGGCGACCCTGCGGCGCTATGAAAATCGGCTCGCGCGCGCCTTGGCGCAGGTTGTCAATGTGCTCGATCCGGACCGGATCGTGCTCGGCGGCGGGCTTTCCAACCTCGACCGCTGGTATGAGACGGTGCCGCGCCTGTGGGGGCCCTATGTATTCTCCGATCGCATCGATACGAAGTTGGTGCGCAACCGACACGGGGACTCGAGCGGGGTGCGGGGCGCGGCTTGGTTGTGGAGCGATCCTGGCACCATCGCCGGACCGTGATCTCGCACGCCCTGACGGGGCGTCTTCAATTGCCGCGCGGCGCGGACAGGCGTAGCATGGCAACAGGGACAGGGGCCAGCAGAGGGGGGATAGGGCAATTTGGAGGTCGGGCAGCGGCGGAGGTTTCCGCTGAAAAATCTGGCATGGCGCCTCACCGGCTGGCTGGTCGTCCTCCTGGCGGCGGCGTTCACTGTCGCTGCGTCCGCAGAGCCGGTGCCCGATACCTGCAAGATCCACTATCCGAGCGACGCCGCAGTCCCGTGGACATGCTATCGCATTCGTCCCCACGACACGCTGCCCCACCTTTTCGGGGCCGAGTGGGAGGACGTGCTGCGCTTCAACCGCATCGACCGGCGCCATATCTATCCCGGGGTGCGCCTCAAGGTTCCCGACGATCTGCGGCAGGTCGACGATTTTAGCCCCATGCCGAAGACCTACCCGTCCGCGCTCCGCGATCCCAAATTCATTCTCGTGAACCTCGCGGAACAATTCCTGGGCGCGTATGCCTATGGCAAGCTGGCTATGTCCTTTCCCATTACGTCGGGCATGAACGCGATTCCTGCGCGGCGCACCCCGGACGGCCTCTTCCGGGTGAGCGCCTATGACCGTCTGCATACCTCGTCGCTCTATGACTTGGCGGATAGCAGCAAACCTTATCCCATGCATTACGCCTTGCGGTTCTTCATCACGCCCCAGTGGGTGGCCGTCTGGATTCACGGGCGCGACGTGCCGGGCTATGCCGCATCGCATGGATGCATCGGACTCTACGACGAGCAGATGCAGAAGGAATATTACGGCTATCCCCGCCATCCGCTCCTGGAAGACGCCCGGGCGCTCTACGAGTGGGTGATCGCGGGGCATCCGGATGACGGGCATTTTCATGATCTGGCCGGCGGACCGCCGGTTCAGATCGTCGGCCAGGCGCCGGACTTTCCGCCACATCGCATCAAGGGCGCACGCAAGCTCCCGGCGCCGCAGACGAAGGGTCTACGCCCGGCCGGCGTTGGCGTCGTGCGGTGAATGAAAATATTCGCTCTCCTGCGCGAATTGCCGGACTTCGTCCAGCAGCAGGCGAAGGCGCTGGTCGGCCGTATTTGTCTCGCTGCAGGATTCGCAGAGCGGATCGCCGCAGGGTTGGTGCGAGTAAAGCCAGAAATGGACTATGCCCGCCAACATGCCGGAGGCGACGTCGAACGGGTCCGCGTCCTCATCCTGGTCGGCGAGCTGGTTGCCCAGTTCCACGACCTGCGCGGCGGCCTGATCGAACAATGAATCCTGGTCAGGAAAGCTTTTCTTCATAGAACCTCTGCTAAGGAAACGCTTGGTGGCCGCCGAGGGAGCAATGGTGGCCGGGTTGGGGCATGACGCCCGGCGGTCAATCACCGCCTGATGTCCCGTAATGATGATGGGCCATGGGGTGCGTGTCAAAGGCTGCCGACGTTGGCCGGGCGTTGGGGTGGACGGAGTGGCATGCGCGTGCGCATCCAGACGCGATTCTACCGCGACTCGGTCATATCCCCAACCGGGACGGGTGCAGGCGTGAACCGCCCGCTCAACGCGCACGAGCGCTCAGCGTGTGATCGGGATTGAGCCCCACCTGCGTCCCGAAAGGCTGGCTTTCCCGGTCCAGACGGGTGGCAAGCCACTGCGCATCTTGCGCCGCGGCCTGGCGCAGCCTGAAGCGCCGGATCGCGAAAGGAACCGCGGTGAGCGCCGAAAGCCGCCGAGATGCCAGATCCAGCACCACGCGATACATGAGCACAAGGTCCGGACGGAAGGCTTCGTGGCCACCGATGCCTTCATAATCGTTCATAAAGTCTCCGCATCCATAAAATATGGGACACCCCCGGAATATTTCAATGCCCTTCGCATGATGGGAAGAATGTCCGTGCACGACCTGCACGCCCGCGTCTGCGACCAGTCGTTGCGCGAACCTGCGTTGCTGATCCTCGACTCCATAGCCCCAGTTGGATCCCCAGTGGATCGAGGCGATGGTGATGTCGCTCGGTTGCGCCACGGCGAGGATCTGAGCCGTGGCGTTCAGCAGGCTCCGCTCGGACAGGTCGGCCAGCCAATTGACACCTGGAACGTCCGGGCGCGCGGCCCATCGGCCCGGAATGCCGCTGTCTTCGCAGCCGAATCCGAAAATCAAGACGCGCCCCTTGGCGCCGAGGTCGAGGATCGCCGGTGCCGTTGCATCATGAAGGGTCCGGCCGGCCCCGGCCGTCGCGATATGCATGCCGTGTAGCGCCTCGAGCGTTTCCACGAGCCCTTCGCGTCCGAAGTCCAGCACATGATTGTTGGCCAGCATGCAGCAGTCGATGCCGGCCGCGGCGAGGCACGCGCTGTTGGCGGGATGCATGCGGTAGTGGATGCCCTTGTTCTCCCACGCTTGGCTGCGCGTAATGCTTGTTTCCAGATTGATGACGCGCACATCCGGCGCCCACGATCGGAGGCGTCCCAGGGCCTCTCCCCAGATGTAGGACGCGTCAGCCGGCTTGGCGATCGGGCCATGGGCCCTTTCTGCGAGGGTGACGTACGCTCTCGCGTCCGTCACGTAAAACTCGCGCAACCCAGGATCGCTCGGATGCGCAAGGATCTGATCGATGCCGCGCCCGGTCATCACGTCGCCGCACAGGAGGATCGTGAGAGTGGGCGCGGGCTCGTTGGAAGAAGACAACGCCGCCATGAGGGCCGCCGCAATGGGGGGTACTTGAAGTATAAGCCGGATGTGCGCGCCGGAGCGCGGCGGCGCATGATAGCGTCATTGCACCTCCCGGGGAAGTCTCGCTAAAATGCGCAGTTGCGGATTTCCGCCTTTGCAACATTCGTCAGGGATAATAAACAATGAAGAACAACAAACGGCTTTTCTTCTCGATGGCGGCCTTTCTTGTTGCGCCTGGCGCGGCGGTTGCGGCGAGCCAGACCCCGCCAAGCGCCATCCTTCGGCTCAACAATTCAATCGAGGCGTCCTATCAGCTGAGCCAGTTGCATTATGGGGAGACGAAAAATAACGCGTACCTTGATACGGAGAACGGCAAGGTTCACGGGGAGGCGCTCGGCATTTCCTGGATGGGGAACATCGGCGCTCGCGACGATGGCGGCGATGCGGATGCGTCGTGGGAATTGAAGAACGTTTATTTGAGCCTGTCGTACGGCTATGTCACGGGCGACGTGAGCTATCAGGGAGGCATCCAGGACTGCAGCACGAATCCGTGCACGATTACCTCCTATGCGGGCACCTCGCATGCGAGGATCAAGGACTGGTCGGCGAAGGTGGGCAAAGGATTTGTTCTGTCCAATGATTTCATGGCGACACCCTACCTGGGGTTCGGTACCCACGAATGGGATCGGGATCTCCTCGGAACGTATGGCTATAGCGAGACCTATCAGAATGACTTCTACGATTTGGGCGGCCTGTTCCAGTATGCTTTGAGCAAGCGTTGCGTGGTTTCGGCGGATCTCGCGGTGGGCGCCACAGGTCACGGCAGCGTGACTTCTCCCGACGCGAGCATGGAACTGGGATCATCGGCCTATTATGATGCGGGCTTGGCCGTTGACGTCGCGCTGGCCTCGCGCCTTCACGCGTTTGCGGAGGCGCGGTACAAGCGCTTTAAATATGGTTACAGTAACTGGTACCCCATCCCCGGGACCAATCTTGCGGCCATGGAACCTAACAGCACGACAGGCGCCGCAAGCTACAATGTCGGCCTGCGCTATGCGTATTGACGCCGCAGGCCCCGTTGCCTGAGCCCTTGCGAGCGGGACGGCTTCGGATCGGTTCCGGGCCGTTGGGCATCCTTCAGGCCCATGTCATGGGGCTGCTTTCACCGTAGGAACCGATGTCGACGATCGTTCTAAGCACCCTCAACGCCCGCTATGCCCATGCCTCGCTGGGGTTGCGCTGTCTGGCCGCCAACATGGGCGTCCTCAAGCCGCGCACGCATCTGCTCGAGTTCACGATCGACCAGCGGCCCGTGGACGTGGTGGAGCGCCTCTTGGCGCACCAGCCTGCCATCGTCGGATTGGGCGTGTACATCTGGAACGTGGAAGCCAGCACCCAGGTTGTGCGCTTGCTTAAGGCGGTAGCGCCTCAAGTCGTGGTGGTTCTGGGCGGCCCGGAAGTGAGCCACGAGTCCGAAACGCAAGCCATCGTGCAGGCCGCCGATTATGTCATCACGGGTCCTGCCGACGTCGCCTTTCGCGATCTTTGCGATCGCATAATCTCCGGAAGATCGCCCGAGGGGCGTATCCGGGCGGCCGCGCCTGTTGCTCTCGACGAACTGTCCCTGCCTTATGCCGAGTATACCGATCAGGACATTGCCCACCGGCTGATCTACGTGGAGGCCTCGCGTGGATGCCCCTTCAAGTGCGAGTTTTGCCTGTCATCGCTGGACCGTGAGGTCTCGTCGTTTCCGCTGGCCGCCTTCCTTGAGCAGATGGAGGGCTTGTATCGGCGCGGCGTGCGCCAGTTCAAGTTCGTCGATCGCACGTTCAATTTGAAGGTGGACGCCAGCGTCGCCATCCTCGAGTTCTTTCTCGCGAAGCCGGATGTCTTTGTCCACTTCGAGCTGGTGCCCGATCGGCTGCCTGATCGCCTCAGAACAGTGATCAAGCGGTTTCCGCCCGGTTCGCTGCAGTTCGAGATCGGGATTCAGAGCTTCAACCCGGCGGTGCAAGCGCTCATCAATCGGCGACAGGACAATCAGAAAACGCAAGAGAATCTTCGCTGGCTACGGGCGGAGACACAGGCGCATCTGCATACCGACCTCATTGTCGGCTTGCCTGGGGAGGACACGGCGAGCTTTGCCGCCGGCTTTAATCGCCTTCTCGCCCTCAAGCCCCATGAAATCCAGGTCGGCATCCTCAAACGGCTGCGCGGCACGCCGATCAGTCGACACGCGGGTCGCTTCGGGCTGCGCTTCAATCCGGATCCGCCCTACAATCTCCTGTGTTCGGATCTCATCGATTTCGCGACGCTGCAGCGCTTGGCCCGTTTCGCGCGCTATTGGGACATGATCGGCAATTCCGGGCGCTTCGTTCACGCGCTGTCCGTGCTGGTCGGCGAGGATGCCTTCGATGCCTTTCTGCGGCTGAGCGATTGGCTCTATGCCCGCACCGGGCAGACCCACCGGTTGGCCGCCGATCGGCTGTTCGATCTGGTCTGCCAGGGGATGGTGGAGATGCTTCGCCGAGACGAAACGCGCACGCGTCGCGCGCTGACGCGGGATTACCTCGAGTCCGGGCTGCGCGGCGCGCCCGCATTCATCGAGCCGTCGAAGCTGAAAGGGCGGGAACGAGGCGGAGGGGCGGCCGGACGAGGAGGCACGCCGGAGCGCCAAGCCCGCCACGGCCGTTCGTTCCCGCCGGAGAGCGGTTGACCGCGGCGCCTTGTCTGGCGGGAATTCTCAGGCAAGGTGCGCGGAACGGCTGCGCAGGTGCTTGCTCAGGAACTCCAGGGTGCGTAGCCAGGAGACCTTGGCGGCGGTCTCGCGATAGCGTTCGGCATTCATGAAGTTCATGAATGCGTGTCCTGCACGGGGGTAGGCGAAGAATTCATGGGCCTTGCCGAGACGGGCCAATTCGGCCTCCAGGCGGGCGCAGTCGGCCGGGGAGGGGTTCGTATCGTCCCCGCCGCAGTGGAACAGAACGGGGCAGCCGATATCCGCCGTTCGTTCGAAGGGTGACAGGATGCCTTCTCCCCAGGGTCGCATGGTATTGCCGCCGTAATAGACCACGGCGGCCTTGACGTGCGGGTTGGCGGCCGCCATCAGGTAGGCGACGCGCCCCCCCATGCAAAAACCGATGACGCCGATATGTTCGTGTTGCACCCGGCGATCCGCGCGCAGCGCCTCGATGGTCGCGTTGATGTCGGTGATGACTTCCGCGTCCTTGAGCTGCGCCATCCGCTCCAGGGGGGCGCGCATCTCCGTCTGGCGGTGGTAGAGGTCCGGTGCGGCCGCCACGTACCCGGCTTCGGCCAGCTGATCGGCCATGGCGCGGACGAATGCGTCCACCCCGAAGGCGTGCTGGATGACCACCAGGCCGGGAAAAGGGCCTGCTCCCTCGGGCTGCGCCACATAGAGTGCCATGTCTCGGCCGTCGACACGGACAGCCTCGCTGGAACGTGAGGTTGACGTCATGGGTTTCTCCGGTTCATTGATTTTTCCGCATCTCCCGCAGGACGCGTGCGGGTGTGTGGGCGGCGGGGCTTGCCGACTGCGGGTCGCGGGGCGACGGCGGGCAGGCCCACGCAGCCGCGGATACCGCAGCATGCGGGCGATGACCTTCGGACGGGCGGCGTGTCGCGGCCAATCGGGCGGGCGCGGACCCTCGCGCTCTTGAGATGCGCAAGCATGCCCCCATTTTAGGCATGGCCGGTGGCGAGGTTCAAGTTCGGACGTGCCCTGAGGCCGGACGGGCGTGTGGAGCGGCCGAATCCCCCAAACATGACGGAACTCGGATCAAACGGTACGCGCGAGGCGGCGACAGCCGTCCGGTGCGACATCTTTTGCACCGTGGTGGACAACTACGGCGATATTGGCGTCGCCTATCGCCTGGCTCGCCAGCTGGCGGACGAACAGGGGTTCAGCGTGCGTTTGTGGGTGGACCGCCTGGATCTTCTCGGCAAGCTTTGTGCGCAGGCGGATCCGGCGAGTGCCCGTCAAGAACTCTCGGGCATCGAAGTCAGGCGGTGGTGCGCGCCGTTTCCCGCCGTGGAACCGGCCGACGTGGTCATCGAGGCGTTCGGTTGCGCGTTGCCGGACCGTTATCTGGCGCAGATGGCCGCACAGGACCCAAAGCCCGTGTGGATCAACCTGGAATACCTGAGCGCCGAAACATGGACGCTGAGTTGTCATGGGCTGGCTTCTCCGCACCCCCGGCTACCGCTCACCAAGCATTTCTTCTTTCCGGGGTTCGCGCCGGACAGCGGTGGCATCATTCACGAACGCTTCTTGGACTCCCGTCGCCGCGCCTTTCAGGAGGATTCTCGCGCCGTGAACGCTTTCTGGCAGAGCCTTGGGGTCCCGGGAGCCGCGGACCAAGAACTCCGGGTCTCCCTGTTCAGCTACGAGAACGCGGCGATGCCGCGCACCCTTGGGCAGTGGGCGGACTCTCCCCAGCCGGTTCGCCTGCTGGTGCCGGAAGGCCGTTCCACCCCGCAGCTGTGCGCCTTTCTGGGCGAGGATCGCTTGGTGCCCGGGATGGCGCGCGCCGTCGGCTCGCTCACGGTACAGATGCTTCCGTTCGTCGAGCAGGCGCGTTACGACCGTCTATTATGGGCGTGTGACGTGAACTTCGTCCGTGGCGAGGATTCCTTCGTCCGGGCACAACTGGCTGGGCGCCCCTTCGTTTGGCACATCTACCCGCAGGAAGGGCAAGCGCATGCGGCGAAACTGCGGGCCTTCATGGATGCCTACTGTGCCGGGTTGCCGGGGCCTGCCGGCGCGGCGTTGCGCGCCTTCTGGGAGGGCTGGAACGGGACGCAGGCCGTGCCAGCGCCGTGGGACGCGTTTTGGACGCACCGGGACGCCTTGCGGGAGCATGCCCGACGATGGGCGCGGTCGCTGTCGCACACCCCGGGCCTGGCGGCGAATCTTGGTGAGTTTTGCAGAAATAGGCTATAATAAAAAAATTTTCCCGTGTCATCGCGTATTTTCCTAGGATCAATGTATGAAGACAGCGCAAGAAGTCCGTTCCGGCAACGTGGTCATGGTGGGCAAGGACCCCATGGTGGTTCTGAAGGCGGAATACAACAAGTCCGGGCGTAACGCCGCGGTCGTCAAGATGAAGCTGCGGAACCTCTTCTCGGGAGCGGTGAGCGAATCGGTGTATCGGGCCGACGACAAGTTCGAGATCATCGTGCTCGATCGCAAGGAGGTCACCTATTCGTATTTTGCCGACCCCATGTACGTGTTCATGGACGCCGAGTTCAACCAGTACGAGATGGACAAGGAAAGCCTGGGCGATGCCCTCAACTATCTGGCGGACGGCATGCCTTGCGAGGTCGTTTTGTACCAGGAGAAGGCGATCTCGGTGGAGTTGCCCAATTCCGTGGTGCGTGAAATCACCTACACCGAGCCGGCCATTCGTGGCGATACGTCGGGCAAGGTGATGAAACCGGCCACGATCACCACCGGCTTCGAACTGCAGGTGGCGGCGTTCTGCGAAATCGGCGACAAGATCGAGATTGACACCCGCACGGGGGAATTCCGTCGCCGCATAGCGGCCTGACCGCCCCATTGGTCTTGAGCGGCGGCCTCAGCGCCGGCCGCCGCCGTTGACCAGGCTTGCGAGCAATACGGCCAGGACGCCGGTCACGAAAATCCCGTCAAACGTTCCCGCGCCGCCGATGGAGGCGACCGGGGCGCCTAAGTGCTGCACGACCCCCAGATTCCACAAGTCCGCGCCGATCAGGGTGCCCAGGCTGCCGCTGATATAGGCGAGCGCCGCCGCCTGCTTGCGGGAAAGGACGAGCGCAATGAGCGTCGTGGCCAAGGGCGGGACGAACGTGGGTTCCGCGATTCCCTGTCCCGGCACCGGGTAGGCCAGCGCGTGGCACACCAGCGCCACCGTCGCGGTAGCGATCAGCGCGCGGCCGTAAAGCCGGTTCTTGACCGTCAAGTAGAGCGACAGTGCGGCCGGGATCGCCGCTCCGCCCAGATTGACGGCCAGGAGGGCGCCCGGATGGGTCACGACGACGGGGACCCAGTAGGGCATGCCATAGAGCAGGACTGTCTTGTGGACAACCACCCGGGTGGCCGGCAGATGGGCGATCGGGATGTTCACGTAGCTGCCCAGCAGGGACAGGAAGAGCAGGGAAAGGATATGCTCTCGCCGGATCCCGATGCGCGCGTAGGCGTAACCCAGCAGGCGCACCTCGGCAAGCACGAGGAGCGCGATCAAGGCCCCCACGAGCCCGAAGAAGGTGAGTAGCGCCAACGGTTCGTGAATCTCTAGACGGTACACGCGTCGGCTCCGGGCAAGGACGGCCCCCGGGGCTTTGCCGCTCCGGCGGGAAGCTCGGGTGCCGTCAGGCGGATGGGCTAGCCCCGGACCGGCTCGAAGGTCGCATCCAGGTTGAGATCATCGCAGTAGTCGAAAAAATCTCCGCGCACGGTTGAGATGTGTTCGTTGCTGGGGATGCCCACCGTGATGTGCACCGAGAACATGGGCGTTCCGGTATGCGGCGCCGGATAGGTGTCGGTCTGCAGCTCCTCGATGTTGATGCCGCGCCGCGCGAAGAAGCTTGCCAGGCTGTGCACGATGCCGGGATGGTCGAGGGCGACCACCTCCACGTGGTAAGGCAGCACCGGTGCGGCATGCTCGCGCGCCCGGGTGCGCTTGTGGATGATGGTCAGGCCGAGCTGCTGGCCGGTTGCCGGCAACTGCCCCTCCAGCTTGGACAGCGCATTCCAGGCCCCCGACACCAGCATGACGATCGCGAACTGGCCGCCGAGAACCGCCATGCGGCTTTCCTCAATGTTGCAGTTGGTCTCCGAAATCTTGCTGGAAAACTTTTCGACAAGGCCGACTTTGTCGTCGCCTGATGCGGTAATGACTACATACTCTTTGGTCGGTTCTGTGCTCATGCGTCTATGCGGGAGAACCTCGGCGCGTGCGCCGGGGAGGAGCGATGCCTAGCCCCGCATTCCTTTCATTGACTATCCGTCGATTCGTGGGCGAGGAGGCCGGATGGGGCGTTTGGCGACCCGTCGCCGACACTCGACCCCATTGGTCCCCGATGCTTCTAGTGTACCGGCAGCGGCTCGATTCGTCGATGCCCCATTTGCGCCCTGCGCGGGCGCGGAAACGAATTATCGAGGGCCGCTGCTCCTCCGCTCGAAGGGGGCGCCGCATCTCGCGACGCGGATTTGGCGCACCCACGGTTGGTGCTGCCAATGGCGGGTATAATGGTGCTGCGAATGCCACGTGCCCTTTCCAACGCTGGACCGGAAACTCTTGGCACAAATATTGGTCGCATTAAGGTCGAGAGGCGATTTCGCTGTGCATCGCGCGGCTTGCGCTCGGACCCGCCCGTGAGCCGCGCCGTTTCGTTTGTCAGAACCAAGGAGGCAACCCGATGGACTTTACCGCCGCACAAAATCAGATCGCGCAGGCCCAACAGCAGACCCAGACCACCATGCAGCAGCTCCAGACGCTTGCGCAGAAGCTTCGCGCGGCGGCGCCGGACGAAGCGAGCGGCCGCGAATGGAGCATGGATCTGCGCGAGGTTGCGATGTCCATGCAGAACCAGAATCAGATGATGATCATGATGATCAACCAGATGGCCGAATATATCAGGACACTGGAGGCACAGCTTGCGACCCACCCGAACCCGGCGGTCCAGCCGCGCGGCTGGGGAAGCCAGTCGTCCATGGGCGGCGGCGGTGGGTTCTTGGGCAACCTGACGGCCGGGCTGGGGATGGGCGCGGGCTTTGCCGTTGCCGAAGACGTCGTGAACGACCTCTTCAACCTGTTTTGAGCGATCGCCCATCGGCTGGGTGGCCAACGGCGCGCGCCCGGGCCCGGGGATAATCTCAGGGAATCCCGCCGCCGCACGGTCGGGTGCAGCCTCCTGGTGATGTGGCTTTGCGGGTGTGGCCGCGCGTCGCCCCAGGGGGGCAGGGGGCGGCGCTTGTGCTTGATCTGTTTGTCTCAACGCGCGTCTTAGCCATCGCGGCATTCTTCTTGCGCGCATCCATGGTCTCCTGCGGCGACGGACCGGCTGGCTCCGCCCGCGCACCGCACGGCGAACGCAGGTGATTTCCAACGTTTGCTCAACACGCCGGGGGCGCCCGACGCACATGATGAGCGGAGCTGCCCTGCTGGCACCCCGCGTGTCGCGGACCTGCGGGCCGCCGGATATTTGGCGCGGCGCGGGCGTCAGGGTCGGTGGTTGAACCGTGCGCCGATGCGGTGCTCTGACGACGATATTGTAAGAATTGCCGACATGTGGCTTCAGTGATCCAGACGGTTAATTCTCAATATCTCATTGAATAGGTGATAAATATACGAAGAAACGCCTTTCGTTTCATCTTCCACTGGCCGTTTTGGCTGTAAGATTTTCCGAATAATCGTCGCGCCAACCTTTGGCTCGACCGCGCTCGGGGCTGGATGGGACTGCGGGATTTCGGTCGCCATGGCTCGAGGTTTCGCGGCCGGCGTTTCGGGGCCGCCATGTCGCCCGGGTGCGAACGGCGGGTCGGCATTTCCCCATGCGGCCACCGATGGCGGGAGCGGTCTGGGCAATTTGCTGCTCGCAGTCTCCTTGAACGGGCGCGTCCCCGAGAAATGCCAGTGCTCTTCGCGGCACGGTCGTCACCCATTGTCCCTCTCCCGGTCTGAATGGCCTCGTCGTGGGCGCATCGCTGCCGTCGACTGGCTCGGCTCCGGGCCGTCGAAGGGCCGGTTGTACCTCGACAACCGTAGCCAATCCCTGTGGCCTGAATCCTCCTCGCGGCTCTGCGTGCGGGCTGGGCATAGGCGAGCCCAGGGTGATTCATAGAGCCGCTGGCGCGGTTCTTGCATGAAATGGGGATAAAGGGCTCGCGTTATCGTGTGATTCGGCATTGATTGTGTCGAATTCCAGGAGGCAGTGATGATGAAAACGCATCGTATTCTGGGCCGTTGCATCCAAGGAAGACTTGCTATGGGGAGAGGACTGCTGTCGCTGGTCCTTGCTGGCGGTGTCCTCGCCGGGGCGGCGGCGTCGGGGCCGGCCCTGGGAGGGGTGATTGATCCCCAGATCTTCGTTCAGCAAAGCGGAAGCAGCCCGGCTGGCGGTGATCCCAATCTTATTGTCGATCCCGGTGTGTTCGTGGTGGGCGTCGCGGGCAACTTTGTTTTGCAGAACCCTTTGTTGCTGATCGTTGGGGCATACAACGGCATGGGGACGCCGTCAATCACCTATGGCGGAGGGGTCAGCGCCGCGGCAATCGGAACGTACGGCTTGACCAAGGACAGCGCCGTTTATACCGGCACATCGAGCGGAACCGCCTACAGTCAGCTCGGGCTTAGCGCCGGGGGGTCCGAGTCGTTCGGCAACTGGTCGAATGCCGACGTGGCGGATGGCTTTGCCAAGCCGAGCAGTTTTACGTTATATGCATTCGCGCTCGATACCAATCTGACGTCCGGAAACCCCATCACGGTGGGAGAGAGCGGCGCGGCTAACGGGTCGTTCATCATCGGCTACGACTGCAGTGCGGGGACCGGAAGTACGAGTGGCTGCGCGACGCGTGGCGATATTGGGCAAACGCCGTTTACCAATGCCGGGCTTGACGCGGTCACAGTGCCTGATCCAGGGACGCCTCTGCTGGTAGGCATCGGTGCATTGGGGATGGGGGCCGCGGTTCGGCGACGTCGGACCAATGGGATTGCCAATTCGGTTGCCTAGTTGCGGCTGAACTTGGGGGAATGATTGGCGCCGCCGGAGAGGCTGGCGCCTTTTTTTATGCAGATCCCGGTGGCCAAGCGCGAAGGCGCGCAAAGCGGCTTGTTGCCGCCCCAAACTATGCTATAAATTTAAAAGGCAACCAGTCCTGTGTATAGTTCCAATACTGTCAACTACCCCGCCCGCAGGGACGCGTGCCGAGGGCGGCGGGTCGGTGAGGTCGGCAGACTCGGCGCGCCGGCTGCGAATATGGATGGATACGTCACGCCGAGGCGGGTGTCTCTTGCCCGGCGGGTGGAGCGGGCGAACGCAGGGCGCTGCCTTCGCCCGGACCCGGCAAGACTACGATGGCGCAGACGAAAGGCAGAAGGGCCGAAGGTTGCGGCCGGCGACCGAAGGATGCATCCTTCAGCGAAGGGGCGGCCACCGAACAATCGTAGATGGCGCTTAACATATGGAGGAAGCGGGTAAGGCCGCCTGACGGCGGGCGCTATCCCTCTCCGGCATGCTCCTGAAGGGGCTCCCTTCGATCCAGTGCCGGGGTTTCCCGCGCAGAAACGGATGAAAGCTTTGACGGAACGGCAGGCACAGGTCCTGCAATTGATTCGCGAACGAATCGAGACGACGGGGTACCCGCCCACGCGGGCGGAGATCGCTCAAGGGATGGGCTTCCGGTCGGTGAATGCGGCGGATGACCATCTTAAGGCGTTGGTACGTAAAGGCGCGATCGAGATCGCACCGGGCGCGTCTCGCGCAATTCGGGTGACAGGAAATGGCGGAATTCCCGTCATCGGGCGGGTTGCGGCAGGAAGTCCGATTTTGGCCGAACAGCAAATTGAGGATCATTACCAGGTCGATCCCGCGTTATTCAGGCCACGTGCTGATTACCTGCTTCGCGTGCAAGGGATGAGCATGCGTGACGCAGGCATTTGGGATGGCGATCTGCTTGCGGTGCACCGCGTGTCGGAAGCGCAGTCGGGCCAAATCGTGGTCGCTCGTTTGCACGACGAGGTCACGGTCAAACGTTTCAGGCGGTCTGGCCATCACGTCTTTTTGATGCCGGAAAATCCAGAATTCACGCCGATCGAGGTCGATTTGCGGCAAGAGCCCCTGGTAATCGAAGGCGTGGGCGTAGGCATTCTGCGCAGGCAGCTGCCGCCTCCGGCTTGAAAGCCTATACCCTGGCGCCGTCGCCTGTTGCGCGAGAGGCGCCAGATGGCTTTCGCCCGCTTGTGGAAGAATCACGAAACCGCGGGCCGTGCGCTTTGCACAAGAATTTCTCCTAAGTTCAGCGCGGACGGGCCGTCCCGGGTTGCCGGGGAACAGGCGGCACACCCCCCGCGCTACGCAGAAGTCAACGATCTGGCACGCGTCCTTGTGGCGCAGGTCGCGAATCCGGGGTTCGACGCGCGGGGCCTAGCCATCCCGTGCGCGGCCGAGCTGCTGCCAGCGGCGTGATTCTCTGGTGCGGAGGACCATCTTTCGGGCCGATGAACCGTGCGTCTTGGACCTGCGCCGCTTCTCCGAACGGAAAGATATTCACCGGCGCCGTGCGACAAAGAACCTCAAGGGGGCGTTGGGCCTTGCTCCACCCCCACGGATTCACGCCGCGGGCACTGGAAACGGCCATCGACCATGGCCACTGCTTCGTTTCGGCACCGCCGGTCGGCTCGACGCGGAAACCATTCGACGCGACATCACGCAATGCCCAGGCAAATGGGCTTGCGCCTCACGCTGCCCTCATCCCCCGTCAGAAGATCGGGGGAATTCTCGCGGCGAATTTTAAAGAAGTATAGGTATGCTGTATATATTGACAGTATCAATCGGCTGAACTACCATGAGGTTGATACCTGATTATATTATCAGGTCATGGTGGACTGTCCTGCCAAGAGTTTTTATGTAAACAAGTGCTCGCCCTTGCTCCTTGTTTTCTCAAAGGTTTCCGCATAGGACTGTCATTTGGGGGGCGAGGCTTCTCGCGCGAATCGGATGGGAAATGTCGGCGCCTTGCTTCAGAATCCTGCCATTTGGCGGGGCGATCAGTGCGCACGCCAGCTGCCGGGCATCTCGAGCGGTTTCCCGGAATTGGATGCCATCCTCCCTGGGGGAGGATGGCCGCAAGGCGCGCTGACAGAAATTCTTTTCGAGCAGGAAGGCATCGGCGAGCTGCAATTGGTGATGCCGGCCTTGGCACGTCTGAGCACCGCCGGCCATGGGCTTGCCTGGATCGCTCCTCCCCATGTTCCTTATGCGCCTGCCTTGACGGCTTTCCATATCCGGCTTTCCCGCCTCCTGGTCGTTCGCCCGAAGGAAGACAGGGAGCGTCTGTGGGCCGCCGAGCAGGCCCTGCGATGTGGCGTATGCAAAGGGGTGCTGGTGTGGGCCGATGGGGAGGACGGGCAGCGGCTGCGGCGCCTGCAGGTGGCTGCGGGAGAGGGGGGCGGGTGGGGAATCCTGTATCGGCCGCTCCGTGCAGCGGCTATGCCTTCGCCGGCCGTGCTGCGGCTGTCCGTAGAACGGGCGGGAGGCGGATTAAGGGTCCATGTCCTGAAGCGCCGAGGGAGTGCGGTGGCACCCATTCATCTGGATCTCTCCTTGCGGGTCGCGAGTTAGACACTTACTGGAGGCGCTGTGGGGACCAAGCTTTGGCTGAGTGTGTATTTTCCCGATTGGCCGCTGGAGATGTTTTTCCAGGGAACTGCCGGGATTCGTCCGCTGGTTGTTGCGCAGGCAGGCGGGGGGGCGGCGAGAATCGTGGCATGCAATAAGGCTGCGCGGCGGTCAGGACTTCATCCCGGCATGACCGTTTCGGCCGCCCAGGCGCAGGTTGACTGCCTTGATGTCAGAGTCCGCGATGCGGAAAAGGAACAGCGTTCGGCCGCGAACATTGCCGCCTGGGCCATGCAATTCACGCCGGTCATCAGCTTGGCGGTGCCACAAGGGCTGTTGCTCGAGGTCAGCGGCAGCCTTTTCCTCTTCGGCGGCCTGGAGGGCATGGCTGCATGCATCCGGAAGGGATTGGAAGATATCGGCTATCGTGTTTTGCTGGCCAGTGCGCCGACGCCGTGGGCGGCTTGGCTCATCGCTCGCGCAGGAAAGGAGCGGCTCTTGACCGATGCGAGGGAGGTCGAGGCGCATCTGCGGCGGCTGCCGTTGGGTATCCTGGACCAACCGGCAGCCACCGTGGATGCCCTTGATGCGATGGGCATCCGGACGCTGGGCGATTGCTTGGGGCTGCCGCGAGACGGCGTTGCGCGCCGCTTTGGACAGGAATTGCTGGATGAGTTGGATCGTGCTTTGGGACGCTTGCCGGATCCTCGGGCGCTTTTCGAGCCGCCCGTGCATTTTGAGGATGCACTGGAATTTCCGGCCGAGGTCTGGCAGGCGGATGCTTTGCTGTTCGCCGCCCGGCGACTTTTCGTCTTGCTCGAGGGCCTGCTTAAGAAGCATCAATGCGGCGTGCAGCACTGCACGCTGACGCTATGTCATGAGCATCATGCAACAACCCCCCTGACCATTGGCCTGGCTTCGCCCACCCGTGATGTCCAGCGCATGCTGGGGGTTTTGCGCGAGCGCCTGGGGCAAACCGAATTGCCTGCGCCCGTTCAATCGATGCAACTCGCCGCGCGCAGCATCGTGCCGCTCGAGCCCCGGAATCTGTCTCTTTTCCCGGATGCGGAGCAGGCAGCGGAAAGCTGGCAGATTTTTCTCGAGCGGTTGACCACCCGGCTTGGGAGCGAAGCCATCCAGGGCATCGGCTGCTGCGCGGATCACCGCCCGGAGCGGGCATGGCGTACCGTTGCGCCCGGAGCCGCGCGAGAACTGCCCGGCGGGGCATCTCGACCGCTTTGGCTGTTGGATCCGCCGCAACGCATTGCGTCGAAGGAAGGGCGGCCTTACTGGCAGGGACCTCTTGTGCTGCGGTCGGGATCTGAATGCATCGAGAGCGGCTGGTGGGATGGGGCGGGTATCGCGCGGGATTATTTCGTTGCCGAGGGCCGGGCAGGCTGCCGCCTGTGGGTGTATCAGGATCGGCGAAATGCGCGTGCGTGGTATTTGCACGGAATCTTTTCCTGAAGCCACTCGTCAGCTCCTCCGCGCGTCGCCGCCCCTTTTCGGTGCGTGTTTCCGGGTACCGACGGAAACGAGCCGGCCCGCCATTTTCCCCGTCGTCAGGGCAAAGACGGGGGCGCCGGCAAGCAGGTACCAATAGAACGTGCAAAAGCGCCACGTGACTAGAATGAACGCCAACAGCGCAGGATCCAGATGGGAACGCAAGAAGGCGCCAAAGCCCAATTCTACCCCGCCTCCGCCACCAGGCAGGAAGGTGACGATGCCGACGAGGTTCAAGATGATCTGGGCGACGAATAAATAGCCCCACGAAAGGGGTTTGCCCACGAACCAAAGCAGAATCGGCAGGATGCTGTAGCGCAGCACCCAGTGCATCACGCAGAAGAGATAAAGCAGGCTGAGGCGCCGCATGCCCATGGAGATCAATAGCCGAACCGTATGCCTGAACTGGATGAGCCAGCGTGCCATACGGAAGCGCGCCTTGCGCAATCGAACCACATGATTGGACAGGCGCCCGATCCATAATGCGATTTTCCGATGTTGGCGAAATAGCCATACCAGCATGCCCACCCCCGTGATCATCAGTGCGCTGACCAGGAGCGCGAGCGCCCCGGGGTGGCCGATCCGGCTGTTCAGGGCGGAGACGAAAAACGCGATGGGCACGGAGGTCGTGAAAAAGATCAAATCCACGAATTGGTCGACGGTGCCCATGGCCGCCCCCCGGGCAATGGGAAGGCCGTGATGGCGCAGAAGGAAGACATAGGTGGGAGGGCCTCCGCTTCCGGCGGGCGTGGCAGACCAGGCGAATTCGGTCGATATGACCGTCGACAAGGCGTGAAGCGGCCTAATCCGCACGCCCAAGCGGTTCGCCAAGAGCATGAGGCGCGCGGCGTTGCAGCACCAACCCAGCACGACCATGAAAAGAAGCAGGGGAATGGCCCATGCCGGGAGGCGTCGCAGCTCAGAAAACCCGCGCAGGCCACCATAAAGGACGGGCAGGCTCAGGCTGAGCGTCAGGCTGATAAGGATCAGAAGAGTCGCAGACTTGCGCACCTCGTTCCTCGGCTAAATGGCTTGGGAAGACGGTGCGCCCAGGGCGAGCGGCGGGATGTGCAGGATAATGACTGGGCTTGCCATGTTCGTTTTCCGTCAAGCGGCGATAGGGGAGTCACGTCGGCGCCGGCTGTTTCCAGCTTAGCACGCCGGTCGTGGCCAGGTGTTCGGCGGAACTGTGCATGATTCCAGGTATCGATCAGTGATACTGATAACATATTCAGTTACCCAGAGCCGTTATGATTTCTCCTTATGCGGAACTTCATTGCCTGAGCAATTTCACTTTCCTGCGCGGGGCGTCTCATCCGGAGGAATTGGTCCTGCGTGCCCATGCGCTGGGCTATTCGGCGTTGGCGCTGACTGACGAATGTTCTCTGGCGGGCGTGGTTCGTGCTCATGTGGCGGCCAAGCAATGCGGACTCAAGCTGGTGGTCGGGGCCGAATTCATGCTGGCCGACGGACCTCGTGTGGTCGCCTTGGTGAAAGACCGGGAAGGCTATGGCAACCTTTCTGCATTGATCACCAAAGGGCGCCGTGCGGCCCCCAAGGGCGAATATCTCTTGCGCCGGGCGGATTTGGAAGGCAGCCTCCAGGGCTGCGCCTTGTTGCTCATCGAACCGGACCCGGCGCAGGCCCGCTGGTTTGCAAGCCGTGCCGAATGCCCGGTATGGCTCGCGCTGGGGCTCTTCCGGGGAGCGGACGACGCTCTCAAGCTGAAACGGTACCAGGGCATAGGCCGCTCCAGCGGCTTGCCCCTGGTGGCGGCCGGCGACGTGCACATGCACATGCGTGCCCGGCGTGCATTGCGAGATACCCTCACCGCCATACGGATGGGCATTCCGGTGAGGGATGCCGGTTTCTCCCTGCATGCCAACGGCGAGCGCCATTTGCGTCGGCGCGAGAGCCTTGCGTCGATTTATCCGCCGGAGCTGCTGTCCGAAACCCTGGCCATTGCCGGGAGCTGCCATTTTTCGCTGGACGTCCTGCGCTATGAATATCCTCAAGAGCTTGTTCCTCCGGGACAGACGCCGACGAGCCATTTGCGGCATCTGACCGAAGAGGGTGCCAGGATGCGTTTTCCTGAAGGCATCCCCGAAAAGGTCGCGGCGCAGCTCAGGCATGAGCTGGCGCTCATCGAGGAGTTGGGCTACGAACCTTATTTTCTGACGGTCCATGACGTGGTTCGGTATGCACGCAACCGGGGCATCCTGGCCCAAGGCCGGGGCTCGGCCGCGAACTCGGCCGTCTGTTTCTGCCTCCACATGACGGAAGTCGATCCATCGCGCATGGAAATGTTGTTCGAGCGTTTCGTGTCGCGGGAGCGCAACGAACCGCCGGATATCGATGTCGATTTCGAGCATGAGCGGCGGGAAGAAATCATCCAATATATTTATGCCAAATATGGGCGGGAGCGGGCGGCGCTTGCGGCGACGGTCGTCACCTACCGCCCCAAAAGCGCCTTGCGCGACGTCGGCAGGGCACTAGGATTCGATCTCGCGCAGGTAGACCGGTTGGCCCGCTCGGCGAACGGGTGGGATGACCGGCAAATCCTTCCGGAGCGGCTGGCTCAGGCAGGATTCGACCCGGAAAACCTCCAGGTCCGTCTAATGCTGCATCTGGCCGATACGCTGATCGGGTTCCCGCGCCATTTGTCCCAGCACGTGGGAGGCTTCGTCATCGCGCGCGATGATCTCTCTCGCCTCGTGCCCATCGAGAATGCGGCCATGCCAGAGCGCACGGTGATTCAGTGGGACAAAAACGATCTGGATGCACTGGGGTTGCTCAAGGTCGATGTGTTGGCCTTGGGCATGCTGACGGCGATTCGCAAGGCGTTGGACCTGATCGGGGATTACCGCGGCACGGTGCTGCGCATGGCGGATATCGCGGCGGCAGACCCGGCGGTCTATGCGATGGTCCAGCAGGGCGATACCATGGGAGTGTTCCAAATCGAGTCGCGGGCGCAAATGGCCATGTTGCCGCGCACCCGGCCCAGGCACTTTTACGACCTGGTCGTTCAAGTCGCGATCGTCCGCCCAGGCCCCATCCAAGGGGGCATGGTGCACCCTTATCTCCGGCGCCGCCAGGGACTCGAACCGGTGACATACCCGAATGAGGCGGTGCGCGGGGTGTTGGAGCGCACGCTGGGGGTACCGATCTTCCAGGAACAGGTCATGAAAATTGCCATGGTCGCGGCGGGCTTTACGCCAGGGGAAGCCGACCAGTTGCGGCGGTCCATGGCGGCATGGCGGCGCAAGGGGGGTATCGAGCGGTTCGAGGCGAAACTGATCGAGGGGATGCGCGAGAGGGGCTATTCCGAGGCGTTTGCCCAGCAGATTGTCATGCAGATCAGAGGATTCGGAGAATATGGCTTCCCGGAGTCCCACGCCGCAAGCTTCGCACTGCTGGTCTATGTTTCGGCTTGGCTCAAGTGTCACGAGCCGGCCGCCTTCGTTTGCGCACTGCTCAATAGCCAGCCGATGGGGTTTTATGCGCCAGCGCAGCTCATCCAGGATGCACGGCGTCACGGTGTGGCCGTGCGGCCGGTCGATGCGTGCATGAGCGCATGGGATTGCACGCTTGAACCTGGCGCACATGGGCCCGCGCTTCGGTTGGGATTGCGCCTGGTCAAGGGACTCTCCCGCCATGGGGCGCAACGCCTGGTGGCCGTGCGGAGGATCTCCCCCTTTGCCGGCATCGAGGAGGTCGAGGTGCGCGCCGGTCTTGGCCGGCGCGATATGGCACTGCTTGCGGCGAGCGGCGCATTCTCTTCCCTGACGCCTCATCGGCGCGTGGCATCCTGGATTGTCGCAGGCCAGGGGCCGAGGCCTGCGCTATTCCGGAATGTGGCGACGCGTGAAGATCTGCCGCGCCTCGCGCTACCCTCTGAGGGGGAAAACTTGATGGCGGATTACCGCAGCCTCGGCTTGACGCTGGGGCGCCATCCCTTGGCGATGCTGCGGGAGCGAATGAAAGGCCGTCGCATGTTGACGGCCCGGCAATTGCGTGAATTGCCCCATGGGCGTCTGGCCCGCGCGATAGGGCTGGTCATCGGACGCCAGCGCCCGGATACGGCCAGCGGCGTCATCTTCGTGACCCTGGAGGATGAGACGGGGCTCATCAATGCCGTGGTGTG
This sequence comes from Pseudomonadota bacterium, assembly GCA_021788645.1. GTDB lineage: Bacteria > Pseudomonadota > Gammaproteobacteria > Burkholderiales > JAKAFK01 > JAKAFK01. Next base: position 80,976 of record JAJYKK010000001.1, read on the forward strand.
GCGCGATCTTGCAGAAAGGCAAAGGCGCGAACTGCAGGGGGCACGCCTGCTGGGCATATACGGCGTGCTGGAAAGGGAAGGGGAGGTCGTGCACCTGATCGCCAAGCGTCTCGTGGACTATAGCGCGCTGCTGGGCGCGCTGCCTTGCCCGTCGCGCGATTTTCATTAGGCACGCCCCTTCCTTTCGGCACTGCCCGCATGCCGCCCCTCTCCCGCCCTCCCGGCCAGCCGTGCCGGCTCGCCCGATGCATGCGAAATATCTTGCACTGTCCACTTGAATGCTTTATTTTGCCCTACTGTGCTGGTGGGCGATGCCGTTGGCAACGGCGTGCCTTCGCCGGAAGGGAAGACAGAAGCAGAAGAAAGCGGAATGCCGCATGACGCGTAAGGACCTCAGGTCGCTGGTGGTCGCGCTGCTGATCGGTGGGGGGGCGCTTCCTCTCGCAGCCGACGGCGCAGGACTCGGGCCGTTGACCGTTCAGTCCGCCTTGGGACAACCCCTGCGGGCACAGATCGACATTCTAGCCGACGGCGTTGCGGGCGCGGGATCGCTGTCCGCGACGCTCGCCTCCCCACAAGCCTACCGGCGCGCCGATACGCCGTGGTCGTCAGCGCTGGCGGACGTCAAGGTCCGCATCAAGAAGCGGCCGGACGGGACGCCCTATCTGAGCGTCACATCACGGCACGCGATCACGGATCCTTTCCTCTACGTGATGGTCCGGCTGCATTGGCCAAGTGGCGTCCTCACCCGCCGCTACGCCCTGCTCATCGATCCGCCCGGATTCACCGAGCCCGCGGACGCTTCCCGAATCGTCTCCCCCCGGCTTCCGGATGCCCAGAGGGCCGCTCCCGTACCGGTCGAACCGGTGCACAGGGCGCGGTGGCCCAAGGCGTATACGGTCAGGCCGGGGGATACCCTAACGACGATTGCCGCCCGACTGCGGCCGGCAGGCATCAGTGTCGACCAGATGATCGTCGGGCTGCGCCGCGCCAACCCAGGGCGCTTTGCACGGCAAGGCATCAACTGGCTGGAAGCCGGACGCACCCTGCGCGTCCCGGATCTTGAGACCCTGCGTTCGATGCAGGCCACGGCGGCGACGGCCGCCGTGCAACGTTGGCTTGGGGCGGGCCGGCGTCCGACGGGTCCGGGCGTGCCCGCACAGGCTACGGCGGGAAATTCCCCTGCGGCGCCGAAGGCCGCCGGCGCGTCGGCCGATCTCCTGACGCTCTCGCAAGCCGAAAGCCCCAAACCGGATCCAACGGCCGTCATGCAGGAAGAGATTCGCACGCTGCAAGGCGAAGTCGCCGCTGAACAGGCGCTCGTCGCGCAGGAGAGCGCCCGCATTGCCGCCCTCAATGCGAGCATTGGCGCGATCGAAGGACGCGGGGTGCCGCCGATTGCGCCTGCGCCCGTCACGCAGTCACCGCATGACTTCCAGGCGTCACCGGCGGCCAACCGGGTGGGCGGGCCCTCGCCGGCGATGCGGCGCGCCCCGGTCCAGGCCCCCGTGGTCGACAGGCCGCCGCGTTCGGTTCCGGCGGTCCCTGAGGCGAGACCGGCTTACTGGGGAGGAGGCTATTGGAGCCTTCTCGCCGCACTCGTCGCGGTGTTCGGTCTGGTGGCCGCTGTCCTTCGGCGGCGGCGCCGGCTGCAGGAGCCGGCGTTTTTCACCGAGCCGGCGGCGCCGAGGGGGACGGCCAGCGTGATGGCGAACCCGGCGCCGGCTGCCCGGAGCGAGGAGCGGCTTTCCCCCGTTGAGGCGGCCGCCCAATTGACCGACCTCGACCTGTCAGAGTGGGCACAGACGAACATCCACGCGCAGGATGTCGACCCCGTGGCGGAGGCGGAGGTCTATCTCGCCTATGGACGGCAGGCACAGGCCGAGGAGGTGCTCAAGGATGCCTTGACCAAGTCCCCCGGACGCGAGGATGTGGCCTTGAAGTTGCTGGAAGTCTATGCGGAACAGAAGAACGTGGGCGCTTTCGAGGCGCTCGCCACCCACTGGGCTGCCCGGCTGGAAGACCCTTCAAGCGAGGCATGGCGCGCGGTAGCCCGGATGGGACGCACGCTGGATGGGCGGAATCCCCTATACGGCGTGGCCGAAGGCGACGATGCCACCATGTCGGACCAAGGCCTCGGGGGAGGACAGGCCGCCGAGGCCGCGTTCTCCCCGCCGATAGCCGGGGCGGATGCGCCTCTTTCTGGTGACGGCCGGTCGCACCAAGTGCATCCGCATCATGCGCAGGATGTCGCATTGGCCGCGGCGCCCTCGCCGGATCGTGCGGCGGCGACGGGCGTGGAAGCGCTGCATTTCGAGCCCTTGCGCGATGCGCAGGCCGCCAGCGCGCTGCTCGGCGAGGTGCCGCCCAGCCTGGGAGCCTGTGCGCCCGCCGCCCAACAGCAAACGTTGGAATTGGCCCCCGAACACGATGACGTCGAGTCCGACACCGACCTCATCGAATGGGTGGATCTTGCCGAATCGCGCCCGGCGAATAGGGATAAAGCAGACCTTGGCGGGGACGATGCCAAGCTCTCGGAAGGCCTTCGCCCCGAAGAGTGACGCGATGGCACTATGCGGCACGACCGCCTGATGCGACGTGCGGCAAAATCAACCATCGCGGCGTTCCGCTGCCTGATTCGACGTGCCGCCCGCAGTCAGGCGGCCGCATCTCCCGCAGCCGCCGGGACGGGTGGGCTTCAGCGCCATCTGCCCCGGGGCCCGCGGCGGGACCGGCTTGCGCGGCCTGATGAGGGGCGCGAGGAGGCTCCTTTCTTTGCGCCCCGTCGAGGTCTCGCCTGTCCCTGCGCACCGTGACGAGGCGCGGGCAAATCGGCCGCAGGCCTCCGGGCCGCGCTTTCGGCCCTCTTCACGCCATGAGGAGCGCAGGCGCATAGGGGGCCGTGACTCGATTTCCAACCGTCCAGAGGATCTTGCCCGTCATGCGTGGCCCGGTCAATACAGACGGCATGCGGCTGCATGCCGCGACCAAGATTGTCCTGTGGATCGTGGTGGCCGCACTGGTCGGCCGCTTCCGCGTGGCTGAACTGCTGGGATTGAGCGTCGCAGTGGCATGGGGGGGGGTGCTGCGTGCAAGACCAGCTTTCATTCGCCTCATTCGCCGCACGCGGATACTGTTCTTGTCCATCCTCCTGATCGACGGGCTGACCCTGCCCGGCGTGGCGCTTTATTCCCCGCTCGGGCGGTGGAGCCCGACCGTGCAGGGGTTGGAGGTCGGGGCGATGCAAGTCTGGCGGCTTGCGCTGCTCCTGGGCGCATTGGCTTGGATGCTGGCGACGGCGGGCAAGGAGGATCTGCTGCGCGGGCTTTACGTGTTGCTCCGGCCGCTCGAATGGGTGGGCGTTCATCCCCGGCGGCTCATGGTGCGGATTTGGCTGACGTGGGTGTACGCCGAGGAGCTCGCCCGGTTTCGGGTCAAGGACTGGCGATTGATGAGTCAGGCCTTGCAGCGGCTGCGGGGTTCGTTGCAGGCTGTCGCATTGGAGCCAGGAAGGATGGGCGGTATGGATGCGGTGGCGCTCACGGCAGCCCTTTGCCTCGGCGGCTGGTTCCTGCGTTGAGAATCGCGATCGGGCTGGAGTATGACGGCCGGGCCTTTTGCGGTTGGCAAGCGCAGCCGAACGGGTGCGGGGTGCAGAACGCGCTGGAGGCGGCGCTCGGGCGCATTGCGGGCCATCCGGTGCGCGTGGTGGCGGCCGGCCGCACGGATGCAGGGGTGCATGCGATCGGGCAGGTCGCTCACTTCGATACCGATGCGCAGCGGCCGCTGACGGCTTGGATCCGCGGCGCTAATGCCATGCTGCCGCCAGCGGTCGCGCTAATTTGGGCGCGCGAAGTCCCTTCGACATTCCATGCGCGCTTCAGTGCGATCGAACGCTGTTACCAATACCGGTTGCTGAGCCGCCCATCGAGGCCGGGGGTGGAGAATGCGCGCGTGGGATGGTTCCATCGCCCGCTGGATCTCGAGGCCATGCGGGAAGCGGCGGGCTTGCTGCTTGGCGTGCATGATTTCAGTGCGTTCCGTGCCGCCGGGTGCCAGGCGAAGTCGCCGGTCAAGGACCTGCGCCGCCTGGAGATTGCGCGTTGCGGCGACCTGATGCTCTTCGAGTGCTGTGCCGATGCATTCTTGCATCACATGGTGCGCAATATCGTGGGCGCTCTCGTGTACGTCGGCAAGGGACGGCATGCGCCCGGCTGGGTCAAGGACGTGCTGGATGGCGGCAGGCGTTCGGCTGCAGCCCCCACCTTCGCGCCCGACGGGCTGTACTTCGTGCAGGCGAAATACGACGCCCACTGGGGGATTCCGGACCCCGCGCGGCGCTTGGCCGATTGAACCGACATAGCCCCGCGGGTCTTTGCGGCCTCCCGGCGGGGCGCGCCCGATCCGCGTCGTGCAGGCCCTGTTGTCAAGAAAGTGCAATGTGCATGTCATACATTGCTCGCAGTGCCGCACAGGAAAGCCCGGCGAGGCTTGCATGCGGGCACGAGAAGACGGCCGCCGGCCGTTCTCGTGCGCGGCGTCGCGCGGGCGCCTGGGCGGCGGTGAGGACGGTGCACCGTCTGGGGGAAGACGCTAACCCGGGCAAGCGCTACGGCCGTCGAGGCGCTGCTTCGCGCGCGTCGGGCCGAGAAGCGCTCATCCAGAAGCACCAGAGCGCGCTGCAGGCGCACAGGTGGAAGCGGGCCCTGTGCGATGCGGCCGGTGAGCGGAGCCGCGAGAGGCTCAATCACCAGCCGTCAGCAGCGCCCCAGCGGGGAGCGGCGTTGCGCTTCGCAAACACCCGGCGTCCGCTCGGAGAGCGAAACGAGGTCAACATGGGTCGCCACCAGCAGCGACCCTGTTCGATCACCTGTTGAGGAACAGAAAGCCGAGCAATCGCTCGCCACGTGGTCAAGCCGCCATGCCGCGTGGGAAATGCGGGCGACGTGTGTATTTGACGAGACTACGGCGCGCTTCGCGCGCCCACAATTTCTCCCGCGATTGAAATCGCGGGTTTCCTTGTGGGAGTTCTATGAACATCCTCATGATTTCGGACGTCTATTTCCCTCGGGTCAACGGCGTTTCCACGTCCATCCTGACCTTCCGGGACGAGTTGGAGGCCATGGGGCATCGCGTGACCTTGATCGCGCCGGATTACGGGGCGCCGGCGGTTCGTGTCCCGGTTCGTGAGGACTGGGTGATGCGCATTCCGTCGCGGCGCGTTCCCTTCGATCCGGAAGACCGCCTCATGCGGTGGAACGTCCTCATGGGGCTCGAGGGCGAACTGGCGCGTGCGGCGTTCGACCTCGTCCACATCCAGACGCCTTTCGTTGCCCATTATGCAGGGTTGCGCCTGGCGCGTCTCTTGGGCGTCCCGTGCCTCGAGAGTTACCACACGTTTTTCGAAGAGTACCTGTATTGCTATATACGTTTCGCGCCCAAGCCTTTGATGCGCCTTCTTGCGCGGACCTTCTCCCGGAGCCAGTGCAACCGGGTGGACGCTTTGATCTCGCCGTCGCGGGCCATGCGCGACGAGTTGCTGGCCTACGGGGTGCGTACGCCGATTCACGTCATCCCCACCGGCATTCGGCGCGAATCGGCGGTGCGCGGAGATGGGGTGCGGTTTCGAGCGCGGCATGGCATCGGCGCCGGGACGCCGGTGATGGTTTACGTGGGGCGCGTGGCGTTCGAGAAAAACATCGCATTCCTGCTGGAGGTGCTCTCGACCGTCAAGAAGCAGGTACCCGATGCATTGCTGGTCATCGCCGGCGAGGGGCCGGCTCGGGCGAGCCTGGAGGCGCACGCGCGCGCCCTGGGGCTCGCGCAGGACGTCCGCTTCGTCGGCTACCTCGACCGCCGCGCCGAGCTGCCTCATTGTTACCGGGCCGGCAATGTGTTCGTCTTCGCCTCGCGCACGGAGACTCAGGGACTGGTGCTCCTCGAGGCCATGGCGCTTGGCGTACCGGTCGTGTCCTTGGCCGTGATGGGTACGAAGGACGTCCTGCGCGAAGGGGAGGGGGTGCTCATCGCGGAGGACGATGTGACCGATTTTGCGGGCAAGGTGGAGCGCCTCCTGCGTGATCCCGTCCTGCGGCAATCCATGGGCGAGCGGGCCGTGGCCTACGCGGAAGAATGGTCTGCGGCGTCCATGGCAGGTCAGCTGGCGCGCTGCTACGGCGCCTTGAGCGCCCCAAAGCGGCGGCGCATCGGTGGAATGTCGGCTGTGCCGGGAGGCGAAGAGCGCGAGTGAGTCGTCCTGTCCACGCGGCCCAAGGCCCGGATCAAGGGTGCTTTCGGCCGGCGGCGCGCCAGGGCGTCTACGACCTGAGCCGCGGCCGGCGCCCCTTGCCCGATTAGGATTGCGGACGCCCCCGGACGGCGCCTGGTCCGCTTTTGCTTGAGGCGATGGGCATCCCGAGCCGGACTTTGATAGAATAGTCCGCTTGTCGCCGACAGGATCAAGCATGCCGACGCGTGTCAAAATATGCGGGATCACCCGGCCGGAGGATGGCGCGAGCGCGGCGCGGCTTGGGGCCGATGCCATTGGATTGGTGTTCTATGAGCGGAGCCCGCGGGCGGTGTCGCGGGCGCAAGCGGCCGAAATCCTTGCGAGCCTGCCGCCGTTTGTCACCGTGGTGGGGCTTTTCGTGAATCCCTCGCAGGCGGAAGTCGATGTCACGCTGGATTGCGTGCGCCTTGATCTCCTGCAATTCCACGGCGACGAGGAGCCTTCATTCTGCGGGCGCTTCGGCGTCCCCTACCTCAAGGCGGTCCGTGTTCAGCCAGGCGTTGATTTGTTAGACTATTCGGCGCGCTATCGGGACGCCAAGGGGTTGCTGCTGGACGCTTTTGTGGAGGGCGTGCCGGGTGGGACAGGACATGCCTTTGACTGGCGGCTCATTCCGCCGGGGCTTCGGCAGGCGGTGGTGCTTTCCGGGGGCTTGAGCGCGCACAATGTCCGCGAGGCGATTCGGGCCGTGGCCCCGTGGGCGGTCGACGTGAGCAGTGGTGTGGAATCCGCCAAGGGAATCAAGGATCCCGACAAGATGGCTGAATTTATGCAAGGGGTGCGCGATGCGGAGGTATGATCTGCCTGACGAACGTGGGCATTTCGGCCCTTATGGCGGCCGGTTTGTGGCAGAGACGCTGGTTCAGGCTCTCGACGACCTGAGGAAGCAGTATGAACGCTATGCGCAAGACCGCGAGTTTCAGGCGGAGTTGGCCCACGAACTCAAGCATTATGTCGGCCGTCCCAGTCCTATCTACCACGCCAAACGCTGGTCGCAGCATCTGGGCGGCGCGCAGATCTATCTGAAGCGCGAGGATCTCAACCACACGGGCGCCCACAAAATCAACAACACCGTCGGCCAGGCCCTGCTCGCGCGCCGCATGGGCAAGCGGCGCGTGATCGCCGAGACGGGCGCCGGGCAGCATGGTGTGGCGAGCGCGACGGTGGCGGCGCGCTATGGGCTGGAATGCGTGGTCTACATGGGCGCTGAGGATATCAAGCGCCAGGCCCCCAATGTCTACCGCATGAAGCTGCTGGGGGCGTCGGTCGTGCCCGTCGACAGCGGCTCGAAAACGCTGAAGGACGCGATGAACGAGGCCATGCGCGACTGGGTCACGCATGTCGAGACGACCTTCTACATCATCGGGACCGCCGCCGGTCCGCATCCCTATCCCATGATGGTGCGGGACTTCCAGGCGGTCATCGGACAAGAGGCGCGCACGCAAATGCTCGAGCTGGCGGGGCGCCAACCGGACGTGCTGATCGCCTGCGTGGGGGGCGGCTCCAATGCCATCGGCCTGTTTTCTCCGTATCTCGAGGATGAGGCCGTGCGGCTCATCGGGGTCGAGGCGGGCGGCCTGGGACTGGACTCCGGCAAGCACGCCGCGCCCCTTTCGGCCGGCGTTCCCGGTGTCTTGCACGGCAACCGGACTTACCTCATGCAGGACGACAACGGCCAGATTCAGGAAACGCATTCGATTTCGGCAGGCCTCGACTACCCGGGCGTGGGACCCGAACATTCCTGGCTCAAGGACAATGGACGCGCAGCGTACGTCGCGGTCACCGATGCGGAGGCCCTTCAGGCGTTTCATGACCTGTGCCGGCTCGAAGGCATCATTCCGGCGCTCGAATCCAGCCATGCCTTGGCCTATGCAGGAAAGCTGGCGCCCACCCTGGACAAAGAGCAACTGCTGCTGGTGAACCTGTCGGGCCGGGGCGACAAGGACATCCCCACGGTGGCGGGCCTGTCGGGGCTTGCGTTATGACCGCGGCTGCCAGCCGCGCCGGGTCCTAGGGAGGGAGCGTAGCCACATGTCGCGAATTCAACGCGTTTTCGAACAGCTTCGGCACCACGGGCGGCGCGCGCTCATTCCGTTCGTCACCAGCGGAGACCCGGACCTTTCCACGACCCTGGACCTCATGCACGCGATGGCGCACGCCGGTGCGGACCTGATCGAGCTGGGCGTGCCCTTCTCCGACCCGATGGCCGATGGCCCCACCATCCAGCGCTCGAGCGAGCGCGCGCTGGCTCAGGGGGTGGGATTGCGGGACGTGCTCGCGGTCGTGGCCGAGTTTCGGCGCAAGGACGACCAAACGCCGGTGGTGCTGATGGGCTATCTCAATCCGGTCGAACGGATGGGGTACGAGGCCTTCGCCCGGGCGGCGAGCCAGGCGGGCGTCGACGGCGTGCTCACGGTCGATTGTCCGCCCGAGGAAGCAGGCGCGCTCACCGAGGCGCTGTACGCCCAGGCGATCGATCCTATTTTTCTCCTGTCCCCGACCACCCCGGAATCGCGCTTCCCGGAGGTGGCGAGGCTCGCGCGCGGGTTCATCTATTACGTGTCGCTGAAGGGCGTGACTGGTGCCGCCACGCTCGATGTCGCCGATGCGCGCGACCGCATTCATGCCATGCGGGGACGGGTGGGGTTGCCGATTGGCGTGGGCTTTGGTATTCGTGATGCCCAATCGGCGCAGGCCGTGGCCCGCTTCGCGGACGCGGTGGTGGTGGGCAGCCGGATCGTGCAAGCGATCGAAGAGGCGCCCGCGGGCGAAGCCGTGGACCGTGTGGCGGCCCTGATACGGGAGATTCGTGCGGCCATCGACAGCTGTGTGGGTCCGCTCGCTTGACCAAGTATGAGCGCAAGCCCCTGGCTTTAGCCATGGGGAGGTTCAGACGTGCGGGCCTGCGGCATGGCCTGCTTAGGAAGTGACGAGGACGTCCATGAGTTGGTTTCAAAAACTGCTGCCGCCCAAGATCAAGCGCAAGGCCAGCGATAGCGGGTCCAAGAAGGCGGTGCCGGAAGGGTTGTGGAGCAAATGCCCGGCCTGCGAGGCGGTGCTCTATCGGGCCGATCTCGAAAAGAACATGGAGGTGTGTCCCAAGTGCGGCTTCCATACTCGGATCTCCGCGCGCGCACGGCTTGACATGCTGCTCGACCCTCAGGGCCGTTTCGAGATCGGCGCCGAGGTGATTCCGGTGGACGTGTTGAAGTTCAAGGATACCAAGCGCTATGCCGATCGTCTGGCGGAGGCGCAACGAGACACGGAAGAAAGCGATGCGCTCCTGGTCATGCAGGGCTCAATCGAGAATGTTCCGCTGGTCGCCGCCGCCTTCGAATTCAAGTTCATGGGCGGGTCCATGGGGGCCGTCGTGGGCGAGCGCTTCGTGCGCGGCGCGCAGGCCTGCCTGGAGCAGCGACTCCCTTACGTCTGTTTCTCTGCGAGCGGCGGAGCGCGCATGCAGGAAGGGCTGTTTTCCCTGATGCAGATGGCGAAGACGAGCGCCGCCCTTACGCAGCTGAGCGCGGCCGGATTGCCGTTCATCTCGGTATTGACCGATCCCACCATGGGGGGGGTGTCCGCGAGCTTCGCCATGCTGGGGGACGTCATCATCGCCGAGCCGGGCGCCCTGATCGGCTTCGCCGGTCCGCGGGTCATCGAGCAGACGGTGCGCGAGACCTTGCCGGAAGGCTTCCAGCGCGCCGAATTCCTGCTCGAAAAAGGGGCGATCGACATGATCGTGGATCGGCGCTCGATGCGTTTCCAGTTGACGAGCCTTCTCAGCCTGCTGATGCGGGAGCCTACCCCGGCTTGAGCCGGTGGCGGGTGCCCGACCCACGCTTGCGCCGAACGGGGGCCGCATTTCGAAGATGGCCGATCCTCATCCCCCCAGATCGGGTCGCTTGTCCGAGTGGCTCGATCATCTTTCCAACCTTCACCCGCAAACGATCGCGCTCGGCCTGGAGCGCGTTCAGGCGGTCTTGCGACACCTTGCGACGCCTCTCGAGGCGGTGGTCCTGACCGTCGGCGGGACGAACGGCAAGGGATCGACCTGCGCCATGCTCGAATCGACTCTGCGGGCCGCCGGCCTGCGCGTCGGGCTCTATACCTCGCCTCATCTGCTGACCTACAATGAGCGGGTGCGCGTGGACGCTCAACCCGCGTCGGATGCCGAGCTTTGCGAGGCGTTCGTCGCAGTCGAGGCCGCGCGGCGCGGCATTGCGCTCACCTATTTCGAGTTCGGCACGCTGGCCGCCGTGTGGCACTTCGCCCGCCACCGCGTGGACGTGGCGATTCTCGAGGTCGGCCTGGGCGGGCGTCTCGACGCGGTGAACGCCTTCGATGCCGATTGCGCCATCGTGACCAGCGTGGATCTCGACCATACGGACTATTTGGGGAGCACCCGGGAGGCGATCGCCCGCGAGAAGGCCGGGATCTTTCGTGCAGGCAAGCCTGCCATCTGCGGCGAGCGCGACTTGCCGGAAATCGCACGCGATTATGCGCGTTCGCTGGGCACGCCGCTCCATCAGCTCGGGCGCGATTTCGATGTGGCGGCCACGGCGACCTCCTGGTCGTACTGGAGCCCCTGGGGGCACCGAAGCGATCTGCCCTTGCCCGCTCTGCCGGGCGCATGCCAACTCGGGAATGCGGCTTGTTGCCTGGCGGCACTCGACAGTCTGCGTTCCCGCCTGCCGGTGACCGAGGAGGCGATCCGGACAGGCCTCGCGCGAGCCTCTCTGCCGGGGCGCTTCCAGGTGCTTGGCGGGCGCCCGCAGACCATTCTGGATGTTGCGCACAATCCGCATGCTGCCCGCGCCTTGGCGGCCAACCTGGCCGCTCGCCCATTTGCCGGAAGGACGATCGCCGTCTTCGCCATGTTGGCCGACAAGGACATCGAAGAGGTTGCGGGGACCCTATCGCCCCTCGTCGACCGCTGGATGGCCGCCGGGCTCGGTGAGCCAAGAGGCGCCAGCGCGGAAGAACTGCGGCGTCGCTTGAGCGGACTCCCCGCAGATGCTGTTTCCGTCTATCCCGGCGTTGAGCTCGCCTACCGCCGCGCACTCGCGCTGGCCGGCGAAAATGATAGAATACTTGTTTTTGGGTCGTTCCATACCGTGGCAGCGGTGCTGCGGCTGTGGGTCGACGAGCGATCCGAATAGCCGCGCGGAATCAGCCACCATGTCACGATCCATCGAACTTGAGGAGATCGCCTTTCGCCGACGCGCGCGCCGGCGGCTCATCGGCGCGGCCGCGCTGGCGGTTGTGGCCGTGGTGTTTCTCCCGATGGTGCTGGACCGGGAGCCGCCCGCGGTACGCTCGCCCATCGTCATCAAGATGCCTTCGCAGGCGGGACAAACCGCCGAACCGGCCGTCGCCCCTTTAGGCCCGCAGCCTCCGAATGCGCCTCGCCAGGCATTGGTCGCGCCTGCGGTGGACGGGCCCAAGCCAGGCGAGCATGCGCGGCCGGTGGCGCCGCCCGCCGTGGCGCTGAGCGCGGCGCGGCCGCGCACCCCTGATCGGGCGTCTCGCGATGACCCTGCGGCGGCACCGGCCGGCAGGCATGCGGCAACACCGGTTCGGGGTGCCCATCGGACGACATCCTCCGCTCGCGAAAGACCGCCCGTCGCCGCGCAGCCCGGCCGATTTGCCGTCCAGGTGGGCGTGTTCGCGGATGCGCGGCACGTGAAGCGGCTGCGAAACAGCCTGTCGTCGCACGGCATCCGTTCGTATGTCGAGGAGATGAGAACGGCGCACGGGGCGGCCACGCGCGTGCGCACAGGACCTTATGAGACGCGCGCCGAGGCGCGGCGTGCGGCGCAGACGGTGAAGGCCGCCGGCTTCAATGCCGTGGTGGAGACGCTCCCGTAGCGCAAGCCCGTCTTTCTTCCGGGGGGGGCATGACGTTCTTCGATTATGCGGTGCTGGTTGTGGTGGGCGTGTCGGTGCTCCTGGCCGTCGTCCGCGGAGCCGTTCGCGAAGTGCTGGCGCTCGGCGGCTGGGTGGCCGCGTTCTTTCTGGCAAACGCCTATGCTGGGACAGTGCAAGGCTGGCTCCCGGCCTCGATCGCCAATCCCGCGATTCGCTATCTTGGGGCCTACCTGGCGATTTTCCTGGCGGTCCTGGTGGGGATGTCGTTGGTGTCCTTCACGGCGTCGAAACTGGTCAGGACGGTGGGACTGGGATGGCTTGACCGTTCGGTGGGGGCGCTGTTCGGGCTGGTGCGGGGCGGCGCGCTCGTGCTGCTGGGGGTCCTGGGCCTCGGCATGACGCAAGCGCCGCAGCAGCCCTTCTGGCGGCATTCGGCATTGGGTGCGCCGCTGGTGGCGATGGCAAGCCAGCTGAAACCTTGGCTGCCCGTGGAACTCGCGCGGCGCATCCATTTCGAGCAAGGCCGCAGCGGTGCCGGCTCCCACGCGGGGCCTTTCCGCGGCGAGGCCGGTGTGCATGGCCGGTAGAAGGAGGCTTCATCCGGCGCGCGATCGTCGCCGTCGGTTCGGGCCGTCGAACGCGCGCCTATGCGCCGTTGGCGGTTGCGCAACGGATTTCGGCATATTTTTTGGGCAGGTGAGACCATGTGCGGCATATTGGGCGCAGTAGCCAAGGGACCGGTCAACCAGCTGCTGTACGACGGCTTGCAGGTTCTGCAGCATCGGGGGCAGGATGCGGCGGGGATCGTCACGGTTGAAGGCGCTACATTCCACATGCACAAGGGCAATGGCCTTGTGCGGGACGTGTTTCGCACCCGCGACATGCGCAACCTCCTGGGCAACATGGGCATCGCGCATGTCCGCTATCCCACGGCGGGCAACGCATTTTCCTCGGCCGAGGCGCAACCGTTCTACGTCAATTCTCCCTTCGGCATCGTGCTGGCCCACAACGGCAACCTGACCAACGTCGACCAGCTCAAGGTGGAGCTTTTCCAGGAAGATTTGCGGCACGTCAACACGAATTCCGATTCGGAGGTGCTCCTCAACGTGCTGGCGCACGAATTGCAGGCCGCGGCCTCCAATCACAAGCTGGATGCGGCCGCAATTTTCGCCGCGGTGGCAGGGGTGCACCGGCGCTGCCGCGGCGCCTATGCCGTGGTGGCGATGATTGCGGGCTATGGCCTGCTCGCGTTCCGGGATCCCTATGGGATACGCCCCTTGGTCATCGGGCGCGCGCACACGCCGCGCGGAGACGAATACTTGGTTGCCTCCGAAAGCGTGGCCTTGGATACCCTGGGTTTCGAACGCGTGCGGGACGTGGCGCCGGGTGAGGCGGTTCTCGTGGATGAGCGCGGCGGATTCTCGGCGGCGCCTTGCGCGACGCACGCCAGCGCGAATCCCTGCATCTTCGAGTATGTTTACCTGGCGCGCCCGGACTCGGTGATCGACGGCATATCGGTGTACGAGACGCGCCTGTTCATGGGGGAGAGCCTGGCGGACAAGATTGCCCGGATCATCTCGCCGTTGGACATCGACGTCGTGATACCCATCCCCGACACGAGTCGCCCCTCCGCGCTCCAGCTGGCCAACAAGCTCGGGCTGTCCTATCGCGAGGGCTTCATCAAGAACCGCTACATTGGACGGACTTTCATCATGCCCGGCCAGGCCATGCGCAGGAAATCGGTGCGCCAGAAACTCAACGCCATCGGCATGGAGTTCAAAGGGCGCAACGTCTTGCTGGTGGACGACTCCATCGTGCGCGGGACCACCAGCCAGCAGATCGTGCAAATGGCCCGCGAGGCAGGGGCGCGCAAGGTCTATTTCGCCTCGGCGGCGCCGCCTGTGCGTTTCCCCAATGTTTATGGCATCGACATGCCCACGCGGCAGGAGCTTCTGGCCACCGGTCGCACGGACGATGAGATCGCCGCCGAGATCGGCGCGGACCGCGTGATCTATCAGGATCTCTCGGCGTTGATTGCCGCCGTTCGCAGGGTCAATCCTGCCCTCACGTCCTTCGAGACCTCATGCTTCGACGGCCACTATATCACCGGTGACATCACGCCCGAATATCTGGCAAGGGTGGAAGCGCGGCGTTCGGATGCGGCGGCGTCAACGTCGGCCGCCACGCGCCAGCTGGATCTGAGTCTTACTTCGGCGGGCTAGACGCGCCTTGCCGGAACGAGGACGGCATAGGGCAGGTGGTGGAACACCGCTTTCGCCTCGAGGATGCGCGTTTGGCCTTGCACGCGCGGGGCATGGACCTCGCCGGTGAGGATATTGAGCCATCGGGGGGAGGTAAGGGGGGTGACGTCGAGCCACGTGTCGCCCCAGATCGATCCGAGGGGGAGCTGCGCGCCATTGCCGGCAAGCAGCGCGAACCAGCGCGGAGCGAGGCAAAGGGCGACCTCCTTCTCATGGGTGCGGGCATAGGCGCACAGATGTTGCTTGCGCGTTCCCCCCGTTTCCAGAGGAGAATAGGCGCCATCGCCGAACAACGAAGGATGCGCCTGGCGGAAATTCAAGAGCTTCCAGGTGATATAGAGCTTGATCCGACCATCTTCCATCTGCTCGAGCAGGCTCTGGGCGCGGACCGCGAGCTTGCCGCGCTGCGGCGTCATGAACCGCTTCACGTCCCGTAGCAGTGCGCGGCGCAAGCCATAGTCCACCGGCCGGCGATTGTCCGGGTCGACCAAACGAAACTCCCAGATCTCGTTGCCCTGGTACATGTCGGGGATGCCGGGCGAGGTGAGCTTCAAGAGCACCTGCGAGAGGCTCGAGAGCATGCCGAAGTGGGCGACCCGTCGCTGGAAGGGAACGAAGCTCGCGAGGAAGGCATTGGCCTGAGTGGTTCGGAGGACTTGCCGCACGAACGCCTGCAACGCATCCTCGTAGCGAGGGTTCCGGTGCACCCAGGAGGTGTGGGTCTTGGCTTCCCGAATCGCCTTCAGCATATACTGCTCCATCCGCTCCCGCACCTCCGCAAGCAGCTCCTCGTCGACCTCGGCGAGCGGCCAGATGCCCAGCAGGCTCTGATAAAAAAGGTACTCGTCATGGCGGCTCAGGGGCACTCGGTCGCTCGCTTCTTCCTTGGCTGTTTGATTGATCTTCGCCCAGCGGGTCACGTGCATGCGCCATTCGGCCGGCAACTCGGACAGCACGTTGATGCGGGCACGAACATCTTCCGAGCGCTTGCTGTCATGGGTCGAGGAGGCCAGCAGGGCGTGCGGCCACTGCTTGGCGCGTTCCTGGGATGCGCGATGAAACGCGCTCATGGAGACCCCGAAACGGCGCAGGTCGCCGCCCACCTCGTTGAGGGAGACAAGCCTGTGGTAGCGGTAGAAGGCGGTGTCTTCCATCCCTTTGGCCATGACCGGCGACATGTACTGCTGCGCTTTCATGGCGAGGTCGATGACCATCTCGCGGTAGGCATCGGTCTTGCCTTCTGCCAGTTCCGTGAGCAATGCCTCGCGCACGAAGTCGAAGATGCTGGGGTCGGCCGCCTGGACGCGTCGCTTTGCGGCGTCCACGGCGAGGGACAGCTCGCGCCGATCGTCCGACGAGACGTTTTGGCTGTTGACATAGGTGCGATAGACGGGGAACGACGCGATCACCTCGGCCAGGGCACGCCGCAGCCCATTGGCGGTGAAGTCGCTGGTGTGGCGGTCTGCCATCGCGATGCGCGCCAAGCGGTTGGCGAGGACGTTGAGTTCGCCGGTCAGCGCGGAAGCCATGATCAGACGCTTCGAAGCATAGGCGAGCGCCTCCAAGTCAATGGCGTCATTGGTGAAGCGCGCATAGGTGCGGGTCATCTTGCCTTGCGCCGCGGCGTTGACGAACAAGCCGGTGCAAAGATTGCAGAAGTCGTAGCCGGTGGTGCCGTGGACCGGCCAGTCCTGCCGTAGCTGCTCATGGCTCGCGAGCACCTTCTCCACGACGACGTAGAGCCCCATTTCGGCCGGCGGTGTTCCCGCCTCGCCCGCGGTGGTGGGCAGGGTGCGCAAGGCCGTGACTTTCGCCTGCAGTCGCTGGAAATACTGCACAGGGTCATATAACCCGTCCGGGTGGTCGATACGCAGGCCGTCGACCGCGCCTTCCCCAATGAGCTTGAATACCAGCCCATGCGTTGCGTCGAAGACCGCCTCGTTCTCCATTCGCAGGCTGGCCAGGTCATTGATGTCGAAGAACCGTCGATAGTTGATCTCATCGGCCGCCACGCGCCAGTAGGTCAGGCGGTAAGGTTGAGATTGCAGCAAGGCATGGAGCTCGTCGAAGCTCGTGGGCATCCCCACATCGCCATTCACGGCATGGACGGACTCCTGGATGAGCCACGCGACGTCGGGCGACTCGGCATGAATCTTGGCCAGGTGCTGTTTATGTATCTCCTTGTCGCGGTTGCGTTCCGCCATGCGTGCGGGGGAGGCCTCGAAGGTGCCGGGCAGATGCCCAAAGGCGGTGAGCAGCGTCTGCAGCGCGCGCAAATGGGGATCGTCTTGCCCCACGCGCGCCGCCAGTGTTTCAAGCCTGCGGCCGATGATCGATGGGTATTGGGCGGGGTCGATGGGAAAGCGGTGGGGGGGGTGGTGAACGCTGAACTCTCCCCGCAGGGCGTCGAATGCGAGCCTCAGGTCGCCGCGTTCGAGGACGTCGCCATAGTGGTCGCCGAGAACCGGCAAAAGGAGCTTTCCCCGCAGTTCCTCCTTCGGGGAGGTCCAATCGATGTCGAAGAATTGCGCATAGGCGGAGGCCTGCCCATTCTCCAGCACGTCGAGCCACCAGGTGTTGTCGTCGTTCATGACCCCCATGTGGTTCGGCACCATGTCGAGTATCAGCCCCATGCGGTGGCCGTGCAGCGCATCCACCAGGCGGGCGAAGTCGTCCGCCGAGCCGATCTCCGGGTTGAGGCTGTTGTGATCGATGATGTCATACCCGTGACTGCTCCCCGCACGCGCCTTGAGGAACGGCGAGGCATAGCAGTGGCTGATGCCCAGCTCGTGGAGATAGGGAACAAGGGCGGTGGCTTGGCTGAACGTAAAGGCGCGATTGAACTGCAGGCGATAGGTGGACGATGGAATGCGCGCCGCACGGGCCTGCATGCCCGCCCCCTGCGGCGACGGTGCGCCGCTTTGGATGCCGCTGCCGCGCTCTTGGCGCAATATTTCGGCGATGCCGGCAATGCGCGGGTCGTTGGGCCACTCTTCCAGGTTGAGCGAGAGCTTATGGCGCCAGTTAGGATAATTCCCCGATGTGCCCGGCACATTGACGGCCTCGATCTGGCCCAGCATGTCTTCTGGCCGAAACACCGTGAGTCGGCAGGGTGAACGGGCCAGGTAGGCGTGGGCGGCCAGCGCCAGTTCGGTGGTCATCGCGGGCACCGAATTGGGGTGCACGCTAAGGCCTTCGGGAAGCAGCTTCTCCCGCTGCAAGGCGAGCAGGAGATGGGCGCGCTCCTCGGCGCGAGCGGCCACCTGCCCGGCCCATAGCGTGTCCGACGGAAACAAATGGAGCTCATTTCGCAGGTCGATGTCGCGCCCGATCCAATAGCCCGGCAGTGTCGGCATGTCGTGTGTGCCGATGGCGCCGAGCGCATTCGCCGGATAGGCCGCCGGCGAAGCCAGACGGCCGTTCGCATCGCGCTCGAAGTACAGGATGCGGTAGGACAAGATGCCGCGGTTGGCCAACGTCCGCCGCATGTCTTCGGGAACCGTCCCCAGGTCCTCGCCGATGATCAGGCAGCGGTTGCGGTGGCTTTCCAGCGCGAGGATCGAGAGCAAATCGTCGGACGGGTAGGTTACGTAGGCGCCCTCCGTGGCGGGAGTGCCTCCCGGAATCCAGAAGAGGCGAAAAAGCCCCATCACATGATCGATCCGCAAGGCCCCGGCGCCTTGCATATTCTTGCGCAGCAACGCGATGAAGGGGGCATAGGCGCTGTCCACCAGGGCCTGGGGATTCCAAGGGGGAAGTCCCCAGTCCTGACCAGCCAAATTGAAATCATCCGGGGGCGCGCCAATGGCGGTATCCAGGGCGAAATGCGCTGGATTGGCCCAAGTTTCCGCGCCTCCACGATCGACGCTTACGGCGAGATCGTTGCAGATGCCCAGCCCCAGCCCTAAGCGGCGCGCCCGCGCATGGACGCTTTGCAGCTGTAATGCTGCCTGCCACTGGACATACTGGTAGAACTCGACTTCGACCCGATGCGTCGAGACGAAATTCGCGACGCGCCTGGAGCCTGCATTCCTGTAAGGGCTGGGCCAACGGGGCCACCCCCACACGGAGGCGTCCTTATGATGGAAGAACGCCTGCAGGGCTTCAAAGGCCGCGAAGACCCTCAGGCCTGCGCCTTCTTCTTCCTGGAACAGGCGGAAGGCCTTGCCGCGTTTGGTCAATGGGTCCAGATGGTGCGTGCGGAAATGCTCGAACAAGCGCTTCAGGAGATCCCGCTTCAACGCGCCCACCTGGGCGTAGTCGACTTGGGAATCCGCCCGCAGCGCGCGGAGCCGTGCCTGGAACCGCGGCTCCTGCGTGAAGGCCGCGATGGACTCCGACTCGGCGAAATCGGCGATTGCCTCGACGTCAAGGTACAGCAGGTTGACATAAAGCCGGCTGGAGGGTGCGTAAGGGCTCGCGTGCTCGGGATTGTGAGGGAACAGGGCGTGCAGGGGGGAAAGGCCCACGAGTCCCGCGCCCTGTTCGGCGGCGAATTCGAGGAGTGTCTTCAGGTCGCTGAAGTCACCGATGCCCCAATTGCGCTGAGAACGCAATGCATACAATTGGACGCTGGGGCCCCAGAGGCGTGCCTCCCCGGAGGCGGCGGCAGGCGCATAGCATGTGCGGGGCGCGACGATCAGCGTGGTCGTGCCCTTGATCCCTTGCCCCTGCGCACGCAGTGAGAAATGGTGATAGCCCAGCTTGGGCAGCGTGGGCAGCTCGAATTGGAAGCGCGTGAAAGCGCCATCATTGCCGGCCGTCGGATCTTCGAGCGGCTCCAGGTCGACAGGCGTCAGGCTTCCGCTTTCCCGCTCCCCGTTCTCCAGGTCGAGTCGCCATGCGAAGCGAGCCCCGGTCAGCGCCGTGGGCACGGACAGCGGAATTCGGGCGGCGTCTTCCTCGCCCTGATGGACAAGGACCGGGGGCAGGAGGTCGCGCGACTCTCGCGCCTTGATGGCCTGCAGGGAGTGCTCGATGTCTGCCGGTGTGGCCGCCGCGATGCCCTGGGCGGCCAGCAACCCCCGTGCCGTCGCATCCGAGATGGGATGGCGGCCACCCCAGATGTCGGTGTACTCAAGGGCGATGCCGGCGAGCCGACACAGAGACTCGAGCTGCGCGCGCGCGATCATCGTTCAGGGGCCTCGATGCCGCGTGGCGGCGGATGAACAACGGCGTGTGTCGACAACCAAGCCGCATGGGCAGCGGACGGGTCACTACCCAGTGGGCTCCCGGAGGCGTTGCGGAAGGACACGCGTTGCCAGGAGCTGGACGGTCCAGTGGCGACACCCCGGTCCCTGAAGCGCGTCGTTTCGGTCCCATCAAGCTGGGAAACGAAAGGGCGCCGGAAAAGACGGCACCGACATGATTTGAGCGCCTTCATCGGTACGCGCGTGAAACCGCCTCATTGATGGGGAGGAGGCAGGGCGCCGACCGCAAGGCGGTCGATGCCCTTGGCCGGTGCCTACTCACGCTCTCCTTTTTCGGGTTGGCCACTGAATGATGGTTGCCGGTCTTTTCCGGCTGCCGGCCGAGTACGCCGCACGCCTCTTGCGCCTATGTCGCTTCCTGCGCCACAGCCGTGTACGACGGCTGAACCCTTCGGCGCTTGAGCGTTCACCCGCATGATCCCAGTCTTGCCGTGTCCGGAACCGAGGCGGCATCCCGGCGTAGGTCTGCGCGACCGGTCGCGACCCCGCTTGGCGCTTTAGCCTGCGCACATCGGTACCGCTGTTTACCTCAATCGCCGCCGTTTACAAGGGCGGGCGCGTCGATTCGTTCTTTCCCAGGCAGAGGAACCAGAGTGCCGACCATGGGGGCAGCTGGCCGGCGTCATGCTCCTCGGGCAGTCCCGCTGAAAGGAGCCGCTCTCCCGCGGGTGGCAGGATCCCGGTGACGCATTGATCGCTCAGGTTGGCAAGCAGATGAAGTTCGACGCCGGGGGCCTTTCCCCATGTCACGCGCAAGGCCCGCTCGGCAAGCGGCTCGAAGTGCGCCGGGCCCTTCTGTAGCGTGCTCAGCCAGGGCTGCAGCCGTTGTGCGCGAAGATGGAGCAGCGTTCGGTACCAGGTGAGCCATTCCTGGTGCGCGCCCTCCTGCAGGCACCGCCAGTCCAGTTTGGAACGCAGGAAAGTCGCCTCGGAATTGGGATCGGGGATGGCGAGGCGCTGCCTTTCATCGGCGAACTGGCGAAAGCGAGAGAATTCGGACCGGCGCCCCTGGGTGACCGCCCCGCCCAGTTCGCCCGCATAGTCGCAAAAATAGAGGAACGGCGACGGCGCCGCGAATTCTTCTCCCATGAACAGCAAGACCGGCAGGGGCGCGAGCAGCAGCACCGCCAACGCGCAGCGCAGACGGGAGGGGTCGGCGAGCCTCGAGATGCGCTCTCCGAAGGCGCGGTTGCCGACTTGGTCATGCGTCTGCGCAAAGGCAACAAATGCGCTCAGGGCGAGACCGGTGGTGGATTCCCCACGATGCTCCCCGTTGCGGAAGGCGGAAGCCTCGCCCTGATAGGCAAACCCTTGCGTGAGGCAGCGCCCCAGCGCGGCCACGGGAGCTTCGGCATAGTCCTGATAGTAGCCGTCCGTCTCGCCGGTAAGCAGGACATGCACCGCATGGTGGAGGTCGTCGTCCCATTGCGCGTCGTATTGCGCGGCGTGAGCCCGAGGCGTGAGGTAATGCGCGAGGTTGCGGTCGTTCTCCAGCACCAGATGGACTTCGCGGCGGTGCGCGAAGCGGCTGCGCACCGCCTGTGCCAGTTCTTCCAGGATGTCCGGCCGCGTGTCGTCGAAGAGGGCGTGGACGGCATCCAGACGCAAGCCGTCGAAATGATATTCCTCAAGCCAATACAATGCATTGTGGATGAAGAAATCGCGCACGGTGCGCGAGCTCTGGCCATCGAAATTGATCGCCGCCCCCCAAGGGGTTTCGTGCCGGGTACTGAAGAAGGAGGGCGCGTAGTGATGGAGATAATTGCCTTTCGGGCCGAAATGGTTGTAGACCACGTCGAGCAGGACCGCAAAGCCTTTCTGGTGGGCGGACTGGATCAGGTGCTTGAGATCATCCGGCGCTCCGTAGGCGCCATCGGGCGCGAACGGCAGGACTCCGTCATAGCCCCAGTTGCGCCGTCCCGGGAAATCGGCCACGGGCATGAGTTCCAGCGCATTAACCCCCAAATCCGCCAGATAGTCGAGTCGTCCCTCAAGCGCCCGGAAGGTGCCCTCGGGCGTGAAGGTTCCCACATGAATCTCGTAGCAGACCGCCTGCGCCCAGGGCTTGCCGGCCCAGCCCTCGTCGTTCCAATCGAACCGCAGCGGGTCGACCACCGCGCTGGGCGCCTCGGCGTCGTCCGGATTAGAGCGCGAGGCCGGATCCGGGACCTCGATCGCGCCATCGATACGGAAGCTGTACCGGGTCCCGACGCGGGCGGCAGCGGTCGCGAGTTCGAACCATCCGTCGGGAAGGTGGTTCATCGCCCGCGAGGTCCGTTTGCGTTCTCCCAGCACCAGATCCACGCGTTGGGCAGCCGGCGCCCATAGGCGGAACCTGACGCCGCCATCCGCAAGAATCTCGCTGCCGAAGGGCATTGCATGCCGGCTTTTCATGGGACACTTGTCCGAGTCCTGGGCGTGCAGATCCCGCCCGGATCGCGGGCAGGGGCGCGGCGCCTCGCCTCAGAACGGTGGCTGCCGCTCCGACAGATGGGTCGCCAGATAGGTGATTGCCGGCGCCACCAGCGGGGGGTGGAGGGCATCCCGGAGAATTTCGTCACAGGCGTTCTCCATGCTGAACAACTCGATCAGGGCATCGGCTTGGGTGTCATCTTCAGGGTAGGAGACGGCGCCTTGCACCCCCTCCCGGTACCCGTCCAGAAACGCCTCGGCCATTTGGTCTCGCCATTCCAGTGCATAAGGCTCGATGCGCGGCCGATCCTCGCTCCGCTCGGCGCTCAGGCGGGCCAGTGCCGCATGCGCGGTGCGGTCGAAGGAGCGCAGCATCGTGGCGACGTCGCGCAACGGGGAGTGCTTGCTGCGCCGGGCCGCCGGCGGCAGGCCCGGTTCCCCTTCGAAGCCGATGATCACGAAGTCGTTTTGGGTGACCAGGACTTTTCCGAGATGGAGATCTCCATGATAGCGGGTCTTCATGGGCCGCAATGCCGCCGGCAGGAGCCCCTTGATGCGCCTGCTCAGGGGTTTGTGCAGCCGGATCAGCTCGTCGGCGCCGTCCCGCGCCGGCGAGGGAAGATGTGCACGCTGCCGTTTGAGTTCGCCGATGGCCTGGGCGAGTTTCTTGCCGACGGCGGCGACCCAGGCTCCGCGTTCTCGTGCGGCTACAGGCTCCGGGCTGAACGCCGGATCTTCGAGATCCCGGCAAAAGGCCTTGTGCAGCGCCCCTACCCGCGAGCCCAGCGTCCGCATCAGCGCCCTTGCCGCCCCATGGGGGGGGGGCGGCGTGACCGGCTCCTGGTGTCCGAGCTTCGATTCAAGGAAGCGCTCGAGAGACTCGAGCGCATAATCCCAGGCGGTACCCTGATTTTCAATATAGGCATGCAGCAAGGCCAGCGCAATCGGAGCCCCGTCCGGCGGTTGGTATTGTGCGCTCCCCACGAACGGGGCGACGTGCAGGAATGCCGATTGGGCGGCAAGAAATGCGCCGATCTCGATCTGCGGGTCGGGGCCTTCCTCAACTTGCCGCATCCCTTTCAAGAACAGGCGTTCCCCCAAGATCGCGGCGCGGTGCTCGCGGGCGCCGGATGGGCGGGTGACATTTCCGAGCCGGCCTTCAGCGAGGGTCTCGAAGGCCGGGGTGGAAGAAAAGCGCAGCGTTCCCTGGCCGAAGGGCGCGTCCACGTTTCGCCCGATGGCGTCGACGAGCGCCGCGCAAAATGCGTCGTCGGCGAATGCATCGACCACCAGCCCGGTGCGCGCCTTTTGGCGCACGCGTGCAATGGCAAAGGCGGTGAGCGCCCGATGCGTGTCGTCGTCGCCATCGTCCCAGGACAGCGCCAGCGGCACGAAGTAGCTGCGGATGTCCCCTTCCGGTGCACGGGCGCGGACCAGGGTCAGGAACCAGTTGTGAGCGGGCGGGCCCCATTCCGCGGCGGCAACGAAGGCGCCGTCAGCCATCTGCTTGCCTGGCAGTCCGGACCACGGTTGCTGGGACAGGAAGCTCGGCAAGACTTCTTTTTCCAGACGCAACGCCGTCTCGCGCTCCAGTTGCGTGCGCACGGCAGGCGCGCCTGCCTTCGGCGGCAAGAAAGTGCGCCAGCCGTCGAGCAGCACCAGCAGCGGCAGTTCGGGGGGCGCCACGGGCTCTTCCGGACGCTGGGCGAAGGGGGCATCGCTTAGCAATTCGAACCAATAAAAGCCGTAACCGGGCAGCGTCAGCAGATAGGGCAATTCCCCGATGCGGGGAAAGGGCGTGCGTCCCATCAGTTCGACCGGAATACGTTGCTGGTAGGGCGCAAGATCGAGCTCGACGGGTTGTGCGGAATGGGCCAGGTTGGCGACGCACAGAATCACCTCGGTCTGATAGACACGCAAATAGGCGATGATTTTGCGGTTCGCCGGATCAAGCATGATCAGGCTCCCTCTCCCGAAGGCTGCGTGCGCCTTGCGGACCGTGATGAGACGCGTCGTCCAATTGAGGAGCGAGGAGGGATTGCGCGCCTGGGCCTCCACGTTCAAAGCCTCATAGCCGTATACCGGGTCCATGATGGGCGGGAGATAGAGGCGAGCGGGATCGGCGCGCGAGAAACCCGCGTTGCGGTCCGGGCTCCACTGCATGGGCGTGCGTACCCCGTTGCGGTCGCCCAGATACACGTTATCCCCCATGCCGACCTCATCGCCGTAATAGACGATGGGGGATCCCGGCATCGACATGAGCAGGCTGTTGATGAGCTCGATCTTGCTGCGATTGTTGTCCATGAGCGGCGCAAGCCGGCGACGGATGCCGAGATTGAGGCGGGCGCGTTCATCGGCGGCGTACATCTCGTACATGTAGTCGCGTTCCCTGTCGGTCACCATCTCCAGGGTGAGTTCGTCATGGTTGCGCAGGAAGATGGCCCACTGGCAATTTTCGGGGATATCGGGCGTCTGGCGCAGAATTTCCACGATCGGGTGCCGGTCCTCCTGCGCGACAGCCATGTAGATGCGGGGCATCAGGGGGAAGTGATAGGCCATGTGGCATTCGTCGCCATCGCCGAAGTACTCGCGCACGTCTTCCGGCCACTGGTTGGCCTCCGCCAGGAACATGCGGTTGCGATAATGCTTGTCGAGTTCCGCGCGCATGTACCGGATCACGCGATGGGTTTCCGGCAAGTTCTCGTTATTGCTGCCTTTGCGCACGCACAAATACGGGACGGCATCGAGGCGCAGCCCGTCGACGCCGATGTCGAGCCAGAAGCGCATGACCCGCATCATGGCGCGCACGACGTGCGGGTTGTTGTGGTTGAGATCCGGTTGATGGGAGAAGAAGCGGTGCCAATAGTAGGCGCGCGCCACCGGGTCCCATGCCCAATTGGAGGCCTCGGTGTCCTTGAAGATGATTCTGGTCTCCGGGAACTGCGTGTCGGTGTCGCTCCAGACGTAATAGCTTCGTTTGGCCGATTTCGGGGGGGCCCGGCGCGCGGCCTGAAACCAGGGGTGCTGGTCGGAGGTGTGATTGACGACGAGTTCCGTGATGACCCTTAGCCCGCGGGCATGGGCTTGCCGGATGAAGCGGCGGAAATCTTCCAGGGTGCCGTAAGGGGGATAGACATCGCGATAGTCGGAGATGTCGTACCCATCATCGCGCATCGGCGAAGGGTAGAACGGAAGCAGCCACAGC
Source organism: Pseudomonadota bacterium (assembly GCA_021788645.1). Taxonomy (GTDB): domain Bacteria; phylum Pseudomonadota; class Gammaproteobacteria; order Burkholderiales; family JAKAFK01; genus JAKAFK01. Next base: position 106,221 of record JAJYKK010000001.1, read on the forward strand.
GTATTGACGCCGAGGGTGCGAATGTAGTCGAGCTTTTGTGTGAGTCCCCGAAAATCGCCGATTCCGTCGCCTGTGCTGTCGAAATAGGCCTTCACGTGCAGCTCATAGATGATCGCGTCTTTGTACCATAGCGGATCGTCTTCGATCATGGCCGCCCCGATCCTTATGCGTTGCGCCTTCTCATGAGTATAGCGGGCGCTCCGCCGGGGTCGTGCCGGGCGGGAGAGGCGAAAAGGCGTGAGGCGCTAGTCCGACGGGCCCGGGGACCAGATGATGGACGCTATTCGCAGCCCCATGAGGATCGCCAGCATGAGGCCGACGGGAAGCACCTCGGACAGCGGCGGGTGTGCGGCATAGAACTCGATCACCGTGTCGCGCACGAGGAAGACGAGACCCGCGTCGATGATGAGCCGCAGGCGGATCCGGTGGCTCTGGAAATAGCCGAAAAAGATGCGTGCAAGCTCGATCAGCACGAAGATCGACAGGAAGTCCACCGTTGACGAGGGCACGTCGATCGGTTTGCCCAACCGAAGCGGCAGCACGAGGTCTGCTTTGGCATACCTGTAGGAGGCGCTCACCATCAGGATGAGCATCACGAGACTGAGCAGGAAGACACCGAACGTGAGCGCGCCGTCATACCAGGTGATGATCTTTGCCGTCAGGCGGCGCATAGGCGTGGGTTTCCTTCCAGGTGGAGCCGGCTGATGATGGTGACCTGAACGCGCCATGGGACCAAGCGCCATGGTAGGGGATCCTGGATGTTTGCGCAATGCTTCTCAAGGCGTCGAGGCGATGCTACGATGGCCCCTGCGCCTCTCGAACGATAACAATGTGGGTGTGGTCGTGATTGAAAGGGAGGCTCAAATCGTGTGGAAAGACCTTGCCAAGAACCTCGTCCGGCCTTCGCGCGTCCATGGCGGGGGCGAACGTCCGCTGCCGCGTCCGGATGCGCAAGGGCGGCGCAGACCTCGACCGATCCCGGTCGTTTTTCCTGTCGTTCTCCTCGCCGCACTCCTCGGGGGATGCTCGACCGTCGGCTATTATGCGCAGTCCGTCCACGGCGAACTCCAGATTCTCGATGCCTCCCGGCCGATCCGGCAGGTCATCAAGGATCCGCACTGCACGCCGGCGCTGGCGCACAAGCTTGCCGAGATCCTCGCGATTCGCGCCTATGCGAGCCAGGATCTCGGCCTGCCTGACAACGCGTGCTATCGCAATTACGCCGATCTGGGCCGCCCGTATGTCACCTGGAACGTCTTCGCGACTCCGAAGCTTTCGCTTGCTCCCAAGACATGGTGCTTCCCGATCGCAGGGTGTGTCGCCTACCGCGGCTATTTTTCCGAGCGGGAGGCCGGCGCAGAAGCGGCGCGGCTGCGGCGCAAAGGATACGACGTATACGTGGGAGGCATTCCGGCATACTCGACGCTGGGCTATTTCAACGATCCGGTGTTGAACACCTTCATGGGCTATCCCGACTGGGCGGTCGCGGAGCTCATATTCCATGAACTGGGGCATCAGGTGGCGTACGTGCCGGGCGAGACGGTCTTCAATGAGTCGATGGCCAATACCATCGAGCGGGAAGGGATGAAGCGCTGGCTGGCGGCCGATGGCACGGCGGCCGAGCGGCGGGAGTACGAGGTCGCGAGGCGGCGCAGGCAGGATTTCGACGACCTGGTCCTCAAGTACCAGAAGAGACTTGCGGCGCTTTACGCCTCCCCGCTCCCTGCCGAGCGGAAGCTCGCCGACAAGAAGGCGGTCTTCAAACGGTTGGTGGCCGCCTATCAAAGGTTGAAGGCCTCCCAGTGGCACGGCTACAGCGGTTACGACCCGTGGTTCCTGGACGATCTGAACAATGCCAAGATTGCATCCATCGCGCTCTATACCCAGCTCGTTCCCGAATTCCGCGCGTTGCTCGCGCAGCAACACGGCAATCTGCCCGCGTTCTACCGGCGCATTCGCGCGATTGCGCGGATGCGCCCGAAGGCGCGCGCCGCCGTCATGGCGTCCCTCGCGAAGGCGGCCCAACCGCCCACGCCCGCAGGGGTGGCCCTGGCGGCCGCCCGGCACGGGGGATAGCCGCTTTCCGAGGGGTGGGCGCCCAGGGGGCGTCACGCGTCCTTCGGAAGCAGCGCGCGCAATTCGTAAATCAGATCCAGCGCCGCGCGCGGCGTGAGCGAGTCGGGCTCGATCGCCTTGAGCCGTCGCGCCACGGCATCATCGGGAGCGGGGGGCGGGGCCGTTGCCTGAGCGGTGAACAAATCGCCTTGTCGGCTGGTCTCGATGCTTTGCTGCTCCAGTTGCACGAGACGGCGCCTGGCGGCCTGGATGACCGCAGGCGGCACGCCCGCCAGTGCGGCGACCTGCAAGCCATAGCTTTGGCTCGCCGGGCCTTCTTGCACGCTGTGCAGGAAGACGATGCGGTCGCGATGTTCGACGGCGTCGAGATGCACGTTGGCGACCGCCCGCAGTTCTTCGGCCAAGCGGGTCAATTCGAAGTAATGGGTGGCAAACAAGGCGAAAGCGCGATTGCGCTCGGCCAATGCCCGGGCGCACGCATACGCCAGCGCCAGCCCGTCGAAGGTGGAGGTTCCCCGGCCGATCTCGTCGAGGAGCACCAGACTCTTGTCCGTCGCATTGTGCAGGATGTTGGCGGTCTCGGTCATTTCGACCATGAAGGTTGAACGTCCACCCGCCAAGTCGTCGGATGCGCCGATGCGCGTGAAGATCTGGTCGATGGGGCCTACGCGCGCGGACTTTGCGGGAACATACGAGCCGCAGCAGGCGAGTAGCGTGATGAGCGCGGTTTGCCGCATGTAGGTCGACTTGCCGCCCATGTTCGGGCCGGTGATGAGCAGCATCCGGCGGGCGCGGCCCAGTACCGTGTCATTGGCCACGAAGGTGTCGACCTGGGTCTCGACCACCGGATGACGGCCCTCGCGGATGTCGAGCACCGGCTCCTCGGCATATTCGGGGGCGACGAGTCCGAGCGTCTGCGCGCGCTCGGCGAGGCTTGCCAGTACATCCGCCTCGGCGAGCGCCGCCGCGATGTCCTGGAGGCGCAGGACGTGGGGCGCGAGCAAGGCGAGCAGCGCCTCGTAGAGCTGCCGTTCGCGGGCGAGCGCCCGCTCGGCGGCCGACAAGGCCTTGTCCTCGAATGCCTTGAGCTCCGGGGTGATGAAGCGTTCGGCGTTTTTTAGGGTCTGGCGGCGCCGATAGTCGTCCGGCACTTTCTCGGCCTGGCTGCGCGGGACTTCAATGTAGAAGCCATGGACGCGGTTATATTCCACTTTGAGCGCCGCGATCCCGCTGCGGCCACGCTCGGCCGCCTCGAGGGAAAGGAGGAAGTCGCCGCAGTTCTCATGAATGGCGCGCAGCTCGTCGAGTTCGGCGTCGTACCCCTCGCGGATGACGCCCCCGTCCCGCAGCATGCTGTTCGGTTCCGGCTTCAGCGCACGTTCGAGCGCCTCGAGCAGCGCCTCGTCGCGCGTCAGGCGCAAGGACAATGCCTGGAGGCGCGTCGCGGGAAGCGGCGCGATCGTGTCCACCAGAGACGGCAAGGTCTTCAAGGTGTCGCGCAGGCCCGAAAGATCACGTGGACGTGCCGTGCCCAACGCGACTCGGGCCGTGATCCGCTCGACGTCGGCGCAGCCGCGCAGGACTTCATGAAGCGTGCGCCACGGAGGGCATGCGTCGGTTTGGGCACACAGGCCGTCGATGGCCTCGAGCCGGTCTTGCAGGGCCGCGCGGTCGGTCAGCGGGTGATGCAGCCAATGACGAAGGCAGCGGCTGCCCATGCTGGTCGCCGTGGTATCGAGCAGCGAGAGCAGGGTGGGCGAGGGCTCGCCGCGCAAGGTCTCGGAAATTTCCAGGTTGCGACGGGTGGCGCTGTCCATCGACACATAGGCGCCGGTCCGTTCCACGGCGAGCCCGCTGATGTGCACGAGGGCGGCGCGCTGGGTATGCTGGACATAGCCTATGAGGGCGCCGGCCGCGCAGGTCACGCTTCCTCCTTTGGCCACGCCGAAGCCGTCCAGGCTCAAGACCTTGAACTGCGTGCACAGCGCGTCATGGGTAGTATCCGGGTCGAATTGCCACAGGGCGAGGGGTTTCAGCGCGGACTTGAACGACGCAAGCCCCACGTGCTGAAAGCCTTCCGGAACGAGGAGCTCGGCGGGTCGGACGCGCTCCAGCTCGGAGGCGAGACGCGACGGTGAGGTCTCGAGCGCGCTGAAGCGTCCGCTGGCCAGGTTGAGCCAGGCGAGCCCGACCCGCTCCCCCGCCGGAAACAGGGCGGCCAGCAGGCTGTCGCGGCGATCCTCCAGGAGCCCCGCGTCGGTCAGGGTGCCCGGCGTGATGATGCGGGTGACTCGCCGTTCGACGGGTCCCTTCGAGAGAGCGGGGTCCCCGATCTGCTCGCAGATGGCGACCGACTTGCCCAACCGCAGCAGACGGGCTAGATATTGCTCGCAGGCATGGTGCGGGACGCCCGCCATCTTGATGGGCTGCCCGCCAGAGGCCCCCCGCTGCGTGAGCGTGAGATCGAGGAGCCGTGCCGCCTCTTCGGCGTCCCGGTAGAAGAGTTCGTAGAAATCCCCCATGCGGTAGAACACCAGCATGTCGGGATGTTCAGCCTTGATGCGCAAATACTGCTGCATCATCGGCGTGTGCTGAGGGATGGCTTGATCCACGCTCGCTAGGATTTTTCGGGGTGTGCGGGATCATCATTCTAACATATTGTTATTACACAATATGTTCACTCGTGACAAAGGTCTGCAAGGTCTTGAATGACTTGAGCAATCGGCCCCGGCCCCCTATGATGATTCCCGTAAACCCAATGATGGCGAACGCCAGCGCGCCCGCCGCCGACGGATAGGCAAGCTTCGTGCACATGAACGCGTCCAGCCCTCTTTCGAGAATTTTCCTGCTGAGCCATATGCGGGCCTTCACCAGCCTGGCGGGGCATATTCTCGGTTCGCATCCCCGGATCAACGGCTATTATGAGATGCATATCAGCTACGCGGATGCCCACGCGCTGGACAGGCAGGTCGAGCGGTTTCTGGAAAGCCATGCGTTCAAGGCAAACAGCCGGTATCTTTTCGACAAGCTGCTCCACAACGATTACGTGGTGAGCCCCGAGCGGCTCAGCCCCGTCAAAGTGAAGATACTGATTGCCTTGATGCGGCCGGAGCACACTCTCAAGAGCATCGTGCATCTGTTTGCGCAAAAGGAGGTTGAGGACCCTTATGCCTCACCCATTGAGGCGGCAAACTACTACATCGCGCGTGTCCAGGCGCTCGCCGACTTCAGCCGGACCGCCCGGTGCCCCTATTGCTATTATGATGCCGAGCTGTTTCAACGCGCCCCGGAGAAGCTGCTTCGCGCGCTCTCGGACTGGCTGGAGCTGGATTCGCCACTGAGCGAACGGTATCGGGTGTTCGATCATACGGGAAAATCGCGCATGGGGGACTCGTCGGAACGCATTCATCGTGGCGCCATCGATAGGATGCCCACTGATTATGCCCATATCGCCATTCCGCGCGACGTGCTGCAAAGGGCGACTGAGGCGTATGAGGAATGCCGTCGGCAGATTGCACGGCATGCCGCCGATTCGCTGGTTCAGGACTAGAAGACGGGCGAAGGCAGCCACCATGCCGCCCCCCGCGCGCCTGGCTGACGGTATCGGGCCCGCGTGGCCAAGACATTTCGGGAGGGGCTTTCGCAATCAACCATCTCATGCAGTTCCCCCATCCTTTCTTCTCGTCGCGCCCGGCGTGGAAGTGGTTCATCCTGATCAACGTGCTCGTCGGGGCTACGATGTCCGCCCTGGACGTCAGCATCGTGAACGTGGCCATGCCGACCATCAGGACCGATTTTGGGGCGTCGATGGTGACCATAGAATGGGTGGCGATGGCGTACATGCTGACCTTGACGGTCATGTTGCCGTTTTTTGGCAGGCTCGCGGACGTGATAGGCCGCGCGAAGCTCTATAACCTGGGTTTCGTCGTTTTCACCGTGGGCTCCGGTCTCTGCGGCTTGGCCCGCTCCGCCCTGTTCCTCATCCTTGCTCGCATGCTGCAGGCGATGGGCGCGGGCCTTTTGCAGGCGAACTCCGTCGCGCTCATCACGCAGGCCTTTCCGAGCCGCGAGCTCGGCAGGGCGATCGGCATTCAAGGGGCTGTCCAGGCGATGGCGATGGCGGTGGGACCGTTCATCGGCGGGATCCTGATAGGCGCGATCGGCTGGCGCTGGATATTTTTTGTCAACCTCCCCGTTGGCATTGTCGGGACGGTGGTCGGCCTGTACGTCCTGCCCCGGCACGTCGGGACGGGCGAGAAGCCGAGGATCGACTATCTGGGCCTGATATGCTTCGCCGCGGGCCTGGCGGCCCTCGTGCTGGCAGTCAACACCCTCGAGAGGAGCGGCTGGAGGGCTCCGCTCGTCCTCGGTGGCCTTGTGGCCGCCTGCGTGTTCCTGCCGGCGTTCGTCTTGAGGGAACTCAAGACGGGATTCCCCATGATCGACCTGAAGCTCTTCAGGAACTGGACGTTCACGACGGGAAACGTGACCGGCATGCTGTCCTATTATGTGATGTTCGCCGTGCTCTTCTTGATGCCGTTCTATGTCGAGGATGTGCTCCGCTTCGGGCCCGCGCTTACCGGTGCCCTCCTCACCCCGGTACCGCTTGCGATGGCCGTCGCGGCTCCGCTGGCGGGGCACATCTCCGACCGGCACGGCGCGCGGATCGTGACGACGGCCGGGATGGCCGTGGCTTCACTCGCGTGCTTCGCCTTGATGTTGCTGAGCACGCACGGCCGCCTTCCGGTCCTGGCGGGCGAACTGACGCTGCTCGGCATTGGCATGGGCCTTTTCACGCCACCCAACAACAGCGCCATCATGTGGGCTGCGCCGAAGGACAAGTTGGGCCTGGCCGGCGGGCTTCTCAACATGATGCGGTCCTTGGGGCTCATTTTCGGCGTCGACATTTCCGGGTTGGTCTTCACGCATGTGGCACATGGCTATCTGGCGAGTAAGGGGATCGCGGCCGTCCGGCACGTCTCCCGGAACACGGCCATTCCCCTGCCCGTCAGGGATGGCGCGTTCATGCACGGCTTCATGTCGGTCATGGGATCGCTGCTGGCGCTCACGGTCCTCTCGACCCTCCTATCGATCATGCGCAGGCAATCACCCGCGCGCGACTAGAACAGGCTGTCCCAGGCATCCCGCTCGGCCCGATAATGCGCCAATGCCTCGATGATCTGTCGTTTGCGCTCCGCGCGATGCTCGGCGGACTCGATCTTGCGCCACGCAACCGAATGCTCGCCGAAGTTGCGGTCGATGTTTTCGATGAAGGCGTGGACCTGCTCGAGCGCGTCGGACAGCTCCGCCCGGCGTAGCCACCAGTGGCCCGCGTTGAACACCAGCGCACGCAATTGCCGGCTCTTCGCGACGATCGCGTCGTGCTTTTGGCGATAGAGCGCCAGCAGGTCGCTTTCTTTCGCGGCGATGATCGCCTCGATGGTCTCCTGGGCGAAAGGCCGAGTCACGTCCGCTCGCTTGACCAGCTCTTCGGCCGAGAACAACATGAGGTCGCCGAAGAACTGACGCTCGAACTCGTCGGACAGATCGATGTGTTTGCGTTCTCCATCCCGTTCGACGCCGGGACGGAAATTTCCGCCCAATCCCTCCTCGGTCGAGCGGCGATGGAGATTGGGCATGTTGAAAGAGGCGAACCGTGCGCCGATTTCCGCGGCAATCAACCGCCCGGCGGTCGGTCCGGACATGCGCAGTCTCAGGTGACCGAAAGGAATGATGTATTTCAGTCCGGCGTAGTTGACGACGTAATTGCCCGGATAAACTGTCCGAGCCGGCGTGAGCCGTGCAAAACCGCTGCCATAGGAGAACCAGGTCTTGCGCGTCAGGTGCTCGCCGAAGAAGAAGGCATCCAGCCTGTGCGCGAACGCCGTTAGGCAGTCGGCATGGTCGTGGCGGCCGGATAGCCTGCAGGCGTAGGGAAATGCCGCCGGTTGCTGGGCAAAGCCGAAGAGCCCCGCCAAGTCGTGATAGGCGGCATCGCCTGGAAGCGGGCCCTGCGCCCCGTGAAACCGGCAAGCGTCATGGCCGCCCAAAGTCGACAGCCGCTCAAGGAAGGCGATGACATCATCAAGGAAATTCGCCGCCATCACCGCGGGGGACACCGGGGGATCCCCTACCAGCTTACCGGTGAGCATCAGCGTGCCGGTGGTGCGGAAGATCCGGTCGATGACGTGGAAGTAATTGAGTGCATAGACGATTTCCTCGCCGGTGTCGGTTCGCCGGTTCACGCAGAAATGCTGGTCGCTGTCGACGAGGTAATACAGCGTCTTGGCCTTGTCTTCCGTCAACTGCAGGAACTTGAGGTAGCTCAAGTTGCGATTGGCGGCTTGTCCCTTGCGATAAAATCTGTCCCGCGGCTGGCGGGTGAGTATCCTGCCGAGGCGCTCGCGCTGGCCCTGGGGCAGCGCGTGCAGAAGCTCATACTGCTCGTCCAGCCCGAAATGAACGACCTGCAAGCCTTTCTTCCGATACTCGTCTACCAGCTCTCGGTGCCGGCGGATATGGTGTTCGTCGCGGCTGTCCTCGGCGACGACCACCTTGATCTTTTCCCATGCCCCGGATGCGTGGCCGCCATAGTCATACAGCGCGCACAGCTGATAGATGCTTTCCAGGCAGGCGCGCAAGTGGGGTGGCCGGTCCGCCACCGGGATGCCGAGGATGAAATGGTGGCGCTGATCATCGCCCCGCCGGGACACCAGCGCCTCCTGCTCGCGGAAGAGGGCCTGATAGTCCGCGAGCAGCGCCGCGAAGTCGGCTCCCGAAGCCCACATTGCTTTTTCCAGCCAAGGGTAGCATTGCTCGTAGCGCTCGATGAGCCCATCGAGCCCGTTCGGATCGGCGAGCGCCGGGAGGGCGGCTTGGTGGCGCGCGAGGCATCGCGCGAGCTGCGTTGTCGCGGGATCAGGCATGCAAGACTAACGCCGTGAGGAATAATTCGGATAGGCATCCTGATCGAGCATGATCTCGATGAGATTGATGCCTTGACGGAAATCCATCGTCGCGAGCTTCGCCACCTGCGTCCCGTCTTCCAGACGGCAGTGCCTGATGCCGAACGATTGCGCCAGCAGCGCGTAATCGGGATTGGTGAAATCGCAGTCCATGAAGCGGTCGTGATAGAGATGATGCTGGTTCTTGCGAATCAGCCCCATGGTCCGGTTGTTGAACAGGATGACATTGAGCGAGATGCGGTGATTGACCGCCGTCATGAGTTCCATCGCACACATCTGGAACCCGCCGTCGCCGATCGCGGCAAATACCGGCATGTCGAGTTCGCAGGCGGCGCCAATGGCCGCCGGGATGGCGTGGCCCAGCGACGAGATGCCGGTATTGGGGTAATAGCGGTCCTTGGCGGACACCCGGTAAAAATTCTGCGCAAAGACGATGTTGTCGTCGAACAGGGCGAGGCCGTCCGGAAAATGCTGTTCGAGCCACGCGTAAAAGGCGCGCACATGGTCGAACCGGTGGTCGAAGATCGCCTCGCCCGCCGCATCGGTCCGGGCCCGTGTGGCGGCGATGAAGGCGCCGATGTCTGCCGGTTCTTTCGCGGGCACCTCCTGGGCCGCGAGGGCGGCGTCGAGCGCCTGCAAGTAGGCGCCAAGGTCGGCGTGCACCGCGAGGTCCGCGCGGAATGACTTCCCCAGCTGCTGCGCACAATGGTCCACCTGGATGAGCTTCTTGCCCGCCAACAGCCGCCTGTCCCAGGCATAGCTCGTTCTCTCGCCGAAGGCCGCACCCAGCACCAGCACCAAGTCCGCCTTCTCTTCCAGGTAACGCATGGCGTAACCGCAGGACGTGACGCCGAGGCTGCCGAGCGCCCGCGCGGATCGTTCGTCGATCGCACCCTTGGCCTTGAGGGTGCTGGCGACCGGGATGTCGAGGCGTTCGCTCACGCGGCGCAGCGAGGCTTGCGCATCCGCCCGGACGCAGCCGTGGCCGGCGATCATCAACGGGCGTTTCGCTGCCTGAAGCAGCGCCACGCTCGCATCGATGCCGCGCGCAGGGGGCGCGTGCTCGTCAACGGGGCGCGTGAAGCTGATCTGCTCAAGGATGCCGGCATCCACGCTCTCCTGCTGCACATTGAAGGGAATGCTCAACACGACTGGTCCCGGCGCCCTGCAAAGGAGGTGTTGGGCGGCTTGGTTCAGGACCGTGGGCAGGTAATCCGTGCGTTCGATCAATTTGTGGTAGCGGGTGATGCCTGCGAACAAGGCGACCTGATCGATGCTGCCTCCCTCGCCGGAGCTCTCCTGCAGGCCGCCCTTGCCGAAAAAATGGGTGGAGGTCTCGCCCGTGATGACCAGCACCGGCTGCCTCTCCGCATACGCGTTGGCGATTCCGGTCACCAGATTGGTCGCGCCGGGACCAGCCGTGGTGATGCACGCCGCTATTCTTCCCGAGGCGCGCGCGAACCCGCCAGCCATGAAGGCCGCCCCCTGCTCGTGCTTGACGAGCAAAGTCGTGATCCTGGACTCGTACAGCCTGTCGTACACCGGAAGAATATGGGCGCCGGGCATGCCGAAGACATGGGTGATCCCCAGGCGCTCCATGAACCTGACGATCAATTCGCTGACGGTTGTTTGCAAGTGACCGCATCCCTTTCAAATGCGCCGGATGTGCCGGAAGCACCCCGCTGAGGACAGCCATCGAAAAGGATTATTTTTAACACAACCAGCGGCGGGCCACAACGACGCCCACGCGACGGCCTGGCTCCTGCGCGGGGCGAGCGTGCGGCTCACGTGGCCTCAACGGCCGAACGCTGGCCGGTGCGCATGCCCGCTGCGAGCGGCGATGAGCCGGCCGGCCCGCCAGGGATCGAAGGCCGGTGTCCGCAGCACATGCCATGCCGACGACAACGGCGACCAAAGCCATGCCCGAACGCTTGCCGAGCCGGGAGTCAAGGCATCCGGCATGGCCGTCGCTCCGGGGCAAGGGAGAACACCTCGGGCGGCGAGACGCGGCCGTATGACGGGAGCGCCGCGATGTTGACCGTTCGCTTGACGAAAGCGGGCCGCCGCCTCAACGGCGAGAACAAGCGGCGGAATCGACCACGCGCACCCCATGCGGACAGGCTACCCGCGAGGCGGCACGAGGCGCACGCAGCGCAGTGCCCCACGCGGGTCGTCTTGCGGAAGTGGCTGGACCGGTTCCCGCCCGGCGTGCTGCCGTACCTGGGCGAGGGCGCCCGGTGGCGATCGTCTAACGGGGGATGGCTTGTGGCGAGAAACCCGGCACCATTTCTCGCGGTCGCCCCGGGGACGAAACCCTTCAACCGATCGGCCGAGATGCGCCGCGGCTTTCGTGGGCTGCGGCGCTACATTATACTGCTGTCATGCGAGTGCCGTTGCGCACACAACGCGATTGGGATGGAAGGGAGGCCGATACGCCATGGTTCTCGAACGCCTGCTCGATCTGTTGCCGATCGGAGCCGTCGTTGTATCCCGCGACGGCACGGTCCGGCATGCCAACCGCCATGTCCTGTCCCTGTTCGGATACCAGCCTTCCGAGCTGATCGGCCACCCGCTCGGGATCTTGCTGCCGGAGGAAGTGCGCGTCAAGCACGAGCAATTCGTGCGCGCATGGTTCACGCGTCCCGTAGGGCGCGGGATGCACACGGGGCGGGTGTTCGTCGCGCGCCGCAAGAACGGCGCGCGCTTTCCGGCGGACATTTCGCTGACGAGAGTCGCCGATGGCGGCGAAGAATACGGGCTCGCCTGCCTGATCGATGTCACGACGCTGCACACCCTGGGGCGGGTGCAGCGCGCCTTGGCGTTTTTGAGCGGCAGCAACCGCATCCTGTTGCGATCGACAGGCGGCGACGTCATTTTGCAGGATGTTTGCCGCCTGGCCACCGAGACGGGAGGCTACCGACTCGCGTGGATCGGGGAAGCGCAGGCGCTTGAGGGCAAGCCGGTGCGCGTCTTGGCCCGAGCCGGTCAGGCCGTCGACTACATGGAAGCCCTCTCGGTCAGCTGGGCGGAGGATCCGCTGGGGTATGGCCCGACCGGGAGGGCGATTGTGCATGCGCGTCCCATCGTGTGCCGCTTCATCCGATCGGACCCGGCCTTTGCCCCCTGGCGCGAGCGGGCGCTGGCGCACGGCATCGAGTCGGCCGCGGCGCTGCCGCTGAAGGTCGACGGTCGGGTCTTCGGCGCGCTTTCCCTTTATGCGGATGTGCCCGATGCCTTTGACGGCGATGAGCTAAGGCTTCTGGTCGAGGTTGCGGATGACGTATCCTTCGGCGTCGAAACCTTGCGGCTGCGCGAAGCGCACCGACGGGCCGAAGCACAATTGCGCCGATCCGCCCGGGTCGATGCGGTCACCCAGGTCGCCAACCGAGCGGGCTTGTCCGCATTCCTGGAAGAGGAGATTCACCGCGGTAGGGGCGGTGCGCTCATTTTCGTGAACCTGCGCCGCTTCAAGGAGATCAACCATACGCAGGGCTATGCCATGGGGGATGCCGTGCTCAAGGCCTCGGCGCACCGGCTGGCCGGCATCTTGACTCCGGGGGAGCAGCTTGCGCGAATCGGTGGCAGCGAGTTCGCGCTCGCAGTCCCCGAGGGTGACGAGGCCGCCGCGCGTCGGGCGGCGGAGCGCATCCGCAACGCGCTCGCCGAAAAGCTGCTGGTCGATGGACTTTCCGTCTCGCTGGGGGTCAAGGTCGGCGTTGCCCGCTACCCGGCGGGGCGCGCGACGCCCGACGAGGTCTATGCCGATGCCGGGCTTGCCGCCCAGTTTGCCGATCCCGAGTCGGGCGGCATTCGGTTTTATTCGCCGGCGATGAGTTCCGCGTTCGCCCGGCGCCTGGATATCGCCCGGCGCCTGCAGGCGGCGTTGCGGGAAGAGGCGCTGGCGCTCTTTTACCAGCCGAAGGTTGACATCGCCTCGGGCCGGCTCGTCGGTGCCGAGGCGCTGCTTCGCTGGAACGATGCCGTGCTGGGTGCGGTCCCCCCGGATCAGTTCATCCCCGTCGCGGAGGAGCGCGGCCTGATGCCAGAGCTGGGCAACTGGGTGATCGCCAGCGCCTGCCGGCAATTGCTGTCCTGGCAAGACGCGGGCCTGCGATTCCCGGGCCGGGTGAGCGTCAATGTTTCCGTCGCGCAGTTCAACGTGCCGGATTTTGCCGCGACGGCGGCTCGAATCGTCGAGGCGGCCGGTGCCTCGGCGGCGGACCTGGAATTGGAGCTTACCGAAAGTCTCTTCGTCGGGGACGGCCCGGCGACCATCGAGGCGATGAAGACGTTGACGGCCAAGGGGTTTGCACTGGCTATCGATGATTTTGGCACCGGCTTTTCCTCGCTCGCCTATCTGTCGCGTCTGCCGGCCGGCACCCTGAAAATCGACGTGAGCTTTGTCCGCAACATGCTGGAAAGCCCCAACGACCACGTGGTCGTACGAGCCATCATCGGGATGGCGCGAAGCCTGGGGATGGATCTGGTGGCGGAAGGCGTGGAGAGCGCCGCGCATGCGCAGGCACTGCTCGATCTGGGCTGTCCGACGGCGCAGGGCTACCACTACGGGCACCCGGAGCCGGCGGAGCCGTTTGCGCGACGCTGGCTTGCCGGAGGCGGCAGGTTCCCCGCGGCGGAGCGCTAGCGGCGCAGGGCGTCCGTCAAATGGGGTGCGAGCATCTGGAGCAGTTGGACGAAGATTTTCGGATTGCCGGCCACGACGTTGCCGCGGTCGAGAAAATTCTCGTTGCCGACGAAGTCGCCGACGAGCCCCCCCGCCTCCTGGATGAGAAGCGCGCCGGCCGCGATGTCCCAAGGTTTGAGGGCGATCTCGAAGAACCCGTCGAGGCGGCCGGCGGCGACGTAGGCCAGGTCGAGGGCGGCGGAACCGGGGCGACGCACGCCCGAGGTCTTTTGCACCGCGTCGCGGAACATCGCGAGGTAGGGGTCGAGATGGGAAAAGTCGCGGAACGGGAATCCCGTGCCGATCAGGGAGTCCTTGAGCTTGATCCGCTTGGAGACCCGCAGCCGTCGATCGTTGAGAAAGGCGCCTTGCCCCTTGGAGGCCGTGAAAAGGTCGTTGCGGGTAGGATCGTAGACGACCGCGTGGGTGAGGGCCTGTTTGTGGAGGAGGGCGATCGAGACGGCGTATTGCGGAAAACCGTGCAAAAAGTTGGTCGTGCCGTCTAGGGGATCAATGATCCATTGGTACTCCGAATCCCCCTGCTCCCCTGATTCTTCTGCTAAAATCGCATGATTTGGATAGGCGCCCAGCAGCGTTTCGATGATGGACTGTTCGGCGGCCTGGTCGACTTCGCTGACGAAATCGTTTTCGCTTTTGTGCTTGACCGTGATCAGATCGAGGTCGAGGGAGGCCCGGTTGATGAGGGATCCGGCGCGACGGGCGGCCTTGACCGCAATGGTGAGCATGGGATGCATGAAGGGACCTTCGATCAGAGGGGTTGGGCAACGGATGGACCGGCCGCTATTGTAATGCGATTGGCGCGATGACGAAACCGGGGGTGCTGGAGAATGTGCGCATCGTCCTGAGCCACACGAGCCACCCGGGAAATATCGGCGCGGCGGCGCGGGCCATGAAGACGATGGGGCTTTCCTCGCTCTATCTGGTGCGGCCCAAGCATTTTCCCGATGCGCAGGCCGACGCGATGGCCTCGGGCGCCCAGGATGTGCTGGCGCGCGCGCGCGTCTGCGGGAGCCTTCCGGAAGCGCTGCAGGGGGTGGTGCTGGCTGCGGCGGTGAGTGCCCGTCGGCGGGAGTTGGCCCAGCCCGCCGTCGATGCGCGGGAGGGGGCGGCCCAGTTGCTGGCCCAGTCGGGCGCGCACCCTGTGGCGGTGGTGTTTGGCACCGAGATGTCGGGACTGTCCAACGCCGACGTGGGCTTGTGCCAACTGCTGGTGCACATTCCGGCCAATCCCGCCTACTCGTCGCTCAACCTGGCCGCCGCCGTGCAGATCCTGGCCTATGAGCTTCGTCTGGCGGGGGGGCTCGATGGCGTTCTGGCGGATCCTTCGGCGGCCGCGCCGCTGGCGCCGTTCGAGGACGTGGAGCGCTTCTACGCCTACCTCGAGGAGGTGCTGGTGGGTGTGGAGTTCCTCAATCCGCTTGCGCCAAAGCGGCTGATGGAGCGGCTGCGGCGGCTGTTTGCGCGCGCGCGGCTGGAGCGCGAGGAAGTCAACATTCTGCGGGGCATCCTGACCGCCGTGCAGAAAAGTAGAGAAAAATAGTCGGGTATTGCATACTGAAATTTTCGAGGGCGTTGCGCGCACCGATGTTTAACAGGCTGAGGGAAGATGTGTCGGTGGTTTTCGAGCGGGATCCGGCCGCCCGTTCCGCCTGGGAAATCCTCACGACCTATCCCGGCATTCACGCGATCGTCTTCCATCGGCTGGCGCACCGGCTCTGGGGCTGGCGCTTCCGCTGGCTGGCGCGTTATGTGTCCTATCTGGCGCGCTGGCTCACCGGCATCGAGATTCATCCGGCGGCGAGGGTCGGACGGCGCGTGTTCATTGATCACGGCATGGGCGTGGTGATCGGAGAGACCGCCGAAATCGGCGATGACACGACCTTGTACCATGGCGTGACCCTGGGCGGGACGACCTGGAACAAGGGCAAGCGGCATCCCACCCTGGGTACCGGCGTGGTGGTCGGGGCCGGTGCCAAGATTCTCGGGCCGATCATCATTGGGGACGGCGCCAAGGTCGGGTCCAACGCGGTGGTCGTCAAGGATGTCCCGGCGGGGGCGACGGCGGTGGGTATCCCCGCCCGCATCGTCGATGCCGAGCATGAGAAGCGCAAGGCGCAGAAGGCCGAAACGATCGGCTTCAGCGCTTACGCCATCAGCCAGGACATGAGCGATCCCATCGTCAAGGCGATCCACGGGCTGATCGATCACAGCGCGGAAACGGACTTGCGGATCGAGCGCCTGATCGAGCAGTTGCAGCGCCTCGGCGCCTCGGTGGAAGCGGGCCAAGCCGAGAAACCAGCCTTTGATCCTGCTTATCTCAATAAGATCGTGGACTGAACGGCCGACCGATTAATAGTTGACCAATTTAATCGGGTATTGTATAGTTTGGCTGTGTCGATTTTAAGTGTTTCCTCAGAGGCGGGCAAGACATGCGATTGACAACCAAGGGGCGTTTCGCAGTGACAGCCATGATCGATCTGGCCCAAAGACATGGGGAGGGGCCCGTGACCTTGGCCGGGATCAGTGACCGTCAGAAGATTTCGTTGTCTTATTTGGAGCAGTTGTTCGGCAAGCTCCGACGCCATGCGCTGGTGGAGAGCGTGCGCGGCCCCGGCGGCGGCTATTGTCTCGCGCGGCAGATGGGCGAGGTGTCGGTGGCCGACATCATCCAGGCGGTGGATGAGCCCATCGACGCGACGCAATGCGGCGGGCGGGAAAACTGCCGCGACGAGAGCCGCTGCATGACGCACGAACTGTGGACCAACCTGAACGCGAAGATTTTCGAGTATCTCTCCTCAATCACGCTGGAGGATTTGGTGGAAGGCCAGGCGCCGCGCAATATCGCCATTCTGGCCGACCAGCGGGAAGCCCTGCAGGGGCGTGCGGGGGCCGCTTGACGCGCGGGGAGGGGGCAAGGGGCGGGTGGGCGATGAACAAGCAACCTCCGGCGGCGCCTGGTTTTCGGGCCGGCGGATATCAAGAGTGGAGAGTGTAATGGTGAAGCTGCCAATCTACATGGACTATTCGGCGACGACGCCGGTCGACCCGCGGGTGGCCGAGAAGATGATCCCGTACCTGACGGATTACTTCGGCAATCCGGCCAGCCGTTCGCATGTTTTCGGGTGGACCGCGGAAAAGGCGGTGGAGACGGCTCGGGCGCAGGTGGCCGAGCTCGTGCACGCCGATCCCAAGGAGATCATCTGGACGTCCGGCGCCACGGAATCGGACAACCTTGCGCTCAAGGGAGCCGCTCACTTCTACAAGGGCAAGGGCAAGCACCTGGTGAGCGTCAAGACGGAGCACAAGGCCGTTCTCGACACGCTGCGCGAGCTTGAGCGCGAAGGATTCGAGGTCACCTATCTCGATCCGCAGCCCAATGGCCTGCTCGATCTTGCAGCCCTCGAGGCGGCGTTGCGCCCGGACACCATCGTGGTGTCGGTCATGCACGTGAACAATGAGATCGGGGTCGTCCAGGACATCGCGGCGATCGGCGAGATTTGCCGCGCCCGGGGGATCCTCTTCCATGTCGATGCGGCTCAGTCGACCGGAAAGGAGGCGATCGACCTGTCCCGGCTCAAGGTGGACCTGATGTCTTTTTCCGCGCACAAGACCTACGGGCCGAAAGGCATCGGCGCGCTGTACGTGCGCCGCAAGCCGCGCGTGCGGATCGAGGCGCAGATGCATGGCGGGGGGCATGAACGGGGTCTGCGCTCGGGGACGCTCGCCACGCACCAGATCGTCGGCATGGGGGAGGCGTTCCGGATCGCGGGAGAGGAGATGGCGGCGGAGAACGCGCGGATTGGTCGCCTGCGGGACCGGCTGCTGACGGGCTTGAACCGCATGGAGGAGGTCTATGTGAACGGGGACCTGGCGCGTCGGATCCCGCACAATCTCAATATGAGCTTCAATTTCGTGGAAGGCGAGTCTCTCATCATGGCGGTCAAGGACCTGGCCGTCTCGAGCGGGTCGGCCTGTACCTCGGCCAGCCTGGAGCCGTCGTATGTCTTGAAGGCGCTGGGCCGCAACGACGAACTGGCCCACAGCTCGATCCGTTTCACGATCGGGCGCTTTACCACCGAGCAGGAAATCGATTACACCGTCTCCCTGCTCCAGGAGAAGATCGGCAAATTGCGCGAGCTCTCCCCGCTGTGGGAGATGTACAAGGACGGCGTCGACCTGGCCAGCGTCCAGTGGGCGGCCCATTGACGCGGGCGCAACGCCGGTTTGATTCCGCAGGCGATTAAACGGTAAGGAGATCATCGATGGCATATAGCGACAAGGTGTTGGACCATTACGAGAACCCGCGTAACGTGGGGGCTTTCGACAAAGGCGACGAGGGTGTCGGCACCGGCATGGTGGGCGCGCCGGCATGCGGTGACGTCATGAAGCTGCAGATCAAGGTCAACGACGAAGGCGTGATCGAGGATGCGCGCTTCAAGACCTATGGTTGCGGATCGGCGATCGCATCGAGTTCGCTCGTGACCGAATGGGTGAAGGGCAAGACCCTGGACGAGGCGCTCGCGATCAAGAACACGCAGATTGCGGAAGAATTGGCGTTGCCGCCGGTCAAGATCCACTGCTCGATCCTGGCGGAAGACGCGATCAAGGCCGCCGTCGCCGATTATCGCGAGAAGAGCGCTCCCACGGGGCGCGCGAAGGCGGCTTCCAACAACTGACAAGGATTTTTGAGGTACCACGATGGCTATTACGCTTACGGAAGGGGCGGCGACCCACGTCAAGAAATTTCTTGCCAAGCGGGGCAAGGGCGCGGGCCTGCGTTTCGGGGTGCGCACATCCGGATGCTCCGGCCTGGCGTACAAGCTTGAGTTTGTCGACCTGCCGGGAGAAGATGACCTTCGTTTCGAGAGCCACGGGGTGACCGTGTTCGTGGATCCGAAGAGCCTCGAATACATCGATGGGACAGAACTCGATTTCGTCCGCGAAGGCCTGAACGAAGGCTTCAAGTTCAATAATCCGAGAGTGAAGGATCAGTGCGGCTGCGGCGAGAGTTTTAACGTCTGAGCGCACGAACGATACGGCGCGGCTTGGGCCCCGATGGACCAAGCCGCGCCCATGCACGATGAGCGACTACGATTTCCATAAGAACCACTTCGAGCTGCTCGGGCTTCCGCCTCGTTTCCATCTCGATTCTGCGCGGCTGGACCAGGCCTACCGGGAGATCCAGGCCCAAGTCCATCCGGATCGGGTGGCTCACCTGGGGGCGGTGGAGCGGCGGGTGTCCATGCAATGGGC
Source organism: Pseudomonadota bacterium (assembly GCA_021788645.1). Classification (GTDB taxonomy): domain Bacteria; phylum Pseudomonadota; class Gammaproteobacteria; order Burkholderiales; family JAKAFK01; genus JAKAFK01. Next base: position 125,220 of record JAJYKK010000001.1, read on the forward strand.
GACGGCCGCCAACGAGGCGTATCAGACGTTGCGCGACCCGCTGGCCCGTGCGCGTTACCTGCTGCACCTGCGCCACGTCGATACGCAAGAAGAGACCAACACCGCCATGCCGACGGCGTTCCTGATGGAGCAGATGGAATACCGCGAGGCCATCGCCGAGGCGAAGGCCTCGCACGATGCGCATGCGCTCGAGCGGCTGGAAGGGCAACTCAAGGAGAAGATCGTCCATCACCTCGCCGAGCTGGAGCGTGCGCTCGACCAGGCCCACGACGATGCGGCCGCGGCGAGCCTGGTGCGGAGCCTTCGTTTCCTGAACAAGATTGCGGCGGAGATCGCGGATGCGCTCGACGCCCTGGAGCAATGAATGGCCTTATTGCAGATCGCCGAACCGGGCATGAGCACCGATCCCCATCGCCACCGCCTGGCGGTCGGGATCGATCTGGGAACGACCAATTCCCTGGTGGCGACCGTGCGCAACGGCATCTCGGTGGTCATCAACGACGAGCAGGGGAGAGCGTTGCTTCCGTCGGTGGTGCGCTACCGCCCGGAAGAGGCGCCGCAGGTGGGCTATGCGGCCCAGCGTGCCCAGAGCGAGGACCCCTACAACACCATCGTGTCTGTCAAGCGGCTGATGGGGCGCGGGCTTCACGATCTGGCGGACGCCGGCAACCTTCCCTATGCCTTCGTCGATGCGCCGGGCATGGTGCAGCTCAAGACCGCGTGCGGGATCAAGAGCCCGGTCGAGGTCTCGGCGGAAATCCTGAAGCGCCTGCGCGAGCGCGCAGAGCATGCGTTGGGGGGCGAGATGGTCGGCGCGGTGATCACGGTGCCCGCCTACTTCGACGATGCGCAGCGGCAGGCCACCAAGGACGCGGCCAAGCTTGCCGGGCTCAATGTCTTGCGGCTGCTCAATGAACCTACCGCAGCCGCCGTGGCCTATGGGCTGGACAACGCGGCCGAAGGGATTTATGCGGTCTACGATTTGGGCGGCGGGACTTTCGACATCTCGATCCTGCGCCTTTCGCAGGGGATCTTCGAAGTCCTGGCGACCAACGGCGATGCGGCGCTCGGCGGCGACGACTTCGATCACCGCATTTACTGCTGGATCCTCGAACAATCGTCGCTGGCCCCGCTTTCGGCACAGGACACGCGCCTGTTGTTGACCAAGGCCAGGGAGGCTAAGGAGACCCTGACCGAATACCCCGAGGTGCGCATCACGGCGGTCCTGTCGACCGGGGAGATGGTCGATCTCCTGCTGACGGCCCAGGTGTTCGATGCGCTCACCGCGAGCCTGGTCGGCAAGACGCTCGGGCCGACCCGGAAGGCGTTGCGGGATGCGGGCCTCACCGCCGATCAGGTCAAGGGGGTGGTGATGGTGGGCGGGGCGACCCGCATGCCCCAGATCCAGCGCACCGTTGCACAGTACTTCAAGCAGGAACCGCTCAACAACCTGGATCCGGACAAGGTCGTGGCTTTGGGGGCGGCGATTCAGGCGAACGTGCTGGCCGGCAACCGGGTCGCCGACGACTGGTTGCTGCTCGATGTCATTCCGCTGTCTTTGGGCATCGAGACCATGGGCGGGCTCGTGGAGCGCATCGTTCCGCGCAATTCCACGCTGCCGACGGCCCGTGCGCAGGATTTCACGACCTTCAAGGATGGCCAGACGGCCATGAGTTTTCATGTGGTGCAAGGCGAGCGCGAGCTGGTCGCCGACTGCCGCTCGCTCGCCAAATTCGAGCTGCGCGGGATTCCCCCCATGGCGGCCGGGGCCGCGCGCATCCGGGTCACGCTGCAAGTGGATGCCGATGGCCTCTTGAGCGTGTCCGCACGTGAGGAAAGCACAGGGGTAGAGGCCTCGGTGGCCGTCAAGCCGTCGTATGGATTGACGGATGACGACATTACGCGGATGCTCAAGGATTCCTACGTGCATGCCAAGGAGGATGTGCACGCGCGGGCGCTGCGCGAAGCGCAAGTCGAGGGCAGGCGCCTGGTCGAGGCGACGCAGGCGGCGCTGGCCGCGGATGGGGACGCGCTGTTGTCCGCCGCGGAGCGCGCGGATATCGCCCAGGGGGTGAGTGCGCTTGCGGCAGCGCTGGAAGGCAGCGATCTGGCCGGTCTCAAGCGCGCGGTGGAGAAACTCAATGGCATGACCGTCGAGTTCGCCTCGCGCCGCATGGATGCGAGCGTACGCAAGGCGCTGTCGGGCCAACGGATCGAGGATGTGGAGTGTTGATGGATGCACTAGACCGGGAGGGTGGCCGATGCCCCAGTTGATCGTCCTGCCCCATGAAGAGTTGTGCCCCGAAGGCGCCGTCATCGACGCCGTCCCGGGTGCGTCGATCTGCGACACCTTGCTGAACAACGGCATTGAGATCGAGCACGCCTGCGAGAAATCGTGCGCCTGCACGACCTGCCACGTCATCGTGCGGGAAGGATTCGCCTCCCTCAATCCCTCGGAGGAGGAAGAGGATGACCTGCTCGACAAGGCCTGGGGCTTGGAGCCGACCTCCCGTCTGAGCTGCCAGGCCGTGGTCGATTCCGCCGACCTGGTGATCGAGATTCCCAAGTACACCATCAACATGGTCAAGGAGGGGCGCTGATGAAGTGGACCGACACGCTCGACGTCGCGCTGGCGCTTTGCGAGCGCTATCCCGACGTGGATCCGCGGTACGTGCGATTCACGGATCTCCATCGCTGGGTGACGGCGCTTGAAGGCTTCGCCGACGCGCCCGAGCGCTCCAATGAGAAAATCCTCGAAGCCATCCAGATGGCCTGGATCGAGGAAATGGACTGAGACGCATCGCCCCCGGGGGACCCGTTTGCGCCGGGTCCGCTTGCGCCCGAGCCGGCTGCAACCCTCCTTCAGGGTTTCCTCCAACAACCGAACCTAATTCGGTGTCATTAAACGTTTTGTCGCCAATGACGACGTGTTAAACTAACACGCCAGAGAGGACGGCATGGCAGATGACAGCGATCTAGAACGAACAGAGCCTGCGTCAGGCAGGCGCCTGGATGAGGCGCGCGCGAAGGGACAGGTTCCGCGCTCGCGGGAGCTGGGCACGCTTGCCGTCTTGTTCGCCGGCGGCGGGACGCTCATGCTTATGGGGGATAGCCTCATGGGGCATCTCGAGGCGCTGATGCGGCAAGGCCTTACCCTGGCGCCCGGCGAGTCGTTGGGCGGCGCCGCGCTGTTCGAGCGCTTCCAGCACGAGGTCTATGGGACCTTGCTCGCATTTCTCCCGTTCCTCGCGGTTCTCGTGGTCGCCGCGGTGGGTTCCTCGGTGCTCTTGAGCGGCTGGCTTTTCTCGTTCGAGGCCCTTCAACCCAGTTTCTCCCGCCTGAACCCGATTTCCGGCCTGTCGAGGCTCGTCTCGCTGCATGGGCTGATCGAGCTCGTCAAGGCGCTGGTCAAGACCGTAGTGGTCGGCGGCATTGCCGCCTGGGTCATCTGGGGGCGGCTGGGGGCCCTGATGGGGCTTGCGCAGGAGCCATTTCGCCAAGCGACGGCCCAGATGGCCCACTTGACCGGCACGACCTTCCTGCTGGTTTCCGCCTCCATGGTGCTGATTGCCCTGTTCGACGTGCCTTACCAGCTCTGGGATTACAACGAGAACCTCAAGATGACCAAGGAGGAGGTTCGCCAGGAAGCCAAGGAGAGCGAGGGCGATCCGCACATCAAGGCGCGCATTCGCGCTCTCCAGCGGGAGGCGGCCCGTCGCCGCATGATGGCGGCCGTGCCCAAGGCGGACGTGATCGTGGTCAACCCCACCCGCTACGCGGTTGCGTTGCAATATCAGGATGATCGCATGCGCGCGCCGCAGGTGGTGGCCAAGGGCGAACGGCTGGTGGCCAGGCGCATTCTGGAGCTGGCCGAGGAGAGCCACGTTCCGGTGCTGCGTGCGCCGCCGCTCGCCCGTGCCTTGTACCATCATGCGGAACTGGGAGCGGAGATCCCGGCGGCCCTTTATACCGCGGTGGCGGAAGTGCTCGCCTACATCTACCAGCTGCGCCGCTATCACAGCGCCGGCGGGGTTCCCCCTGCGCCTCCCGAGGCCCTGCCTGTGCCGCCCGCTCTCGATCCGGGAGGTGAGCCCGCATGAATGCCCAGGTCAACACGCCATCCGTGCTGGGCGGCTTCGACTTGAGACGGCTTGCCGGCCCGGTGCTGGTCATCATGATTCTGGCCATGATGATCCTGCCCCTGCCGCCCTTCCTGCTTGATCTGCTGTTCACCTTCAACATCGCCCTCGCGATGATCGTGCTGCTGGTGAGCCTTTACACGCGGGAGGCGCTGGAATTCTCGGTGTTTCCCACGGTTCTGCTGCTCACCACGCTCCTGCGTCTGTCTTTGAACGTCGCCTCGACGCGGATCGTATTGCTGCGCGGCCACACGGGTCCGGCGGCGGCAGGCCATGTGATCGAGGCGTTCGGGCATTTCCTGGTCGGGGGCAATTACGCCGTCGGCCTGGTGGTGTTCGCCATCCTGGTCGTCATCAATTTCGTCGTGATCACCAAGGGTGCCGGACGGATCGCCGAAGTGAGCGCCCGCTTCACCCTGGACGCCATGCCGGGCAAGCAGATGGCGATCGATGCCGACCTCAATTCGGGCCTCATCGCCGAGGACGAGGCGCGCAGGAGGCGCGCGGAGATCGCGCAGGAGGCCGACTTCTACGGCGCCATGGATGGCGCGAGCAAGTTCGTCCGCGGCGATGCGGTGGCCGGCATCATCATCATGGTGATCAACATCGTCGGCGGTCTGGCGGTGGGGGTGTTCCAGCACGATATGCCGCTCGCCAAGGCGGTGAACAACTATACCCTGCTGACTATCGGCGACGGGCTGGTCGCGCAGATCCCGGCGCTGGTGATCTCGACCGCCGCCGGTATCGTGGTGAGCCGCGTGTCCACCGAAGAGGACCTGAGCCAGCAGCTGCTGGGGCAGATCTTCCAGAGGACCCAGGTGCTGTATATCGCCGGTTCCGTGCTCGCGATCCTTGGCCTCATCCCGAGCATGCCGCACGTCGCCTTCCTGATGGTGGCCGCCCTTCTGGGCGGCATCGCCTACTACAGGGAACGCCAGGAGGAGCTGCGCGCGGCGGTGCCGCCTCCGCCGCCGGCGGCGCCCCCCGAGCCGGTCGAGGTCAGTTGGGACGATGTCCAGCCGGTGGATATCCTGGGGCTCGAAGTCGGCTACCGGCTCATTCCCCTGGTCGACAAGGCGCAAGATGGCGAGCTGTTGCGCCGGATTCGCGGCATCCGCAAGAAATTTGCCCAGGAGGTCGGGTTCCTGGTCCCGGCCGTGCATATCCGCGACAATCTCGAACTGCGGCCGAACGGCTATCGGGTTCTGTTGAAGGGGGTGGAGGTCGGCTTCGGCGAAGCGTTCGCCGGCATGTTTCTGGCCATCAATCCGGGCCGCGTGCTGGGCGCCTTGCCGGGACCGGAGACGCGAGACCCGACCTTTGGTTTGCCGGCGGTGTGGGTCGACGCCGGGATGCGCGAGCAGGCGCAGGGCTATGGCTATACGGTGGTGGACGCCAGCACGGTGGTCGCGACCCATCTGAGCAACGTGATCCAAGGCCATGCCGCAGAGCTCCTCGGGCGCGAGGAGGTTCAGCAGCTTCTTGATCACTTGGCCAAGGACGCCCCCAAGCTGGTGGAAGAGGTGGTGCCCAAGCTGGTTCCCGTGGGCGTCTTGCACAAGGTGCTGCAGAATCTGCTGGAAGAAGAGGTGCACATCCGTGACATGCGCTCCATCATCGAAGCGCTGGCGGAGACCGGGGCGCGCACACAGGATGCCGACGAGCTCACGGCGGCGGTGCGGGTCAAACTGGGCCGTGCTATCATTCACGAGATTTTTTCGGGCGCGGCCGAATTGCAGGTCATCAGCCTGGACCCCTCTCTTGAGCATGTACTGATGCAGGCGACGCTGACCAAAGGCGCCGAAGGCGCGGGTTTCGAGCCAGGCTTGGCGGAAAACTTGCTCCGCCAGGCCGCAAGCCGCACCCAAGCCCAGGAGCAGCTGGGGCTTCCGGCGGTCCTGCTGGTGCCGGCCCCGTTGCGCAGCGTGCTTTCCCGCTTCTTGCGCCGCGGCATTCCGCAGCTTAAGGTGGTCTCCCACGACGAGATTCCCGATTCCAAGACCATTAAGGTGACAGCTGTGCTGGGAGGCCGCGCATCGTGATCAGAAAATTCCACGCGAGCACGACGCGCGAAGCCCTGCGTCAGGTGCGCGATGCGCTGGGCGCGGACGCCATCATCCTCTCGAACCGCCAAGTGGCAGGCGGCGTCGAGATCATGGCTGTCGCCGACATGGATGTGGCGGCGCTGACCGCCCAGCAGCTGCAGTTCGCCACCGCCCGTGTAGGGGATCCCGTGGCTCCCCGCCGTGAGCCCACCCGGCTGCCTGCGGAGGCCGACCCCCGACCGCCGAGGCCGGTTGCGCGCGAGGCCCAGGCCCCCCCGCCGCCCCCCGTACCGCAGGCCCCGGCAGCGCAGGTCCCGGCGGCGGCGCCTGCGGTTCCCGAGATGCCGCCGACGCCTAACTTGGCGGCGGTGCCCCCGGCGCCGGCCGCTCCTGCCGCGGTGCCGCCGCCGAATGGTGCCGAAGCAATGTCCGGTGGCGTGTCCTACGACGAGTTCAGGAACGAGCTTTTCCGTGAAATCAGGTTCTTGCGCGGCCTCCTGGAAGGCCAGCTGGCGGGGCTTGCGTGGACCGACCTGCGGCGGCGCGATCCGGCCAAGCTCGAGATCATGCGGCGCATGCTCAGTGCCGGCTTCAGCGCGACGCTCGGTCGCCAGTTGCTGGACAAGATGCCGGAGGGATGCGACTTCGAGCGGGGATTCAAATGGGTCAAGGCGGCACTGGCCCACAACCTGCACGCGGTGTCGATCGGCGAGGATCTGGTGGAGCGAGGCGGGGTCTATGCGCTGGTGGGCCCGACCGGAGTCGGCAAGACGACCACGGTCGCCAAGTTGGCGGCCCGCTGTACGTTGCGGCATGGCGCCGCCAAGCTGGCGCTTCTGACCACGGACAGCTATCGGATCGGCGCCCATGACCAACTGCGCATTTATGGACGCATCCTGGGGGTACCCGTCTACTCGATCAAGGACGAGTCGGATCTCCAACTGACGCTCGCCGATTTGAAGAACCGCCACCTCGTGCTCATCGATACCGTCGGCATGAGCCAGCGCGACCGCCGGCTCGCCGACCAGGTGGCGCTGTTGTGCGGCGACGGGCGGGAGGTCAAGCGGCTCCTGCTGATCAGTGCCGTCTCGCAGGGCAATACGCTGGACGACGTCGTGCGGAGCTACCAGGGAACGGGCATGAGCGGATGCATCCTGACCAAGGTCGACGAAGCGGTCGGCGTGGGATCTGGGCTTGACGTCATCATCCGCCATCGCCTGAGCCTGCATTATGTGACCAACGGGCAGCGCGTGCCTGAGGATCTGCATCTGGCCAATTCGACCTATTTGGTGGACCGAGCCTTCAAGTCGGGGCAGGAGCAGGGCCCGTTTGGCGTCGAGGAAGCCGAAGCGCCGCTCCTCATGGCCACGGACTTCGGGAGCCAGTTGGAGGAGGCGGAATCCCGCCGCCTCAAGGCGACGCGACAGGGGTGACGTGGGGCAGGCGCCGTACGATCAGGCCGAAGGTCTGCGCCGGCTTCTCGCGCGCGGGGAGACGCGCATCATCGTCTTCGCCAGCGGGTGCAAGGGCAGCGGTCAGACCAGTGCGATCCTGAACCTGGGCGCGGCGCTTTCAAGGGGCGGGCGGCATGTCGTCGTGCTCGACGAGGCGGGAGGCCGTCTCAGCCTGTCGCACGCCTTAGGGGTCGACCGTTCTCGGGACCTGGTGAGCCTGGCGCGCAGGGAGCACGCTTTGCACGAGCTGCTCGAGGAGCACGCGGACATCCTTCGCGTGATCCCCGTCGCGCACGGCCTGCGCGGGCTGTCTGAGCTGTCGTCGGAGGCGGTGGAGCGGCTTGCGCAATCGCTCGCCTCTTCGCCCCGTCCGATCGACGTGCTGATGGTGGACGCCAGACCGGGGAGCGGGGTCGTTCCCATCTGCCTCGCGGCGCCTGAAGTGGTCGTGGTGGTGAGCAATTCCCGTTCGTCGATCAAGGAGGCCTATGCGTTGATCAAGGTCTTGAGCCAGGAGTATGGGAGGCATCGCTTCCATCTGCTGGTGACCCGTGCGGAACCGGGGGATGGGGAGACCATTTTCGCCAATATGGTGGAGGCGACGAGCCGTTTTCTCCAGGTTTCGCTGGACTTCATGGGCTGGGTGGCGCCTGACGAAAAGGTCGCCCAGTCGGTGCGGACCGGGCGTACCGTGGTGGAAGCGTGGCCCGCATCGGATTGCGCCAAGGCGTTCCGCGGCCTGGCCGATGTGATTGAGCGCTGGCCGTATCCGCGCGAAGAGGAAGGCAGGATGGACGTCTTCGTCCGTCGACTTGTCTATAGCAGTCGAATTGCGGCAAAAGAGTTGAGTTCGGCCTCGACATAGTATTATGCTTGCGCCCGGGAGGAGCAGACGCGGGACATCTCGCATGCTCGCACATTAAAAAGACCGTTATGCGTGACACTGCAACGAACCTCGACAAGGACAAAGCGGTCGCCGACTATGCGCCCCTCGTCAAGCGCATCGCCTATCACCTCATGGCGAGATTGCCTTCCAGCGTGCAGATTGACGATCTTATCCAAGCGGGTCTGATTGGCCTGCTGGATGCCGCCACCCATTTCGACGCGTCGCAAGGGGCGCAGTTCGAGACCTACGCCGTGCAGCGCGTCCGCGGCGCCATGCTGGACGAATTGCGGCAGGCCGACTGGCTCCCGCGCAACGTGCGCAAGTCCTTGCGCGTCATCGAGGCGGCGGTGTCCAAGCTGGAGCAGAAGAGCGGACGCCCCCCGACGGAGCGGGAACTGGCCGAGGAGCTCAACATGCCCCTGGCGCAATATCAGCAGATGCTCCAGGACGCCCGTGGTTGCCAGCTGCTTTACTACGAAGATTTCCAGGAGGCGGAAGGGGCGGATTTCTTCGACCACTACGGCGCCGAACAACGCGTCAATCCGCTCGACATCCTCTCGGATGGGCGTTTCCGGAACCAGCTCGTGAAGGCCATCGAGGGACTTCCCGAACGCGAGCAGCTGGTGATGGCGCTCTATTACGAACAAGACCTCAACCTGAAGGAGATCGGCGAGGTCCTGGGCGTGAGCGAGTCGCGGGTGTGCCAGTTGCACGGCCAAGCCGTTTCGAGGCTCCGCAGCCGCTTGCGCGACTGGACCTGACGCCGCGGCCGGCGTCCGCGTTACCCCAAAGGGCCGTGCGCCCTAAGCCCGGCACCGGTCCGGCGGTCAAGAAACGCGCCGCCGCGCCGATATGCTATTGACGCTAGAACAACCACGATAGGGCTTGCCGTACCTTGAAGTTTCCCCTGATTGACCTCCGGAACGGGCGCGCGCGATGGATCTGACCAGCATCGGGGGCATCCTGGTTGCCTTGATCGCGATCCTGGGCGGGCAGCTTCTCGAGGGGGGGCGCATCGGCTCGCTGCTGCAACTCACCGCGTTCATCATCGTCATCGGCGGGACCATGGGCGCCATCATGCTGCAAAGCTCCCTGCCCACGTTCCTCCTCGGCGTCAAGATGATCGGCTGGGCCTTCAAGCCGCCCAAACGCCCGCCCCAATCGCTGATCGACGACGTGATCCGCTGGAGCACCATGTCGCGCAAGGGAGGGCTGCTGGCGCTCGAGCCCTTGATCGAGGACCTCGAGGACCCTTTCATGAAGAAGGGCTTGCAACTCCTGGTAGACGGCGCCGAGCCGGAGGTGTTGCGCGAGTCGCTGGAGCTCGAGATCGGCGCCGCGGAAGAGCGTCTCCGGGCGGGCGCCAAAGTGTGGGAGTCCGCCGGCGGCTATGCGCCAACCATCGGGATTCTCGGCGCGGTGTTGGGGCTGATCCATGTCATGGAGAATCTCTCCGATCCGAGCAAGCTGGGCGGAGGCATTGCGGTCGCCTTCGTGGCGACGATCTATGGCGTGGGATCGGCCAACCTGTTTTTTCTGCCGGTCTCCAACAAGCTCAAGGCCCATGTCGCCCACGAGGTCATGTTGCGCAACATGCTGATCGACGGCCTGGTGTCCATCGCCAACGGGGAGAACCCCCGCGTCATCGAGACCAAGCTGCAAGGCTACCTCGCATAGCGGGTGCCCAACCGGGAGTCGGCCGATGGCTCATCGCAAGCGCCATGAAGATCACGAGAATCACGAACGGTGGCTTGTGTCCTATGCGGACTTCATTACCCTCCTGTTTGCCTTTTTCGTCGTGATGTATTCGATTTCGCAAATCAATGTCGGCAAATACCGCGTGCTGAGCGAGTCGCTGGTGAGCGCCTTCCGCAATACGCCGCGATCGAGCATGCCCATTCCCCTGGGCGCGGAACCCGGCGGGGAGCGCGTGCGCGCGCCGCATGCGGTGTTTCGCCCCACCCTGCTGGTGAGCCCGCACCAGGGCGGCCCCACGGTCCAGGAGGTGGTGCATGCGCGACAGGAACGGCAGATGCGCGGCATTGCCGACAACATCCTGCAAGTGCTCGAACCGCTGGTCAAGGAAGGGCAGGTGCGGATCACCCAGAACAGCCTGGGCGTGGCGGTCGAAATCAACGCCAGCGTGCTGTTTGCGTCGGGGCAGGCCATCCTGCAGCCGACCTCCGTCAAGGCCTTGACTGCGGTGGCGAAGGTGCTCGCCGGGCAACGCAACGCCATTCAGGTGCAGGGGTACAGCGACAACACGCCGATCCGGACGCCGCAGTATCCTTCCAACTGGGAATTGTCTTCTGCGCGCGCGAGCAGCGTGGTGCGCATCTTCATCCGCAACGGCGTTGCGGCGGGACGCCTGGTGGCCATGGGGTTTGCGGCCAACGCGCCAGTCGCCAGCAATGCGACGGCGGCAGGGCGGGCGAGAAACCGCCGGGTCACGGTGCTGATCTTGCCCGACAGCGCGGCATGAGCCGTGAGCGCGGCTAGATTTTCGCCAGCGGACGACCGAAATGAGCGGCTGCGGTCCGCCCATCCGGCCCATAGAGGTCGAGCTGCCCGCGGGCGACCTGAAGCACGGCCAGCGCCTCCCGATTGTAGCGCAGCTTGGTCTGCACCATGGCACCGTTGGCGTCGTTGATGCGCCGGGCGGCCCGCGCGAGGTCCAGCACTTCACGCCAATGCCGGGCGGCAACCTGGGCGCGTTCGGCATCCAGATAGGGTGTCCACGAGACGGGCGCCTCGAGCATCGGATCCAATCCGCGGGATGAGAGAAAGCGCCGGCGCCGTTCCGCCAGTTGGGTGAGCGTCACTACCTTCTCGGACTTTCGCCGGGCGAGCTCCAGCAACGGCTCGACGTCCATTTGCGCAAGCACGGCTTGCTCGGCGCGCAGAAGGTCGATGAACTGTCGAAACGCCGCCACTTCGGCGCAGAGGTCCCCCAGGAACGCGTCTGCATCGTCCGGTGTCATGCCATTCTCAATCATGGGTTGCGCGACCTCATGCCTTTCCGGAAAGCACGAGTTCCTTCACGGTATCGAGAAGGCGCTCGGCGATGACGCTGGAGTCGATCTGGAAACGGCCTTCGCTGATGGCCCGCTTGATCTCTTCCACCCGTGCCGTGTCCACCTCGCCAACCCCGGCGAGGCTCGCCTCCAGCAGGCTGAGCTGCGCCGACAGCGACGTGATCCGGACGCTCTCGTCCGCCGGCGGCCCGGACAGGGGGGGCGAATTGCGCGAAGCCCGGCCCTTGGTTTGGCTTTGCGTGACCCCCGCCCCGCGTGATGGCTTGGAGGAGCCTACTTTCAATGGGTGACCTCGTGTAAAGTGAGTGCGTGTCGATGCGGCAGAAGGACCGCGCTGGTTCAATTAGGCCGGAAACGCCGATCGTTGGTTCCTTATCGTCCGGTGCCTGCAAAACTTTAGCGGGCGAATGTGACCCCGATCGGCCTCCATCGGAACCCCTTCATTGTAAGAAAGCACAGCGGACGCGCCCCGTCAAGGCGAGGGGGCGCAGGCGGCGACAAGGAGGCGCTCACACCGGGGCGGGCTGCCCGACGTCAGGCCTCGGCGCAGGCCCGATAATGCGATTCTTGCCCAGTTGCTTTGCCTGGTACATCCGTTCGTCGGCCAGGGTGACTAGGGCCCGCCAGTCCGTCGGGTGATCCGTGTCCGAGGCGATGCCGACGCTGGCCGTGAGCATCTTCTCGTCCGGCCGAATGATGCTTGTGCCGTGAAGGAGCGCCTCGATACGACGGGCGGCCTGCGGTGCGCTGGCGTGCGGAAAGAGGAGCACGAATTCCTCGCCGCCCCAGCGAACGATGGCATCGGAGGCGCGCAGGCCGGAGCGCAGCCGGGTGCTCAGGGCGACGATGATGCGATCGCCCGCCGCGTGGCCGAAACGGTCGTTGATCGACTTGAAGTCGTCGATGTCCAGGAAGGCGAGCGCCAGCGGGTAGCGGTGCCGGGCCGCGAGTTTGACCTGGAGGGCGATGACCTCTTCCCCGGTCTTCCGGTTGAGGGCGCCGGTCAGGGCGTCGGCGCTGGAGCGGGCAAACAGTTCGCGCATCAGGAAGAGCTGCATCGCGGCCGAGATGGCCGCCACGCCGCTCACCAGAACCAGCAGCCAGAGGATCGCGATGCCGTCGATGCCGGGCAGGAGGGACTGCGAGGGCAGGAGGAACGGCGCGGCGAGGGCTGCCGCCAGGATGGGGGCCGCGAGCGCCACGGATTCGGAAAATGTGAGCGGAAAGACGGCGATCCCCGAGGTCAGGATGAACGGCAGGAAGGTATAGCCACTGGCCATGGCGGCACCGATGTAATCGAGGCGGGTGCCGCTTAGCACCATCCGGGAGTAGACGAAGAAGGCGGCCGGGATGATGAAGAGGAGGAACAGCCCCGAGCGCATGCGGGTTAGCCGCGGCTCGCAGCGGCACAGGAGCGCGACCGTCATGAAGGCGGCGCTCACGCCAAAGCGCCCGATTCCCAGGCGAAGGGCGATGTGCGGCGGCAGCGTGAGATGGTCGAGAATGGCCCAAAACGGCGTGACCACGGCAAACAGCGCCGCAATCAGCCGCACCCGGTACAGCACGACCCGGGCTCGCTCGCGGGAAAAGATTTCGGAGTGGGTGCGGCTCGTGAGGCCCGCCTTGAGGTCGATCATCGGGTGTCCAGCCAGTTACCAAACCCGTCCGTCAGTCCCCTGCGGGAGCGTCTGGGCCTGCGCGGCCCTTGGGCCTTCCAAGCGATAGGAACTTACGCGAATGGGCGAGGGGGGTCAATGGCCCCAAAGGGCCTTGCTCCCGGACGGAGACCAGACGGGCAACGCGGGCGCGGGTGCCTTCGCGGTCAGTAGGCCACCGCCACCGTCCCTTGCCCCGTGGCGATGCCGGTGATGATGCTTCCCGACGGCACGCGCACAGGCACGGGTTGTCCGACGGCGGCGTTGGCGAGGGCGCGTCCCTGGGAGGTTACGCGAAATCCTTGCCCCTTCGCGGCCAGCGTGACGTTCTGTCCCTGGTGAATCACCAGGGGCGCGCGCAGGACATCGAGGCGAAGGGCATAGCCCGCGGGCACGCCATAAGTCAGAATGCGGCCGACCGTTTGCGCAGGGTCGGACAGCACGCCGTTCGGCAGTTGCGAGAGATCCTCCTTCCTCAGGGTGACATCGCCCGGGCTGATGACCTGTCCCTGCGGCAGCGGACGGGCGGCCACCACCACGGGAGCGAACACTTGGACATCAACCGGCACATACAGTGACCAGTCCGGCGACAAGCATCGAACGCCGACCGAGCTGTTGCCCCACAGTCGTCCGCCGATGGGCACGAAGGCATGCAGACGCGCGCAGCGGGGCAAATCGAGCCGTGGGTCGATGGTGCCGACCGAGAGCTTGACTGTGCCCGGCAGCTGCGCCTCATGGGCACGCACATAGGCTCGTACGGCCTGCTGAATCGCGGCGTGGGGCTCGGCTGCGGCGCCCAAGGCGGGGGGCATCTGCCAGAGGACCAGCATGAGGCAGAGGAGAGGGGCGGGCAGGCGGCGTTGTAGCGGCATGGCAAGGCTTGCGACTGGCGGTTTGTCTATTCTAACAGAGGCCGGTGCGCTTGATCGACTGGAAACGTTTCCGGTTATGCCGCGGAGCCCGCAAGCAGGGGGCGCCGGGGAGAAGGGCCTAACCGGCTGCGGCGAGGCGACGCGCGGTCTTTCCCGGGACGCCGACGACGCCATGCCGCTGGCGCATCGGGCGGCACTCGCGGAGGCGTTGCACGCGCCCTGGTCGCGCGGGCGGAGCGAATTCGCTATGATGACGTTCCGGCGACTTCCCTCCTGAGCCCACCCGCGACCGCGCGATCGGCTTGGCGATGATGCGATCTCGGAAGTCTTGTGAGAACCAGAAGAAAACTCTGTGCATGAGTGCTCGTTCGATGGCCAATCCTACCGACATCGCGCGCGAGACCCTGAAGGTCCTGGCGACGCGCCGTATGCTGCCTACCCCGGAGAATTATCAGAAGGTTTACCACGAGGTCGCCGGTACCGCGCCGGAGGCGCCCGGACTGGAAGAGCTCCAGAAAATCGTGCGCCGGCTGGCCGAGCATGCGGCCGCCGCGAAGCGCCCCTTGTTGTCCTTGGATCGGGCGCTGGGCGAGCGCCAGTGGACGAAGGTCGAGGAACACCTCGCCAAGCTCGCGGGCGGCGGAGCAGATACCGTGTCGTGGCCCGACCTGATTCGGGAATTATTGAAGCAATGGCAGACGTCCCACAGTGGCCTGACCACGCAGCGCAAGCGCGAGGGGGTCGAGCAGGTGCTCATCCATTTCGGTTCCGATCCCGCGATGCTGGGGCCCAAGCTCCAGGCGCTGGTCGCCTCGTGGGGGCAGTCGCCCGAAGCGCCCGGCGGGAGCCTCACGGAGGGCGAGGCGCTTGCCGAGGCCGCCGAGGCGGCCCCCCCGTCCCCCGCCCAGGCGGTGCGCGGCGCGCCGCAGGCGCCCGACGGCGCGGTTGCGGGCATGCTGCGCGACCTGGTCGTGCAGACGCTCGAGCACGGGGTGGTGCCCCGGCTGGCGCGTTTCCCCGACTTGGCCGATGGCGCCAGGAGCCTGGTGGCGCGCGTGCGGGAAGCCACCGATGTGCTCGCGCTGCAGGGGCTGTCGAAGGAGCTGAAGGCCCTCTGGGTGCGCATCGAATTGCGCGGCGAGGACGACGCGGAGCTGCTTGCGTCCGTCCTCTCGCTGCTGCGCCTCCTGCTCGACAATGTGGCGGAGCTCGTTTCCGACGACCAGTGGCTGGCGGGGCAGATCGATGTCGTCCGCAAGGTGATGGCCGGCGAAGTGGATCGCCGATCGATGTTCGAGGCGGAACGACGCTTCAAGGAGGTGCTTTACAAGCAAGGGACCTTGAAGAAGAGCTTGGACGAGGCCAAGAGCACGTTCAAGCACATGATCGCCACCTTCGTCGATCGCTTGGGGCAGATGGCCGAAAGCACGAGCGGCTATCACGACAAGATCTCGGTGTACTCCGAACGGATCAGCGCCACCGAGACCATTCATCAGCTGTCCAGCGTCGTGCACGAATTGATGGCCGATACCCGCGGCATGCAGCTCGACATCGCGCGTTCGCGCGACGAGCTGATCGAGACGCGTCGCCAGGTGGACGAGGCGGAGCGAAAGGTGCACGAACTCGAACTTGAGCTCGAACGGGTCAGCGGGCTCGTGCGCTCGGACCAGCTGACGGGGACCCTCAACCGGCGCGGCCTGGAGGATGCGTTCGAGCGCGAGCTCGCGCGCGCGGCGCGATCCGGGGCCGCACTGAGCCTCGCGCTCCTGGATGTGGACCATTTCAAGAGGCTCAACGACCGTTATGGCCACCAGGCCGGCGATGCTGCCTTGGTCCACCTGGCGCGCGTCGTGCAGGAGACGCTGCGGCCGGTGGACGTGGTGGCGCGCTATGGGGGCGAAGAGTTCATCATCGTCATGCCCGAGACGCCGGCCGCGGATGCCGTCAAGGCGATGACGCGACTGCAGCGCGAACTCACCAAGCGGTTCTTTCTTCACAATCAGGAACGGCTGCTCATCACCTTCAGCGCGGGGGTGGCGCAGTGGCGCGCGGGCGAGCCGGTCGATGCGCTCATCGCCCGCGCGGATCAGGCCGTCTATGAAGCCAAGGAGCACGGACGTAACCGCGTGGTGCTGTCGAGCGCATAGCCCGCGCCAACAATTCTTGCCGCGCACGGCAAGAATTTCCATCCGATGCGCCCCGTATCTTGCGCATCACGTGGCGTTTCCCTCGCGCCGCCCCGTCGGCGGCCACCGCCCCCCGCCCGCCGGTGTCCCGATGCTGCGCCCATCGGCGTCGACAGCCATTGCTGGCACGTTTCATGCTTCGCACTTCTGGCAGGATGCGAAGGAGGAAAGTCGTGGCGAGTGGCCTTGATGCGATGTTTGGCTTTTACCAGCATGCCCTGGACTTGCGGGTGCAGCGCCAGCAGCTGCTGGCGGCCAATATTGCGAATGCCGACACGCCAGACTACAAGGCGAGGGACTTCAATTTTCAGGGCGCGCTGACAAGCGCCGTCGGCGCCACTTCCTTGCCGCTCGTCACCACCTCGTCGCGCGACCTGGACCCGCCGCAGGGGGCGGGCCCGGCGCCCAAGCTGCTTTATCGCGTTCCGCTGCAGCCGTCGATCGACGGCAATACCGTGGATTCTGACGTGGAAATGGCGCAGTTCGGCGACAACGCGGTGCGCTACGAAGCCGGGCTTACCTTTCTCACCATGCAGATCAAATGGATGACAACCGCGATCACGGGGTAACGGGGAATGTCCTTATTCAGCGTATTCAATATCGCCGGAACGGCACTCACTGCGGAGTCGCAACGCCTGAATGTCGTCGCGAGCAACCTGGCCAACGTGAACAGCACGACCAGCTCGACTGGGCAGCCCTACCGGGCGCGCGAGGTGGTTTTCTCGACGATTCCGTTCAATGGCGGCCCCATGGCGGGCGGGGTGAGGGTGGCCGAAGTCGTCAATGACCCGTCGCCGCTCAAAGAGGTTTACGACCCGAGCAATCCCTCCGCCGATGCCAACGGGTATGTGGCCATGCCGAACGTGAACGCGGTGGATGAGATGGTCAACATGATCTCCGCCTCCCGTTCCTACCAGAACAACGTCGACATGATGAATACGGCCAAGAATTTGTTGGCCAAGACATTAACCCTGGGTCAGTAACCTTTGCCCGATCGGAGAGCGCCATGAGCATTTCCCCGGTAACCGCCACCTCGCAAGCCGCGGCCGCGAGCGGCACCTCGGCGTTGAGCGCGAGTTCGCTGCAGGATATGAGCCAGACCTTCCTGCAGCTCCTCGTCGCGCAGATCCAGAATCAGGATCCCACCAATCCGATGGACAACGCGCAAATGACCTCTCAGCTGGCGCAGTTGTCGACCGTCGATGGGATCAATCAGCTCAATAGCACGGTGAGCAGCCTCGCCTCGAGCCTGAGCCAGGCGAGCGGCCTGCAGGCCGCGGGGCTGGTCGGGAAGGGGGTCCTGGCGCCGGGCAATACCCTGAATCTGGCGAATGGGCAGTCCCAAGGGGGGGTCTCGCTCGCGCAGCCGGCGGGCGACCTGCAGGTCACGATCAAGGATGCGGCGGGCAACGTGGTGAATACCATCGATCTTGGCGCGCAGCCCGCCGGGGTGGTGCCGTTCCAGTGGAATGGCACGACGAGCGCAGGGGGCAGCGCGCCGAGCGGCAGCTATACGTTCACGGCAGCCGCGGCCCAGGGCGGCAGCGCCGTGCAGGCCACCCCCCTCGCCTATGCGACGGTGCAAAGCGTGACGTTGGGGGCGAGCGGTGCCACGCTGAATACCGATGCGCTGGGCGCGGTCAGCCTCGCCAACGTCGACCAAATCTTCTAAGTCTGCCTCACCGAAGCCATTTCAGGAGAACAGCATGCAGTTCCAGTCAGGCCTGAGCGGATTGAATGCCGCGTCGCAGAATCTGGATGTGATCGGGAACAACATCAGCAACGTGTCCACCATCGGCTACAAGGGGTCGACGGCGCAATTCGCGGATATCTATGCGAATGCCCTGCAGGCCTCGGGGGGCGTGCAGGTCGGGATCGGGGCCAATCTTTCCGCGGTGTCCCAGCAATTTTCCCAGGGCAATATCGAATCCACCAACAATCCGCTGGATGTCGCGATCAACGGCGGCGGGTTCTTCCAGCTCTCCACCAATGGCGTGACCACCTATACCCGGGACGGGGAGTTCCAGGTGAACAACGCGGGGGATCTGGTGACGAGCACGGGTGCCTACGTGCAAGGCTATTCGGTCGATGCGAACGGGAACATCGTGGCGACCAACCCGGGCAACCTGCAACTGTCGACCGCAGGCATCGCGCCGGCAGCGACCACGACTTCCACCATGCAGCTCAACCTGGATTCCACGCAGCCTGCGATCACGGCGACGTTCAATCCGAACGATCCGACGACCTACACCTATTCGACGTCCCAGACGGTCTACGACAGCCTGGGAAATTCCCATGTGCTGTCGACGTATTTCGTCAAGACGGGCTCCAACGCCTGGACCATGTACCCGGCCGTTGACGGGACCCAGACCAATGTCACGCCCGCGTCGGTCAACCTCACCTTCGACGCCAACGGGGCACTCACCGCCCCCACCAGCCCGACGACGATCAGCTTCCAGCCAGGCACGGGTGCGGCCAGTCCCCAGAGCTTCACCCTCGCGTTAACCGGGACGACCCAATATGGGATGACCTCGGCGGCGACGGCGATGACGCAAAATGGCAATACGGGGGGGTCCCTGTCCAATTTCAGCATCAACAGCGACGGCACGATCGTCGGCAACTACACGGATGGGCAAAGCAAGACGCTCGGCCAGATCGTGCTGGCGAATTTCACCAATCCGCAGGGGTTGGCGTCGTTGAGCGGCAACCAATGGGCGCAGACCGCCGCGTCCGGGCAGCCGCTCGTGTCGGCGCCGGGGACCTCCAACTTCGGCGTCCTGCAGGCCTCGTCCCTCGAGCAATCCAACGTGGATCTGACCGCCCAGCTGGTCAATCTCATGACCGCGCAATATGACTACCAGGCGAATGCCCAGACCATCAAGACGGACAGCCAGCTGATGCAGACCATCGAGAGCCTGTGAGTCGTAGTCCGCGCGAGGAAGCCCACCCATGGATCGCCTCATCTATATCGCGATGACCGGCGCGCAGCATGCGCTCACGCGTCAGGACACGGTCGCGCAGAACCTCGCGAACGCCAACACGACGGGCTACAAGGCGGCAGTCGACGGGTTTCGCGCACTGCCGGTTTTCGGGCAAGGGGCGCCGACCCGCGCCTTCGTGGTCGACGCGACGGAAGGGGCCGACTTGAAGCCCGGCGCCATCGTGAATACCGGGCGCAACCTGGACGTGGCGGTGAACGGGGAGGGATGGATCGCGGTGCAGGCGCTTGACGGGAGCGAGGCCTATACGCGCGACGGCAGCTTCAAGGTCAGCCCCAACGGGATCCTGCAGACCCGCGATGGCTTGAACGTGATGGGAGATGGCGGGCCGATCGCCATCCCCCCCAATGCGAAGATCTCCATCGGCCAGGACGGCACGGTGTCCGCGGTCCTGTTCAACGACCAAACCAACGCGGTCAATGTGGTGGGGCGCATCAAGCTCGTCAACCCCCCAGCCGCGACGCTGGTGCGCGGCGATGATGGCCTGTTTCGCCTGGCAAACGGCCAGCCGGCGGCTGCGGATGCCAATGTCAAGCTGGTCTCGGGCGCGCTGGAGTCGAGCAACGTGAACATGGCCGATGCGCTGGTGAACATGATCAGCGTGTCGAGACAGTACGACCTCGAAATGAAGATGCTGCAGACGGCTGACAGCAACGCGCAGGCCGCCTCTCAACTCCTCGTCGTCAACTAAGGAATAGGAAAGCCCCATGATACGATCGCTCTTCATCTCGGCCACAGGCCTTGACGCCCAGCAGACCCAGATGGACGTGATCGCCAACAACCTGGCCAACGTCAGCACGAACGGGTTCAAGCGCAGCCAGGCGGTGTTCCAGGATTTGCTCTATCAGACCCTGCGCCAGCCGGGGGCTCAGTCCTCGCAGCAGACGCAGCTGCCGTCGGGGCTGCAGCTCGGCACCGGCGTGCGGCCGGTGGCCACGGAGAAAATCTTCACGCAAGGCAACCTCCAGCAGACCGGAAATTCGCTCGACGTCGCCATCAATGGTCAAGGCTTTTTCCAGGTCCTGATGCCGGATGGCACCACCGACTATACGCGCGACGGCTCCTTCCAGGTCAACAGCCAGGGACAGGTCGTTACCGCGAGCGGTTACCCGATTCAGCCGGCCATCACCATCCCCCAGAACGCGCTGACCGTCACCATCGCGGCTGACGGCACCGTTTCGGTGACCCAGCCGGGCTCCTCGGCGGCCACCCAGATCGGCCAGATCCAGTTGGCGAATTTCATCAACCCCGCCGGCCTGCAAAGCGTCGGCGACAACCTGTACGAGCAGACCTCCGCTTCCGGCACGCCCGCGACCAATACGCCGGACTCCAACGGCCTGGGTGCCCTGCAGCAGGGGTTCGTGGAGACCTCCAATGTCAATGTGGCGGAGGAACTCGTCAACATGATCGAGACGCAGCGGGCTTATGAAATCAACTCGAAGGCGATCACGACCTCCGACCAGATGCTCCAGACCCTGTCGCAGATCTGACGGCAGGCACGATAATTGCTGCTCTCAGGGCATGCCGTCGAAGAACAGGTAAGCGTATGAACCCCCTGAGCCCCATCCGCCGCCCGCTCCCGTGGGCGCTTCTTGCCGCAGGACTGCTTGGCGGCTGCATGAGCCCCCCGAAGCCGGACGTGCTGCAGCCCATGACGGCGATCCCAAAGGAATCGCCGTCCCCGCCGAGCCGCGATGGCGCCATCTATCAGCCCGGCTACGGGCGCCTGGCGCTCTTCGAGGACCAGCGGGCGCGCCATGTGGGCGATATCATCACCATTCTGATCGCCGAGAACACGTCCGCGACTTCCAGCGGGAACAGCAGCGCCCAGCGGAGCGGCGACACGGAAGTTTCCGTCCCGACGATCTACGGCGTACCCGGCAAAACTTTCCAGGGAATGGCAATTTCCGGCACGGATGCCACCAAGTTTGCCGGCCAGGGAGCGACCTCCAGCAACAACGTGTTCACGGGATCGATCGGCGTGACCGTGATCCGGGTGCTGGCGAACGGCGACCTGGTGGTGAGCGGGCAGAAAGAATTGGCGATTGGCCAGCGCACCGAGTACATCCGCTTCTCGGGGGTGGTCAATCCCGCCGACATCACGGCGCAGAATACGGTCGCATCCACGCAGGTGGCCGACGTCACGCTCGAGGACAGGGGGCGCGGCTATATCGACGAGGCGCAGACGATGGGGTGGCTCTCGCGCATCTTCATGTCGGTGCTGCCGTTTTGAGGACGGGTTGGCATGATCAAGTTGCTTAGACGGGAATGGTGGGCCGCAATCCTGCTGGTGCTGGCGGCCTCGGCGCATGCCGATCGGATCAAGGACTTGGCCTCGGTCGAGGGGGTGCGCGTCAATCAGTTGATCGGGTATGGGCTGGTGGTGGGCTTGGACGGCACTGGCGATCAGACGACGCAGACGCCGTTTACCGTGCAAAGCCTGGAAAGCATGCTGACGCGCCTGGGCATCAACGTGCCCCCCGGGACGAGCTTGCAGCTCAAGAATGTGGCGGCGGTGACCGTGACGGCCGATCTTCCACCCTTCGCCGTGCCCGGGCAGGAGATTGATGTGACCGTGTCGTCGATCGGCAACGCCGGGTCCTTGAGCGGCGGCACACTCCTCATGACGCCGCTCAAGGGGCTGGACGGGAAGGTCTACGCGATCGCCCAGGGCAATGTCTCGATCGGCGGCGCGGGCGCCTCCGCCGGCGGGAGCAGCGTGCAGATCAATCACCTGAGCGCGGGACGCATTCCCGATGGAGCGACCGTGGAGCGCGCCCTTCCCATCGTGCTGGGGCAGGGCCCCTACGTCAATCTGGACCTCGCCAACGCGGATTTCACGACCGCCGCACGCATCGTGCAAGCGATCAACCAGGCGATGGGGGGCGGCACGGCACAGGCGATGGACAGCCGCCTCATCCAGGTGCGTGCGCCGGACGATCCCAACGCGCGCGTGGCGTTTGTCTCCCGCCTGGAAAACCTCTCGGTCGATCCGGGAGAAGCGGCGCCGAAGGTGATCCTCAATGCGCGGACCGGTTCCATCGTCATGAACGAGGCGGTGACCGTGGACGATTGCGCGATCGCCCACGGCAACCTCTCGGTGGTCATCAACACGCAGCCTGTCATCAGCCAGCCTGCGCCGTTCTCGAAGGGGCGCACGGTCGTGGCCCAGCAGTCCCAGGTGTCGGTGACCACCGAGAAGGGGCACCTCATCGTCGTGCCGACCAGCACATCCCTCGACAGCATCGTGCGCGCCCTCAATGCGGTGGGCGCGACGCCCCAGGATCTCTTGTCGATCCTGCAGGCCATGAAGGCGGCGGGCGCCCTGCACGCGGACCTGGAAATCATCTGAGGAGGCTTTGAGGTGCTAGGCGCCTACGATCTCTCGCAAACCTTCGCCGTCGATGCGCAGTCCATCGGGCAGCTGAAGCTGGCGGTCAAACGCGATCCGAAGGCCGCGCTGAAGGTCGCCGCGCGGCAGTTCGAAGCCCTGTTCGTCGACATGATGCTGAAGAGCATGCGCGATGCGACGCCGCACGACGGCCCGCTCGATAGCGCCCAGAGCAACATGTATACGGATTTCCTGGACCAGCAGCTTGCGCAGTCGCTGGCCTCCGGCAAGGGATTCGGGCTCGCCAGCCTGATGCTCCGGCAGTTGACGACGGGACAGGCGAGCGTCCCCTCGGCGAGCCCGGGAAGTGCGGCGGGCGCCTCAAGCGCGGGCGGCGCGCAGGCCGGCCCGGCGGCGGCAAGCGATGGGTCCTCGGCGACCGGCACTACGGGCGCTTCGCGCAAGGCGTTTGTCAATGCGCTATGGGCGCCGGCGCAAGCCGCCGCCCGGTCGCTGGGCGTGCCGCCCAGTTTTCTGATTGCGCATGCGGCGCTGGAAACCGGCTGGGGCATGCATGAGCCCGTCGGACAGGACGGACAGAAAAGCTACAACCTCTTCGGCATCAAGGCGGGCCCTGGGTGGAAGGGCAAAGTGGTGGATGCGCTCACGACCGAGTATGTCAACGGCGTCCCACAAAAGACGGTGCAAGCCTTCCGCGCCTACGATTCCTATGGACAAGCCTTCCAGGACTACGCAAAAGTATTGCGCGACAATCCCGGCTATGCGGCAGCGCTGGCGAGCGGGGGTAATGCCCAGGCCTTCGCGCAAGGCCTGCAGCGGGGCGGCTATGCGACGGATCCGGCCTATGCGGCGAAGCTCTCGCGGATCATCCAGAGCGCTTCGTTCGCGAGCGCGCTGGCGGCCTGATTAAAGATGGGCCTGAAAAGGCCGTAATAAGAAACGAACGGGGGGCGTACGGCATTCGAGGTGCCGTCTCCCCGAGGAATAGGGGAGCAAGCGATGGCGGACATTCTTGGGATCGGCGTGAGCGCGCTCAATGCGGCGCAGGTCGGACTCATGACCACCGAGCACAATATCGCGAACGTCAACACGCCCGGCTACAGCCGGCAGACCATCGTGCAGAGCGCGGCGACCCCTCAGGATACCGGAGTGGGCTTTCTCGGCAGCGGCGTGCAGGTGGACACCGTGCAGCGCCAATACAGCCAGTTCCTGACCGATCAGGTCAACCAGGCCCAGACGCAGGCGAGCTTCTATAGTACCTACAGCACGCAGGTCGGCCAAATCAACAGCATGCTCGGCAGTTCGAGCACGGGACTATCGCCTGCCTTGCAGAACTTCTTCTCGGCCGTCCAGGCCGTGGCCAACAACCCCGCCGACATCCCGTCCCGGCAGGGCATGATCGACAGCGCTCAGACCTTGGTCGACAACTTCCAGACGATGGGTAACCAGCTGTCGCAGCTGCAGCAGGGGGTCAACAGCCAGCTGTCCGGATCGGTCGCCCAGATCAATTCCGACGCGAGTCAGATTGCGGCCCTCAACAAGCAGATCGTGTCGGCGCAAGGCGGCACGCAGGCGGCCCAGCCGGCCAACGATCTGCTGGATCAGCGCGACGCCCTGATCGCCGACCTGAACCAGCAGGTCAAGACGACGGAGGTTCAGCAGGCGGATGGCTCCGTGAGCATCTTCATCGGCAACGGCCAGCCCATGGTCCTCGGGAATTCCGCCTACACGCTTGCGGCAGGGCCCGCCAGCGCCGACCCTTCGCAATATGCCATCTCCTATGTTTCGGCGAGCGGCCAGAGCGCTCCGATCTCTTCCGCCGATTTGACGGGCGGGAACCTGGGGGGGCTTCTCGCATTCCAGAGCCAATCGCTCGTGCCGGCCGAGAACGCGTTGGGGCAAATGGCGATCGGGGTGGGCCAGGCGTTCAATGCCCAGAATAAGATGGGCGTGGACCTGAACGGGAATCAGGGATCGAATGTCTTCGATTTCTCGAGCCCGAGCGGCGGCGTGGCGGGAACCGCCTCTGCCACCGTGGTGGCGAACAGCAACAACACGGGCACCGCGCAGGTGACGGGCGCGATCACCGATCCGTCGCAGCTCACGACGAGCGATTATCGCCTGTCCTATGACGGCACGAACTACACCGTGACGCGCCTGACGGACAATGCCGTCATGTACCAGGGGACCAGTTTTCCGAGCGCGCCGATCGACGGGGTGCAGTTGTCGCTGTCCGGCACCATGAAAGCCGGCGACAGCTACCTGGTTGAACCCACCCGCAATGCCGCATTGGAGCTCGGGGTGGCGATCACGAATCCGTCGGCGGTGGCCGCCGGCGCCGCCGTGGTGATGGCCCCGGGCACGTCCAACACGGGCACCGCGACCATTGCCGCGACCCCCAGCACGGGTGCGCTGACCAGCCCGTCCACCCTCCCGACGGGGACCCTGACGCTGACCTACAGCACAACCACCAGCCCGCCGTCGTTCAGCGTCACGGAGACGCCGCCGGAAGCGGGAAACCCTTACAATACGACCTTGCCGGTGAGCAGCAACGGCAACTATACGCTCGGACCCATCAGCTTCAGCATCAACGGCACCCCCGCCAACGGCGACACCTTCACGATCACCCCCAATTACAACGGCAGTGTGCCTGGGTATACCGGGGGCGCCGACGACAACCGCAACGCGCTGCTGCTCGGCAATCTGCAGACGGCCAACACGCTCGCCGCGACGCCGGGCAATGCGCCGACCGAATCGTTCCAGGGGGCCTACGGCGCGCTCGTGAGCAATGTGGGCAATCAAACGAACAATGCGCAGGTGATGCAGCAAGCGCAAAGCACGCTGGCGACGCAGGCCACGCAAACCCAGCAGTCCCTGTCCGGCGTGAACCTTGACGAAGAGGCCTCCAATCTCGTGCGCTATGAGCAGGCCTATCAGGCGGCTGGCAAGATGGTTTCGGTGGCCGGCACGATGTTCCAGACGCTGCTGACTGATCTCTGAGCGGGGCGATACCATCATGCGCATCAGTACTAACATGATTTTCAACCAGGGAATCACGAGCATCCAGCAGCAGGAAGCGAACCTCGTCCAGACCCAGCTGCAGCTTTCGTCCGGCCTGAGCGTGATGACGCCTGCGGATAACCCGGTGGCGGCGGCAGAGGCGGTGAACCTGCAGCAGACGATGGCGGTGACCCAGCAATACACGCAAACGAATGCCAGCAGCGCGACGAGTTCGCTGCAGCTTGAGGACAACGTCCTCGGGAGTGTCACCACCACGCTGCAGCAGATTCAAAATGCCGTGGTGCAGGCGGGCGATGGCAGCTTGTCGAGCGCGAACCTGCAGAATCTCGGAGCCGAAGTGCAGGGCTACGCGCAGAATCTGCTGAGCCTCGCGAACTCTAGCGCGGAGAACGGGCAATACATGTTCGCGGGCTACAAGGGATCGAACCCTCCTTTCGTGGCGCAAACCAACGGCAACGTGACGTATCAGGGCGACAGCGGCCAGCAGCTCGTTCAGGCATCGACCTCTCGGCAGATCCCGGTCAGCGATCCGGGCAATACGCTGTTCTCCACCGATGCCTCGGGCAATGTCACCCTTTTTGACCAGCTCAACACGTTCCAGAAGGCGCTGGCCAGCGGCACCACCAGTTCCGGCAGCGTGAACGTCAACAGCATGTTGAACACGCTGCAATCGGCGATGACGCAGGTGTTGCAGGTGCGCGCCTCGGTGGGCTCGAGACTGCAGGAACTGAGTGCGGTGCAGGCCACTGGCCAGTCGCAGGGGTTGCAGTACCAGACGGATATTTCCAACCTGACGAGCCTGGACTACGCCAAGGCCATCAGCAACTTCACCGAGCAGCAAACCTATCTGCAGGCTGCGGACAAGAGCTACAGTCAGGTCACGCAGCTCTCGCTGTTCAGCTATATTTAGCCGGCGGCCGGCTGCCCGCGATCGGCTGCCGGATGGGGCGGCCCGCGCCGCGGCTCAGTTTCCTCCGGTTTCCGCGCGCCGGCGGCACAGCGCTTGCAGCTTGCGGTGCAACGTCATTCGTTGCACGATGAGGCGCGCCACGGCATCGCCGATGCGCGCGGCATGGCGTTGCGCTTCCTGGGCGTTCCATTTTGGGGCGAGCGCGAGCCGCTGGAGCGCGAAGCGCTCGTCCACGATCTCCTGGCGCTCGGCGAGCGACGAGAGGCGCGCCTGGCGCAGCAGTGCACGCATCTGCGTGCGCTGCCGCGCGCTGAGCGATGCCAGCCCGGGGCGGTGCGGCCCCCACCCGGAGCGGCCCGAGCGATCGTGATCGGCGTGGGGAGCGCAGGCGTACGGCGCGTATCCGCAGCCGGATAAGGCCTCCGGCGAGGCGGCCAGGGCGGAGCCGGCGAGGCCTAGGGTTGAAGCAAGCGTCAGGATCCAGCCGATCGTGCGGGGCGTGCTCATCAAATTTTCCTCGATTGCGTGCATCGGATGCGGGAGCGGCAGCCCCGTCTCGCAGGGGCGCGCGCCGTGTCTTGTAGCGGTCATAGCGTACCTGAGGACGGCGGCGGGTACGGTCAGCGTTTCCGGGGATTCGTCAAGAAACGTTACGGGAACCTTGTCAGCGCTGCTTCGCCGCCGCATCATGTCGAGATGGAAAATCAACGTGCGCAGCGCATCCTTCTGGTGGAGGACGATGCCGAACTGGCCGCATTGCTGGCGGATTACCTGCGCCTCGAAGGCTATGGCTGCGAGGTGGTGGACGATGGCCGAGCGGCGCTGGCCCGCTTGTTGAACGAGGACTTTCAGGCCGCCGTGCTGGACGTGATGTTGCCGGGCCTGAATGGGCTCGAGGTGCTGCGTCGTCTGCGCGAGAAAAAGAACGTTCCGGTCGTCATGCTGACCGCGCGCGGCGATGACGCCGATCGCATCATCGGACTCGAGATCGGGGCCGACGACTACCTTCCCAAGCCTTGCCATCCGCGCGTGCTGTTGGCGCACCTGCAAGCCGTCTTGCGGCGCGCCGGCGCGGGTCCGGCGGCGCAGGCGGACAGCCTCGAGGTGGGGGGCGTGTGTCTCTACCGCCGTGCGCGCCGGATCAACGTCGATGGGCGCGAGGTGGTGCTGACCGGTGCCGAGTTTTCCCTGCTGGAGATCCTGATGCGCGCAGCCGGAGAGACGGTGACGAAGGACGCGCTGTCGGAGCAGGGACTGCATCGCAGGCTGCTGGCCTACGACCGCAGCGTGGACATGCATATCAGCAATCTGCGCCGCAAGCTAGGCCCCTACGGGAACGGCGCCCCACGCATCGTCACGGTGCGCAACAGCGGCTATCTGTTCGCTATGCCGGTCTGATCCGTGCGCATTTTCCTGAAGATCTTCCTGACGTTCTGGCTGACGGTCGTGCTGATCGCCGTGGCGGTCGGGTGGGTGGGCTACCAATTCCGCGGCGAGGTGGAGTCTCACGCGCGCCTTCAATGGATGCAGTTGCTCAGTCAGCGGCAGCGGCTGTGGGCGGCGCTGGAAACCCAGGGGCCTGCGGGGGCCCGGGCCTGGCTCGCGGCGAGCCCCTTCCGGGGGCGGTTTTTCGTGGTCGATCGGGCAGGCCGCGAGCTGCTCGGGCGCGCACTCCCCCCATTCCTGCGCGCGCGGACCCAGCTCCCGGACGCGCCTTTCGATACGATCGGGCCCTGGAGCAAGACGGGTTATCGCATTTTGCTTGCGCCGCCCAGGCATCCCTTGCTGGGCGTGCTATTCCATCGTCCCGGGCTGTTGAGCCTGGCCTTCGCGGTGAGCGCCCTGGTGGCAGCCCTTCTTGCCCGGCATTTCTCTTCGCCCATTGACCGGCTGCGCCTCGCCGCGAGCCGACTGGCGCAAGGCGAGTTGGCGGCTCGCGCAGGGCCGTTGTCGCGGCGCCTGCGCGATGAGCTGTCGACGCTGACGGTCGATTTTGACCGCATGGCCGAACGCCTGGAAGGACTGGTGGCGGCCCATCGGCGCTTGCTGCAGGATGTCTCGCATGAGCTTCGCACGCCGCTCGCCCGGATGCGGATCGCCCTCGCCATCGAGGAACGAAGCCCCGAGGCGGTCGGTGCGAGGGCGCGCATCGAGCAGGAAGTCAACCGGCTGGAGCAGCTGGTGGGGCAGATCCTGGACGTCTCGCGACTGGAGGGAGAACAGGTGGTCCGCGATGTCTGGGTCGATCTGCCGGAACTGGTGGACATGGTGGTCCGGGATGCCGACTTCGAGGCCGAGCCCCAAGGCAAGGACGTTCGTTTCGACCGTCCCGCGACGGATGCCGTCGTGCTCGCGGACGACCGCCTGTTGCGTGCGGCGCTTGAGAATGTCATCCGCAACGGCGTGCGCCATACGCCCCCCGGCACATCCGTCGAGGTCGGGCTGAAGGGACGGCAAGGGAGCGTGGAAATACGGGTGCGCGACCATGGGGCGGGCGTTCCGCTGCCGTTGCTCGCCGACATCTTCAAGCCCTTTTTTCGTGTGGACGACGCACGCGACCGGAGGAGCGGCGGGTATGGCCTAGGGCTCGCGATCGCGGCCCGGGCGGTGCGCGCGCATGGCGGCGAGATCCACGCCCGCAACCATCCGGCCGGTGGGCTGGAGATCGCCATCGAGTTGCCGCTGGCCTAGGCACCGCCGGGGCGTGAGGCCCGCCGTCACGATCCTGAGCCGGCCTTGCGCGCTCATGGGGCTTTCGCCAGCGGGCGGATCTTGCGTCGCCCGCCGGACGGGGAGGGCGCTCGGCCGCGCGCCGGCGCGGGGTCGGCCTCGCGCGGTGGCTCGCGCCATTCCGCGATGGGGGCCGGCCGCCCAAACAGATAGCCTTGGTAGTGGCGGCAGCCGTTGCTGCGAAGGAAGGTCAACTGCTCGGGCGTCTCGACGCCTTCCGCGATGACCTCGACGCCGAGCGTTTGGCTCATCACGATGATGGCGCGCACGATCGCCGCATCGTTGGGGTCGCTCGACACGTCGCGAACGAAGGACTGATCGATCTTCACCTGGTCCACGGGCAGCCGCTTGAAATGAGACAATGAGGAGTATCCCGTGCCGAAGTCGTCCAGCGCGAAGGTGACGCCCAGTGCCTTGAGGTCCTGCATGCGGCGAATGACTTCTTCGACATTCTCCACCACCATGCTCTCCGTCAGTTCAAGCTTCAGCCGCCTCGGATCGGCGCCGGAGTATGCCAAGGCGGCGTGGACCTGCTCGACGAAGTCGGGATGGCGGAACTGGCGGGCGCTGACGTTGATCGCAATGGTCCGGTTCCGAGTGATCTCGTTGCCCGCCCATGCCCGCAGCTGGTTGCATGCCGTTTCCATGACCCACAGCCCGAGCGGGAGAATGAGGCCCGTTTCCTCGGCCAACGGGATGAACGCGCCGGGCGCCACCGGGGAACGGCCTGGGGGCACCCAGCGCAGCAAGGCTTCCGCCCCCGTCACATGCCCCTCGTGATCGACCTGCGGCTGGTAAAAGAGGCAAAATTCTCCTCGCTGCAGCCCCGTGCGCAAGGCCGTTTCCAGCTGTGCGCGCGCCTCGATGGCCGCCTGCATGTCCGGATTGAAAAAGCGGATCGTGTTGCGTCCTGCCCCCTTGGCCTGATAAAGGGCCACATCCGCCTGCTTGAGCAGGTCTTCGCTGGTGAGCCGGCGACCTCGGAAAAGCGTCACCCCGAAACTTGCCGTGCTGAAGTGGCGGGGCCTGTTGTGCACGGCGGAGAAGGGTACGCCGAGCGCCACACGCAGTTTCTCCGCGATGTACTCGGCCTTCTTGGCGGCCGTCCTTCCGTCGGCCCCCAGTCTTTCCATCATGACGACGTATTCATCGCCCCCCAGGCGGCAAACCGTATCCCCTGAGCGCACGTGGGCCACGATGCGCTGGGCGATCTCCACCAGCAGGCGGTCACCCGCATCATGCCCCTGGGTGTCGTTGAGCCCCTTGAAATTGTCGAGATCCAGCATGATCAGGGCACCGAATTCTCGTGTTCTGACGCTGTTGAGCAACGCTTGGCCCAGACGATCCATCAGGAGGCGGCGGTTCGGCAGCTGGGTGAGCGAATCGAAGTAGGCGAGGCTGTAGATCTGTTCCTCGGTTTGTCGGCGCGCGGTGATGTCGACGAACGTCAGCACGGCCCCGATGACCTTCCCGTCCTGCACCTTGGGATGCGCCCAGCACTCCACCGGGAAGGCGGTTCCGTCACGGCGCCAATACACCTCGGTGTCGGCATGGATCGTGCTGCCGGACGCCGCCAGGCGGTGGACGGGGCAATCGGCGAGCGGCAGCGCCGTGCCGTCCGGACGGGCGTAATGGATCAGCGCATGCATGGGCTTGCCCAGCAGCTCGTCCTCGTGCCCATAGCCCAGCAGCCGCAGGCAGGCGGGGTTGGCGAACGTGCAACGGCCCTCTGTGTCGATGCCGTAGATGGCTTCCCCCACGGAGTCGAGGACGAGGCGCACACGCTCTTCGTCCGCACACAGCTGCTGGAATAGCCGCGCATTGTCGATCGCGATGCTGGCCTGGTTGGCGAACAGGGTGAGGATGGTCTGGTCGCGCACGTTGAACGGCGACGGCCCGCACTTTCCTAGCGCCGAGAGGCCGCCGATGATGGTCCCCCGGCACACCAGCGGCACGAGAAGGCTCGATGGCATGCCTTTTTCCCACCGGGCGCGGGCATCCAGCGCAAAGCGCCCGCCCTCGCCGAACAAGAGCGGCTGGCGGTTCCGGAATACCCACCCGCAGGCCCCGTCGCTGATCGCAAAGGTCTGGCCGCGGACGGCGGCACCGTACTTGCCGCTCGCCGCGCGGTAGGTGAACGTCTGGCCATTCCTGTCGATCAGGGGCACCGTGAGGGTCTCCGCCTGCACGACCTGTCGTGCGGTTTCCGCCACGAGGGTGAGCACGTTCTCAAGGTCCAGTTCGGTCCCGAGCTGCTCCCCCAAGCGCAAGAGCAGGGTGAGTTCCTGATAGGACAGGTCAGGAGCGGGCGCTTTTTTTTTCACGGGACGCATCGCGAATTGGGGCCCCCTCTCGCTAAAGGTGATGGCCGCACGGGGTCAGAAGGCGACGTTGTAGTCGGCGGCGGCGACTTCGAGGTAGTACGTGCTGACCCCCTTGACCTCGGCAGGCACGATCAAGTCATCCGGCACCGCGAACGCCATCGCATCGACGCAGATCTGGCAAATGGTGAAGCGCACCCCCAGATCCCGGGCGCGATGAATGAGATCCTCCAGCGGCGCCATCCCCTTGGCACGCATGATGCGGCGGATGGCCCAGGGGCCGATGCCGCCAAAGTTGAGCTGCGAAAGTGGCAAATGGGCGGCCCCGCTGGGGTTTAGGCCGCGTACCAGATGCTGTAGGCCCACGTCGGTCTCGGGCACCCGCCCGGGGCCTGCGCCGAGTCTTCGCCACCACTTGCCTGGTGACAGGAGGGCGCGGGGCTTGAGAAGGCAGTTGGCGCCATAGAGCACGAACCACATGCTGATGTCCATGCCCATCGCTTGAAATCCCGCCGCGACCTCGAAGGCGACCAGCGCCTTGTCCAGTTCGCCGCTCACGAGGAGGATCGTGCCCTTGCGCCGCGCGTTGGCGGGGGGATGGGGCGCGGCGGATGGGCCATCGGCAGGGGGCATGGCTATGCGCGCACCCGGATCAGCACGGCGATGCAGCGATGGTCAAGGGGCCGCACGGCAAGGATCGTGTGCCCGTTGGCGTGACAGAAATCGCGTACGGAAGCCTCGAAGACGGGGTCGTTGCCCAGGATCTCGAGGGTCTGTCCGGGCTTCAGCGCCGCGATGGATTCGCCCAGCCGGATGATGGGCAGGGGACAGCACACGCCGCAAACGTCCAACCGCTTGTCGATCGAATCAGCCATTCCGGACCATTTCCGCCTCTTGTCTTTCGGTCAGCGGGGGCACGACGCCGCCACCCGCCTGGGCCAACAGCAGGGCATTACCGCCACTTGATAACATAAAAGCCGAAAAGGACCTATGTGATATCGCATACAGGGCGAGGCAGCCGTCCGCAGGAAGCGGGGGCGGGAAGAGACGGTCTTATCCGGTCAGGCTTTCGCGATCGGGCGGCAGACGTGCGCCGTCAGCTGAAAAGGTTCACCACGCCGTCGAGCCCGACGTGATTGATGGCGAAGAGGGCCTGCTCGCGCACCCGCGGCTTGGCGTGGTAGGCGACACTGACGCCTGCGACGGCCATCATCTTGAGATCGTTGGCGCCGTCGCCCACCGCGATGACTTGCCCCCGCGCGAGGTTGAGCGCGGTGCGCACCCGCTCCAGCGCCTGGGCCTTGCCTTGCGCGTCGAGGATGGCGCCCAGGACGCGGCCGGTCAGGCGGCCGGCCCGTACCTCGAGCGTGTTGGCGGCCGTGAAATCGAGGCCGAGGCGATGTTTCAGGCGCTCGGTGAAGAACGTGAAGCCGCCTGAGACGAGCAAGGTTCGGATCCCATGCGCCTTGAGGCGCGCCAGGGTCTCCTCGGCGCCGGGGCTCAGCCGCAGGCGCTCTTCGTAGACCCGCGCGAGCATCCCTTCGGGCAACCCGGCGAGGAGTGCAACGCGTTGCGTAAGGCTTTCCGCGAAGTCGATCTCTCCTCGCATCGCCGCGGCCGTGATCGCCGCGACCTCGGGTTTCACGCCGGCCATGTCGGCGATCTCGTCGATGCACTCGATCGTGATCAGGGTCGAATCCATGTCCATCGCGAACAGGCCGAACCGGTCGAGCGACATGGGGGCGTCAACGCACGTGCAGTCCAGTTGGGCACCGTCGCAGTATGCGCGCACGGCGGGCATGCGATCCTGCGCGGCGGCATCCAGCCGCACAGCCTTGTCATCAATGGGCTGAAGCGAGACGGCGCCGCTCAGCCGCATGACCTCGTTCACCTCACGATCGGTCAGCGCGAGCCCTTGCACGATGAGGTCCATGATGGTTCCGCGTCAGGAGAGTTCTTTGAATAGTGTCTTAACGGCGCTGACCCGATCCGCCACGCTTGCCGCGTGCACCTCGATGCGCAGCTTGTCGGGTCCGCTCAGGCGATAGCGGGCTTGTCCTTTGAGCAGGGCCAGGATCTTGGCGGCTCCCACCGGGGGATCGGGGACGAATTGTACCAGAACGCTTTCTGCGCCGGCATCGATCCGTGAGATCCCGAGCGGCTGGGCGAGAAGGCGCAGACGATGGGTCTCGAGCAAGGCTTGCGCCGCATCGGGAGGCAAGCCGAAGCGGTCGATCAGCTCCTCATGGAGGCGATCGAGGTCGTCGAGGCCCGCGCAGTTCGCAAGCCGCTTATAAAGAACCAGGCGCTCATGGATATCACCGCAATAGTCGTCCGGCAACAGGGCGGGCACGTGCAGGTTGATGTCCGTCGTGGCGCCGAGCGGTTGGGCCACATCCGGCTCCTTGCCTTGGCGCAACGCCTCGACGGCCTGGGTGAGCATTTCCGTATAAAGGTTGAAGCCGACCTCCTGCATTTCCCCGCTTTGGGCTTCTCCCAGCACCTCGCCTGCCCCGCGGATCTCGAGGTCATGCATGGCGAGGTAGAAGCCCGAGCCCAATTCCTCCAGCGCCTGGATGGCCTCGAGCCTTTTCTTGGCCTGCACCGTGAGGGCGTCCTCGGACGGGGTGAGCAGGTACGCGTAGGCCTGATGATGCGAGCGCCCGACCCGCCCGCGCAGCTGGTGCAACTGCGCGAGTCCGAAACGGTCCGCGCGGTTGATGATGATCGTGTTGGCGCTGGGGACGTCGATGCCCGTCTCGATGATGGTCGTGCACAGGAGCACGTTGAACCGCTGTTGGTAGAATCCCCGCATCACCTGTTCCAGCGCACGCTCGCGCATCTGGCCGTGGGCCACTTCGATGCGCGCCTCGGGGAGGAGCTGGGTGAGCTTTTCCTGCATGTTGTAGATGGTCTCCACCTCGTTATGCAGGAAGTAGATCTGGCCCCCGCGCTTCAGTTCGCGCAGGGCGGCCTCGCGGATGATGCCGTCGCTGTAGGGCGAGACGAAGGTCTTGATGGCGAGGCGGCGTTGCGGCGCGGTCGCGATGACCGAGAAGCCTCGCAGGCCTTCGAGGGCCATGGCGAGCGTGCGCGGAATCGGCGTCGCGGTGAGGGTGAGCACGTCGACTTCCGCCCGCAAGGCCTTGAGGCGTTCCTTCTGGCGCACGCCGAAGCGATGCTCCTCGTCGATGATGACGAGTCCCAGGTTCTTGAACTTGACGTCTCCTTGGAGCAGGCGATGGGTGCCGATCACGAGGTCGATGCGGCCTTCGGCGATGCCCTTGAGTGCATCCGCTTGTTCCTTGGCGCCCCGGAAGCGGGAAAGTTCGGCAAGCCTGACCGGCCAGTCGGCGAAGCGGTCCGAGAAGTTTTGGAAATGCTGTTCGGCCAGCAGCGTCGTCGGCACCAGGACCGCCACCTGGCGGGCATCCATGAGGGCGATGAAGGCGGCGCGCAGGGCCACCTCGGTCTTGCCGAAGCCCACGTCCCCACAGATCAGACGGTCCATCGGTCGCCCGCTTCGCATGTCCTCGGTGACCGATTGAATGGCCGCCGCCTGGTCGGCGGTCTCTTCGAAGCCGAAGGCGTCCGCGAACGCTTCGTAGTCGTGCTGATTGAAGCCGAAGGCGTGGCCTTGGCGCGCTGCGCGTTGGGCATAGAGGTTGAGGAGTTCGGCGGCGGTGTCGCGCACTTGCTTCAAGGCGCGGCGCTTAGCCTTCTCCCATTGACCGCTGCCCAGCCGATGCAGCGGGGCGGCTTCGGGCGCCGCGCCGCTATATCGCCCGATGAGATGAAGCTGCGAGACGGGAACGTAGAGCTTGTCGCCGCCGGCGTATTCGAGCTGCAGAAACTCGGTCTCGCCTTCTCCGAGGTCCATCTTGATCAGGCCGAGGTATCGCCCGATCCCGTGTTCCTCATGGACTACGGGATCGCCCACCTTGACCTCGGAGAGGTCCCGCAGCATGCCTTCGAGCGGCGTGCGGCGCGGGTCCCGGGCGCTTCTGGGACGCACCTGCGTGGCGTAGAGTTCGTTCTCGGTGATGACGGCAAGACGTTCCGTCGTCAGCACAAATCCGGTGCTGACGGGCGCCACCCCGAGCATGAAACGCCCCGGGGCTGCCCTGAATTGCTCAAAGCTCTCGCACACCGCCGGGGACAGTCCATATTCCCTGAAGTAACCGAGCATGGTCTCCCGGCGTCCCGGGCTTTCGGCAGCCACGAGGATGCGGCCGTCGAAGCTTTGCACGTACGCCGCCAGCAGATGGACCGGATTTTCCGCACGCCGGTCGATCTGGAGCCCAGGCAGGCCGCCGGTCGCGCAGTGCGACGCATCCGCGGGCAAGGCCGCGCGCTCGCCGTCAGGGAGGATTTCTATGCGCGGATAGGCCTTGAGGGCGCCGAGGAAGGCGTCGACGCCCAGGAAAAGCGCCTGTGGCGGCAGGATGGGGCGCCCGCGGTCCCCCCGCAGCAGGTCATGGCGCGAACGGGTGTCCCGCTCGAAATCTTCGATGGCGCTCCTGAGATCCCCATGAAGGCACAGCAGGCTGGCGGGCGGGAGGTAGTCAAACAGTGTGGCGGTCTTCTCGAAGAAAAGCGGCAGATAGTATTCGATCCCGGCAGGGGCGAGGCCCTGGCTGACATCGCGGTAGAGCGGGCTTTTGGAAGGGTCGCCTTCGAACGTTTCGCGAAAACTCTGCCGGAAGCGCGCGATACCGGCCTCGTCGAGGGGAAACTCGCGGGCGGGCAGCAGGCGGATGGCCTGGATGGGATAGATGGACCGCTGCGTGTCCACGTCGAACGTCCGCAACGTTTCGACTTCGTTGTCGAAAAGGTCGAGCCGGTAGGGTACCGCGCTGCCCATCGGGAAGAGGTCGATGATCCCGCCGCGCACGCTGTATTCGCCGGGGCTTAAGACCTGCGTGACGTGGGTATAGCCCGCGAGGGACAATTGCGCGCGCAATCCCTCCACATCGATCCTGTCCCCCTGCGCGATGAAGAAAGTGTGTGCGGCCAGGAATTCCGGCGGCGGCAGGCGATAGAGCGCCGTCTGTGCCGGGACGATGGTGATGTCCGCCGCCCGGTTTTGCATCTGATACAGCGTGGCAAGGCGTTCGGAGACGAGGTCCTGATGCGGCGAGAAGTTGTCGTAGGGCAGCGTTTCCCAGTCCGGCAGCAGGTGAATGGACGCCTGGGGCGAGAAATAGGGGATTTCCTCGCGCAACCGCTGCGCCTGCGACGCGCTCGCCGTCAACAGGACGAGCGGTTTCCTCGCTTGCGACAGTTGGGCAAGCGCCAACGCATCGCTGGAACCCTGGAGTCCGGAGTACCGGGTGCGCAGTCCCTGGGCTGGAAGCGGACGGTCGAATAGCATGGGAACGATCAAATGTCGTCATTATACGGCTTGGCCTGCAAAAATGCAGTGCCGGGTGCGGATGCGGCACGGCATGGTGCCCTGGCGACAAGGACGGGTGTCGGATGTCTTTTCCGCGGCCTCAGGCGCTACTTACAAAATTGTCACTTGAGTCGGAACAGCGGCGTGGGCGAATATTGGGCACCGCATTCACAAGGAGGTTTTAACTGATGCTTGAATATTGTTCATATCTTTCGATAATTATCTAAAGGGACAAGCACTACAACATCAGCGACTTCGCCCGCCGGATAGGTCGATCAGCTTCAACCGTTCGCCGGTGGGAGCGCGACGGGCTGCTTAAAAGCAAGCGTCTCCCTTCCGGGCATCGCTACTTCGACGAGGATGACGTTCGCGGCATTCTTGGCAAGGCGGACGAAAAGCGCCTGACGGTGGTCTATTGCCGCGTACCCAGCCACGGGCAGAAAGACGACCTGCAATCGC